>NZ_JBHVSD010000018.1:0-203880 GCF_042885395.1 Kitasatospora sp. NPDC058063
CACGAACCGCTCGACGATCCGCTCCACCGTACCGTGGTCGAACAGGTCGGTCGCGTACTCGACCAGACCCTCGATCCCGCCCCCGGCCCGCTCGGTCAGCTCGAAGGCGAGGTCGAACTTCGCCACGCCCGCGTCCACCCGGTCCAGGCCGGCCTGGATCCCCGGGAGTTCGAAGCGGGCCTGCTGGTTGTTCTGCAGGACCAGCATCACCTGGAACAGCGGGTGCCGGGCCAGCGAACGGTCCGGGCTGACCGCGTCCACCAGCCGCTCGAACGGCACGTCCTGGTGCGCGAACGCCGCCAGGTCCGACTCCCGGACCCGGCCCAGCAGCTCGCGGAAGGTCGGGTCGCCCGACGCGTCCGTCCGCAGCACCACCGTGTTCACGAAGAAGCCGACCAGCTCGTCCAGCGCCTCGTCGGAGCGGCCCGCGACGGCGCCGCCGATCGGCAGGTCCTCCCCCGCCCCCAGCCGGTTCAGCAGCGTGGCCAGACCGGCCTGCACCACCATGAACAGCGTCGACCGCTCCGTGCGCGCCAGCGCCAGCAGGCCCTGGTGCACCTCGGCCGGCACGGCGAACGGCACGTTGCCGCCCCGGTAGGTCGCCACCGCCGGACGCGGCCGGTCCGTCGGGAGTTCCACCTGCTCGGGGGCGCCAGCCAGTTCACTCTTCCAGAACTCCAGCTGCCGGGCGATCACGCTCTCCGGGTCGCCCTCCTCACCGAGCAGCTCGCGCTGCCAGAGGGTGAAGTCGGCGTACTGGACGGGCAGCGGCGCCCACTGCGGGGCCGTGCCGTTCAGGCGGGCCCCGTACGCCGCCGCGAGGTCCGCACCCAGCGGTGCCAGCGACCAGCCGTCCGCGGCGATGTGGTGGATGGTCAGCAGCAGCACGTGGTCGGTCTCGCCGATCGCGAACAGCCGCGCGCGCACCGGGATTTCAGTCTCCAGCTCGAAGCCGACCCCGGCGGCCGCCGACAGCGCCCCCGTCAGCTCCGCCTCGGCGGTCTCCTCGACCGTGAACTCCGGCGCCACGCCCTCCAGCACCCGCTGGTACGGCACGCCCCCGTCCTCGGGGAACACCGTGCGCAGGCTCTCGTGCCGCCCGACCACGTCCGCCAGCGCCTGCGCCAGCGCGGCCCGGTCCAGCGCGCCCGAGAGCCGCAGCGCGTACGGCAGGTTGTAGGTGGCGCTCGGCCCCTCCAGCCGGTGCAGGAACCAGAGCCGCCGCTGCGCGTACGACAGCTGTACCCGCTCCGGCCGGGCGGCCAGGGCCTCGACCGCCGGGCGGGCGGTGCCCGCGTCGGCGAGCCGCGCGGCCAGGGCCACGACGGTGGGCGCCTCGAAGACCGTACGGACGGCGAGTTCGACGCCGAGCGCCGCCCGGACGCGGCCGACCAGGCGGGTGGCGAGCAGCGAGTGCCCGCCGAACTTGAAGAAGTCGTCGTCGATGCCGAGGTCCGGCACGCCGAGCAGGTCCGCGAACATCGCGCAGAGCAGTTCCTCGTGCGGCGTCCGGGGCCGCCGGGCCGTCCGGGCGGCGCCGAAGTCGGGCGCGGGCAGGGCCTTGCGGTCCAGCTTGCCGTTCGGGGTGATCGGGAACGCGTCCATCCCGACGAACGCCGCCGGAATCATGTGGTCCGGGAGCAACTCACCGATGTACGAACGCAGTTCTGCTTCCTCCGGCAGCTCGTCGCCGACCGGGGGGATCAGATGGGCGACGAGCATCTTGTCGCCGTGCCGGTCCTCCCGGGCCACCACGGCGGCCTGGGCGACGGACTCGTGCCGGGCCAGCACCGACTCGATCTCGCCGAGCTCGATCCGGAAGCCGCGGATCTTCACCTGGTCGTCGACCCGGCCGAGGTAGTGCAGCAGGCCGTCCGCGTCCTGGCGCACCAGGTCGCCGGTGCGGTACATCCGCGTGCCGGCCGGGCCGTACGGGTCCGCGAGGAAGCGCTCGGAGGTCAGACCGGGGCGGCCCAGGTAGCCGCGCGCCAGGCCGTCGCCCGCGAGGTACAGCTCGCCGGTCTCGCCGTCGCGGACGGGCCGCAGCGCGGCGTCCAGCACCCGCACCCAGGTGTTGCGGATCGGCCGCCCGATGGCCGGCCGGCCGCCGCCGACGGTCACCTCGGCGGTGGTGGACCAGATGCTGGTCTCGGTCGGCCCGTAGACGTTGGTGACGCGGTCGCCGAGCCCGGCCATGGCGTCGGCGAGCGCGGGCGACAGCGCCTCGCCGCCGACCATCATCTGCAACCCCCGCAGGGAGTCCGGCTGTTCGGCGGCCATGGCCTGGAAGAGCGCGGGGGTGGCCTGAAGGTGGGTCACGCCGGCGCCGGCGATCAACTCGGCCAGCCGGGCCGGGTCGCGAACGGTCTCGCGCGACGCGATCACCACGCCGGCGCCGGCCAGCAGCGGCAGGTAGTGCTCCAGTTCGGCGATGTCGAAGGCGATGGTGGTGACGGCGGCCATCCGGTCCGTCTCGGCCATCGGGAAGAGCTCGGCCATCCCGAGCAGGAGGTTGAGCAGCCCGGAGCGCTGGATCACCACACCCTTCGGCCGCCCGGTGGAGCCCGAGGTGTAGATCGCGTACGCCGGGTTGGCGGGGTGCAGCTTCCTCCCGGTCAGCGGACCGGAGGGCAGCTCCTCGGCGGCGGCCAGTGCCTCGTCGAGGTACAGCACGGGCGCACCCGCGTCCGGCATCCCGAACTGACGATCCGTCAACACAATTGCGGGCGAGGATTCCTGGAGGATGTAGCTGACCCGGTCCGCCGGGTAGTCCGGGTCCAGCGGCACGTACGCGGCGCCGGTCTTGAGCACGGCGAGCAGCACGACCATCTGGTCCACCGTGCGGGGCAGCGCCACCGCGACGA
This sequence comes from Kitasatospora sp. NPDC058063, assembly GCF_042885395.1. Taxonomy (NCBI): domain Bacteria; kingdom Bacillati; phylum Actinomycetota; class Actinomycetes; order Kitasatosporales; family Streptomycetaceae; genus Kitasatospora; species Kitasatospora sp. NPDC058063. Next base: position 2,865 of record NZ_JBHVSD010000018.1, read on the forward strand.
ACCGCTCGGGACCGACCCCGTGCCGCACCAGCAACCGGGCGAGCCGGTTGGTCCGGGCGTCCAGCTCGGCGTGGGTCAGCTGCCGCCCGCCGCTGAGCACGGCGACGGCGTCCGGGGTGCGCGCCGCCTGGGCCGCGATCAGGTCGGTGATGTCGGCGGCGGGCAGGGGCACCCGGGCGTTCCCGGTTTCGGACATGGTTTATCCACCCTCGAACGGTTCGGTGTTGCGTCAGGAGGAGCTGCGGGCACGGCCCGGGCCAACGGGCCGGGGCCGAGGTCAGAGACCCCGGGCCTCGAGGGCGCGCAGCTCGTCGGCGAGGATCCGGCCGATCTCGGCGAGCGCACCGGGCTTCATCAGGTCGTTGTGGTTGCGCTCCAGGTAGTACGGGGTGATCCGCCCGGCCACGTACGGGCTCCAGGTGTCCGGGGTGGGCGAGATGTCGACCTTGTCGCGCGAGGCGACGATCACCACCGCGTCCCCGCCGTACCGCGCCGGCTCGAACTCGTGCACCAGCTCGCGGTTGTTGGCGTAGACCCGGCCGATCGCCTCGATGTGGTGCCGCTCCAGGCTGGCCAGCGAGCTGCCGAGCTTGCGCAGCAGCTCGACCACCTGGTCGAACTCCAGCGGCTTGCGGCCGAGTCGGCGCCGGTCGTAGCCGACCCAGCGCAGCAGGTCGGCCAGGATCTCCTGCTCGCCGAGCTCGGCCAGGGTCTGGCCGGGATAGGTGTCCAGGATGGCGAGCAGCCCGACCTGTTCGCCCTCGCGCTCCAGCTGGGAGGCGATCACGTGGGCCGCGATGCCGCCGGAGGAGTAGCCGAGCAGGTGGTACGGCCCGGTCGGCTGGACCTTGCGGATCTGCCGCAGGTAGTCCTGCGCCATCTCCTCGAAGCTGCCCGGCAGTTCGCCGCCGCCGTCGAGGCCGCGCGCCTGCAGGCCGTAGACCGGGTGCCCGGCGCCGAGGTGCTTGATCAGCCCGGCGTAGCACCAGCTGAGCCCGCCGGCCGGGTGCACGCAGAACAGCGCGGGGCGTTCGCCGTACGGCCGCAGCGGCAGCAGGACGTCGAGCGGGTCCTCGCTGCGGCTGTCGTCGTCGAGCCGTGCGCCGTACAGCGCCGGGGTGGGGGCCTCGAAGAGGCTGCGGATCGTGAGCTGGACGCCGAAGGTCTCGCGGACGCGGTTGATCAGGCGGGTGGCGAGCAGGGAGTGTCCGCCGAGGTCGAAGAAGTTGTCGTCGACGCCGATCCGGGGCAGGCCGAGCACTTCGGCGAACAGCTCGCAGACGATCTCCTCGCGCGGGGTGCGCGGGCCGCGCGAGGAGACGGCGGCGGCGAGGTCGGGTGCGGGCAGGGCCTTGCGGTCGAGCTTGCCGTTGGGGGTGACGGGCAGCCGGTCGAGGGTGACGAGGGCGGCGGGCACCTGGTGGTCGGGCAGCCGGGCGGCCAGGTGGGCGCGGACCTCGGCGTGGTCGGGGGCGGTGCCGGGGACGGGCACCAGGTAGCCGACCAGCCGGCGGTCACCGGGGCGGTCCTCGCGGGCCAGTACGGCGACCGCCGCGAGCTGCGGGTGCTGGGCCAGCACGGCCTCGATCTCGCCGAGTTCGATCCGGAAGCCGCGGATCTTCACCTGGTCGTCGGTGCGGCCGAGGTAGCGCAGCGCGCCGTCCTCGCCCCAGCTCGCGAGGTCGCCGGTGCGGTACATCCGGGAGCAGGGCGGGCCGTACGGGTCGGCGACGAAGCGCTCGGCGGTCAGGCCCTGACGGTCGAGGTAGCCACGGGCCAGCTGGACACCGGCCAGGTACAGCTCGCCGGGCGCGCCGGGGGCTGCCGGGCGCAGGCCGGCGTCCAGGACGTAGACGCGGGTGTTCCAGACCGGACGGCCGATCGGCACCGGGCCGGGACGGTCGGCGCACGGCCAGGCCGTGACGTCGACGGAGGCTTCGGTGGGGCCGTACAGGTTGTGCAGTTCGGTGCCGGGGAGCAGGCCCAGGAGCCGGCGCTGGGTCTCCTCGGGCAGCGCCTCGCCACTGGTGATCACCCGGCGCAGGCCGGTGCACCGGGCTGCGGCCGGCTCCTGGAGGAAGACCTGGAGCATGGACGGCACGAAGTGCGCGGTGGTGACGCCCTGCTCACGGATCAGCTCGGCGAGGTAGGCCGGGTCCTTGTGGCCCTCGGGCCGGGCCAGCACCAGGGTGGCGCCCTGGATCAGCGGCCAGAAGAACTCCCAGACGGAGACATCGAAGCCGGACGGGGTCTTCTGCAGCACCCGGTCGTCGGCGCGCAGCCCGTACGCGTCCTGCATCCAGAGCAGTCGGTTGACGATGCCCCGGTGCGGGACCAGGACCCCCTTGGGGCGGCCGGTGGAGCCGGAGGTGTAGATGACGTACGCCGGGTGGTCCGGGTGCCGGCGGACGGCCGGCGGCCCGGCGGGGCACTCGGCGAGCCGCGGGGCAAGGCCGGGGTCGTCCAGCAGCAGGTGCGGGACGGGAAGGTCGGCCGGGAGCCGGTCGTGGACGGCCGTGGTGGTGAGCAGCAGGGTGGGCCGGGCGTCCGTCAGCAGCAGGTTGATCCGCTCGGCGGGGTAGTCCGGGTCGACGGGCAGGTAGGCGGCGCCGGTCTTGAGCACGGCGAGCAACGCGACGACCAGCTCCTCGGAGCGGGGCACGGCGAGGGCGACCCGCCGCTCGGGACCGGCGCCGCGCCCGGCCAGCAGGTGGGCGAGCCGGTCGGCACGTTCGTGCAGTTCGCGGTAGCTGAGGGTGCGGCCCTCGAAGGCGAGCGCGACGGCCTCGGGGCAGGCGGCGGCCCGGTCGGCCAGCAGGTCGGTCAGGGTGGCCGGCGGGACGTCGTGGGCGGTGTCGTTGTGGGTGTCGAGGACGAGCTCGCGCTCGGCGGCGCCGAGCAGGTCGGTGCGGCCGACCGGCTGCTCCGGACCGGTGGCGGCAAGGTTGGCCAGGAAGCCGAGGAAGCGGTCCTGGTGGGCGGCGAGTTCGGCCTCGGTGTACAGCTCGGGGTTGGCGTCGAAGTCGACTTGGAGGCCGCGGCCGTCCGAGCGGTCGTAGACGATCATCGAGAGGTCGTCGGAGGGGCCGATCGACAGGTTGTGCACGACGGCTCGGTGCGGCCCGAAGCACAGGTCGTAGTCGAACATCATGATGTTGATCTCGGGCCCGGTGAGCCGCTGGTCGTCGGCGAGCAGCCGGCGGTCGCGGCGCAGGTCCTCGTAGCGGTAACGCTGGTGCTTGAGCGCGCCGCGCAGTTCGGCGCTGACCTGCCGCAGGGCCTCGGCGTGGGTGGTGGCGGGGTCGATCACGATCCGCACCGGCACGACGTTGGAGACCATGCCGGGCAGGGTGCGGGCGGCCCGGCCGAGCCGGGTGGCGACCGGCAGGCCGAGCACCACCTCGGCGGCACCGGTGGCGCGCTGGAGGTAGAGAGCGGCGGCGGTGGCGACGACGGCGGGCCAGGTGGCTCCGGCCTCGCGGGCGGTGTCGCGCAGCGCGTCCAGGTGCTCGGCGGGCAGGAAGGCGGTGCGGCGCACCAGTCCGTGCGCAAGGACGGGCTTGCGCGCGGCCAGGCCGGCCGGCTCCGGGCAGTCGGCGAGCTTGTCGGCCCACCAGTCGCGGTCCTCGGTGAACAGCGCGGAGGCCCGGTACTCCTGGTCGGCGGCGACCAGGTCGGCCAGCGGGCCGAACGGGTTCGCCGGGCAGGGCTCACCGGTGGCGAGCGCGGTGTAGACCTCCGCGGCGCGCCGGGCGAGCAGGGCGACGGTGAAACCGTCCACCACCACGTGGTGGTAGCAGTAGAACCACAGGTGCCGTTCGGCGGCGACCTTCAGCAGTTCGAAACGGAACAGCGGGTCGCGGCCGGGATCGACGGGGACGGCCATGGCCTGGCGCATCCGGGCGAGGGCGGCGGCCTCGGGATCCGGCTCGCCGGTGAGGTCGACGACCTCCAGCACCCGGCCGGGCACCGGCCCGACCGTCTGCCACAGCTGCTCGCCGTCCTGCTCGATCCGCACCCGCAGGGTCTCGGCCTCGGTGACCACCTGCCGCAGCGCGGTCTCCAGCAGCGCCGCGTCGACGCCGCCCCGGATCTCCAGGTATTCGGCGGCGTTGAAGACCGGATTGTCGGGGTCCAGTTGCTGGGCGAACCAAATTCCCGCCTGAGCGGCTGTCAGGGCTGTCCTGTCTCCGCCGAACATGCTTTTCGTTCCACCCCTGGCCGTCGTTTCGAGCGGGATCGAACCGCTGTCGCGGAATCCCGGAAATCGAATTCTTGGGAGATTCGTCATCGGCCCCGGGACGGCCCGGCAATGTCTCGCAGGAAGCCGACAGGTCCGTTCGGGGCAGCTACGGACCACTGTGGCACTCACCGAGGGGGGGTCACAATCCTCGGTGCATCAAGCTGCCAACGGGGGGCCGCACGGCCCCCGGCGCGCGTCCGGATCCGGCATTCCCATGCACGACGACGCCCGGCCCGCGCGAAATGCACGGGCCGGGCACGAGTTCGCCGGGGATCATTCCCCCATCGCCGTGACCAGGCTGCGGGGGCGCATGTCGATCCAGTTCTCGTTGACGTAGTCCAGGCACTCCTGCCGGCCCGCCTGACCGTGCACGACCGTCCAGCCGGCCGGCACCTCGGCGAAGACCGGCCACAGCGAGTGCTGGTTCTCCTCGTTGACGAGGACGTAGTAGGAGGCGCTGTCGTCCTCGAAGGGGTTGGTGGCCATGGTGTCGGGTTCCTCTTCCGTTGATGCGGGCTGGTGGTGGTGCGGTGCGGTCAGGCGGTGACGCCGGTGGCGGTGCGGGCCCGCACCGAGGCGACGAAGCCGGGCAGCCGGTCCACACCCCAGAACTTCTCGAAGCCGTCGATGAAGTACGGCACGCCGAAGACGCCGTCGCGGTGCACCGCGGCCAGCGCGGTCAGGCCGCGCTCGCGGACGGCCGGGTCGGCGCTCGCGCCGCCGAGCAGGTCGGGGTCGAGGCCGAGCTCGGGGCCGAGGGCGGCGATCACGGCAGGGTCGGAGATGTCCAGGCCGTCCTGCCAGCGGGCGCGGTAGACCCGGTCGATGAACTCCCGGCCCCGGCCGTGCTCCTCGGCCACCAGGTAGGCCAGGTGGGAGACCTCCCAGCGGGGTTCGCGGTCCACCGGCCAGACCATCTCCAGCTCGCGCTCACGGGCGAGCCGCCGGACGTCCTGAAGGATGTACAGGTGCTTCTCCCGGGACATCGGGACGTACGGCAGCCGCACGCCGCTGTGTTCCAGGTGCTCGTGGTGCTGCTCGTCCGGCTCCCAGAACGGCAGCCACTGGACCGCCTCGGCGACGTCCGGGTAGCGCCCGATCAGGTCGCGGTAGGCCATCCAGGAGTACGGGCTGCGGAACGAGAAGTACCAGCGCGGCGGTTTGCGCGCCATGGTGCCGCCTCTCTCGGTGGTTCGGCTGGTCAGATGGTGATGCCGCCGTCGATCTGCAGCACGGCGCCGGTGACGTACTGCGCTCGGTCCGAGACCAGGTAGCCGACCAGGTCGGCGACCTCCTCGGCCCGGCCCATCCGCTTGAGCGGGATGGACGCCATGACGTCCTTGAGTGCCCGGCCCTCGATGGCCGCCGTCATGTCGGTCTCGATGAAGCCCGGCGCGACGGTGTTGACCCGGATCCCGTACCGGCCGGTCTCCTTGGCCAGCGCGCGGGAGAAGCCGATGATCCCGGCCTTGGACGCCGAGTAGTTGGACTGGGTGGCGTGCCCGTACACCCCGGCGACCGAGGAGATGTTCACGATGGCGCCGGACTTGCGCTTCATCATGCCGAACACCACGGCGCGGCAGACGTGGTAGACGCCACCCAGGTTGGTGTCGATGACCTCCTGCCACTGCTCGTCGGTCATCAGCACCAGGGGGTTGTCCCGGGTGATGCCGGCCGCGGTGACCAGCGCGTCGACCGGGCCGAGGTTCTCCTCGACCTCGGCGACCAGCTCGCGCACCGGGGCGGCGGCGGTCACGTCCGTCTTCCGGGCCAGCACCCGGACGCCGGTCTGCGCGGCCTCCTCCTCCAGCCGGCGCGCGGCCTCCTCGTCGGCCCGGTAGCAGAACGCCACGTCGAAGCCGTCCCGGGCCAGCGCCAGCACGGTGGCGCGGCCGATCCCGCGCGATCCCCCGGTGACCAGCGCCACCCGCGAGGTGTTCTCCTCCATCGCTCCTCCATCGGTGTCGTGGGTCGACTTCACGCCTCTGCCCCCGGGTTCGGGCGCAGCACCTCGGCCGGGCGCATCGCGACCACCACGGAGCCCACGGTCAGAACCGGCCGGCCGGCGACCAGGCTCTCGCCCTCGAAGATCACGGTGTCGCCGACCGCGCGGGAGATCCGCACCCGGTGCTCCAGGACGTCCCCAGGCAGCACCGGGTGGTGGAAGACCACCCCGGACATGCTGCCGAACAGCATCACCTGCCCGGTGAGCACGTCGGGGTTGGGGTCGTCCCAGGTGGCGAGCAGCCCGGCGCTCTGGCACCAGGACTCGACCAGCAGCGACTGCGGGTAGCCGAAGCCTTCCTCGGGGGTGTCCGGGCCGAGCTCGGCGTACCAGGGCTCGTTGCAGGTCACCGCCTTGACCGCGGTGAGGTGCCGGCCGGGTTCGAGCTCGAGCACCCGGTCGACCAGCAGCATCGGGAAGCGGTGCGGCAGCCGGGCGCGGATCTGCGCCTGTCCGGTCATCGGGTCACCTCGCCGGTGTAGCGCAGCCGCAGCTTGGCGGCGTCACCGCGGGGCGAGCGGATCACCGCGCGGCACTGCCGGCCGCCGTCCTTCTCGCGCCAGTCGAGCTCGACGCCGAGGACGTCGCCGGGGTAGACCGGGCCGATGAACCGGGTCGACTCCACCTCGGCGAGCTCGGGTACCGGGTCCGTGTCGGCGGCGGTGGCGAGCACCGCGGCGTGGGTGAGATCGAGCAGGCAGACCCCGGGGAAGATCGGGAAGCCCGGGTAGTGGCCGGGCAGCACCGGCTCCCCGGCCGCGACGGTGAACCGGACGGCGGCGCGCGGCCAGTCCGCCGCGACCACCTCGACCGGACCGGCCAGCGGTGTGGCCCGCGCCGGCACCGGGCGTGCGGTGGCGAGCACCATCAGCTCGCCCGCACCTTCGCCAGCAGCAGTTCGTACGCCTTGGCGAGGCAGGTGAACTGCTTCAGCTCGGTCTCGGGGATCTTCACGCCGTACTTCTTCTCCAGCACCACGACGACCTCCAGGGCCATCAGCGAGTCGACCTCCAGGTCGTCCATGAAGTCGGCGTCGTCGGTGAGTTCGTCCACCTCGATGTCGAGGACCTTCGCGACCACCTCGCGCAGCTCCTCCAGGTCCAGCACAGCGAGCGGTGCGCTCGTCATCGGTCGGCCCTCTTTCTTTCCGTTGATGCGTTGTTGGCGTTCGTTCGGCTGACGGGAATCGTCAGCGCAGGCCCAGCACGGCGCAGCCGACCGACCCGGCGCGGTCCACCGAGGTGATCAGGCCGATCTGCCCGGCCGCGGCGCCCGCCCGGTCCTCGGCGTACGCGAGCAGCGCGGCTGCCTGGAAGGCGGCGGCGGCCGCGCCGGTGTCGCCGATCAGCTCGGCCGGGGTGAGGTCGACGGCATCCGCGCCGCCCAGCACCTCGTGCAGAGCGGCGCGCTCCGCGTCGCCCTCCGGCCCGGGGGCCCCGGAACGGGCGACCACGGCCACCCGGCCGGGCTCGATCCCGGCCTGGTCCAGCGCCCGGCGCAGCGTCCGGGCCAGCGCGGGCCGGACGTCGCCATTCAGGGCCACGCCGAGTTCGACGGCCAGCACCTCGGCCAGCACCGGCTGTTCGGCGCCCTCGTCGGCCGGCGGTTCGACGAGCAGGACGGCGCAGCCCTCGCCGAGCGCGGCCGCGCCGGCGCCCTCGGCGGCGTGGTGCTCCAGCCAGGCGCGGGCCGCGGAGAACTCCTCGGCCGCGCCGCACAACACGGTCTGCGCCCGCCCGGCGCCGAGCAGGCGGCGGGAGTAGCTGAGTGCGTGCAGGCCGGCCACCCGGCCGCCGGCGATGGTCGCGTTGGGGCCCTTGAGCTGGTACCAGATGGCACACTGGCCGGCGGCGCAGTTCATCACGGTGTTGGGGAACTTGGCCGGGTCGACGAAGAACGGCATCTCGCCGGTGAAGGAGTCCCGGGTGAAGTCCATCATGCTCTGGGCGCTGCCGGTGGTGGTGCCGAGGGCGAGCGCGGCGCGCTCGCCGGTGCCGACCGCGCGGTTGCGCCCGCCGTCGTCGAGCAGCGCGCCGACCGCGGTGACGGCGAGGCCGGTGACCCGGTCCATCGACCGGGTGCCCTTGCGGCCGAGCACGGTGCGCGGGTCGAAGCCGGGGACGACGCAGGCGGTGCCGTCGGAGGTCCGGGCGAGTTCCGGTGCCAGGGCGGTCGCGGTGGCGCGCCGTTCGCGCAGGCCCTGGGCGAAGGCGGCCCGGCCGATCCCGAACGGCGACACCGCCGACCAGGCGGTGATGACCGGGCGTCGCGCGCCGGTCCGGGTGCTAGTCATACCCGCTCCGACTCCTTTCGGTTTGGTTCAGTGCGGTTTCGGTGGGGTGAGCGGGGCCCGCGCTCGGGCCCCGCGCTCACAGGAAGCAGACCATCCGGTACTCCGGCCAGCGCAGGGCGAGTTCGCCGTCCGCCGCGATCCGCACGCCGTCCAACAGCACGCCGTCCAGCGGGCCGGTGAAGCCGAAGGCGGCCAGCGCCGACTCCTCGACCCAGACCCGTACCCCGGCCTCGATGAGCGTGCGCAGGCCGCTCCGCGGGTCGGCGAGGGTGGTGACGGTGGTGTCGCCGAGCCGCAGCTCCGGCAGCGGCCGGGCCCGCACCGCATGGGTGGCCGCCTGGCCGCGCAACAGCACGTCCAGGCCGCCGAGTTGGCGGTTCAGTTCGGTGGCGAGGTAGAGCGCGTCGAAGAACTGCTTCTCCAGCGCGCCCCGGTGGGCGCGTTCGACGACGGCCAGGGTCCGACCCTCGGCCGATGACTGACTGTCCATCAGATCACTCCGACCATCACGGTCTTGTCGGCCGCCGCCACGTTCGCGGCGTAGCCGGCCGGGGGCCTGAGGACGACTTCGGGCAGGTGGTCGACGGCGCCCCGGTCGTCGCTGCAGAAACGGCAGCCGTACCAGTACAGCCGGTCCGGGTACGCGCGGAGCATGCTCCGGACCAGCCCCACCGTGCTGGGGTACGAGGTGTTCCAGTCGGCGAGGTTGCGCGGCTTGTCCTCGCCCAGGCCCTGCTGGGTGAGCAGGGTCGCGTAGCCGCAGGTCCAGATCTGGACGCTGGCTCCGCGCTCCAGCACGGCCTGGGCGAGGCGCAGCACGGTGGTGACCTTGTCGTCCGTGTGCGGGGTGCCCATCAGGGTGATGAGCAGGTCGGTGGGCGGGATGCGGCGGGCCATCAGTGCCACACCACCTTGACGTCCGGGTCCAGCATCCACTCCGCCATCTCGCCCATCCCGGTGACCCGGACGGTCGGGCGCAGCGCGCGCCCGTCCAGGCCGCGCTGGGTGAGCGAGAAGTCGTCGGCGACCAGTCGGCCGCCGGCCCGCTGGAAGTCGTCCAGGGTGGCGTCGCTGCCCGGCAGGGCGAGCGCGACGCCGTCCTGGACGAGGAACATCAGAACGGGTCGGCCCGCCTCGGCCTGGGCGAGCGCGTCGCGGCGGAAGCCCGCCTCCTGCGGGGCGCTGTGGCCCTGGCTCTCGACCAGCAGGTACCACGGCGTGCCCGGCCCGACGGTGGCCCAGGCGTCGGTCACGACTCCCGCACCTCGCCGTTGATCGCGTCCACGACGCGCTGGTCGAAGTTGACCAGGCTCCAGTCACGGCGGTTCTCGATCACCGCGTAGCCGTGCACGATGCTGCCGGTCGCGGTCTTGACCAGCGCGCCGTCGCGCAGCACGTAGAAGTCCATCCGCGAGGTGTAGGTGAAATCCTTGAAGACGTCCTCGACGGAGTAGACGATGTAGAGGTCCTCCTCCATCAGCGCCTCGTCGAGGATGCGGATGTCGGAGCGCGGCACGACCGGGATCCACTTGCGGTCGTCCAGCAGGGTCTTGATGGAGATGCCGCGGTCGGCGACGAAGCGGTCCTTGCCCTCCTCCATCAGACGCAGGTAGCCGGACATCTGGATGCGCTCGGTGAAGTGGCAGTACGGGTACGGGATGTTCCACTTCCACGCGTAGGCGTTGCGGCCCTCGGTGAGCGCGGCCAGGATCTCCTCCTCGGCGGGCGCGGCGGCCGGCTCCTGCCGCTCCAGGTCGTCGCCGAGCTTGGCGACGGCGAAGCGGGCCAGCTGCTCCGGGACGTCGCCGGCGGCCTCCAGGTAGGTGTCGATCCGCAGCGAGACCCGGACCTTGGACGTGACGGCCTTGTGGACCTCGCCGTTCCGCTCGAAGCGGATGGTGACCTTGAAGCCGATCGTGCCGTCCTCGTCCTTGGTCCACGGCACGACCTCGGCCTCGGCCACATCGTCCATGTGGAAGGCGTGCAGGATGCGGGTGTCGATGGTGACCAGGTCCAGGCCGAGGCCGTACTCCTCGTACAGCGCGCGGGCCGGCAGGCCGGCCTGCCGGAAGTGGTCCAGCACGGCCTCCTCGACGAGGTAGTTGACGTGCTTGAAGCCGATCCAGGTGCAGATGTTGGACCCCTCGTAGCGGGGGCGGACCTGCGTGGTGCTGACGGTGGTCAGCAGCTCCTTGACGGCGGTGTCGGTCACGATGGTCATCAGTGGTGCTCCAGGACTGTCCGGGGGCCGGGCCCGTGCTGCGGGTCTCCGGCCGGGATCGAGTTGAGGAACTCCCGGATCTCGGCGGCGAATTCCTCGGGCCGCTCGATCATCGGGAAGTGCCCGGTGGGCAGGACGCGCAGCCGGGCGTCGGGCAGTGCGGCCGCCAGTGCCCGGGCCTCACCGGGCGGCGCGGCGAAGTCGCGCCCGCCGCCGAACACCAGGCACGGGACGGCGATCCGGCCGGTCTGCAGGCCGGGGGTGCCCAGGTAGAGGTCGAAGAACCGGAGCCAGCCGTACGGCCCGATCCGGTCGCGCACCCGGTGGGCCATGGCGCGCTGGATGTCCGCGCCGAGCCGGCCCCCCGAGTGGGCCCTGAGGCCTTCCTCCAGGATCAGGTGGAAGTCGTTCAGGTAGTAGCTGATGGTCGGCCAGTCGAAGTCCTCGGCCGAGCCCCGGTAGAACGGGGAGACCAGGACCAGGGCACGGATCCCGAAGCGGGTGAAGGGGTCCGTGCCCCGGCGGCTCTCCCGGTCGAGCAGGTCGAGCAGCACGTTGGCCGACATCGAGTGGGCGACGACGACCTCGGCGCCGCCCGGCACCAGCCGCAGCGCCTCGGCCAGCCAGTGGCCGAGCTCGGGGCCGCGCGCCCAGTCGTCCACGCCCTCGCCCCGCCAGGGGAGTTGGGCGGTCCAGAGTTCGTGGCCGGCCGCCAGCGGGCCGGCGCAGGTGTCCCAGACGCTGGCGTTGGCACCGAGGCCGTGCACCAGCAGGGTGCGCCGCCCGCTGCCCGCCAGCTTCCGGACCACGACGGGCGCGTTGCCGTCGGTGGGCATCAGGGCGTCCCGGGGGCCAGCAGCGCCAACCCGGCGCCGGCGTCGGCGTCGGCGCCGCCGGTCAGCGCGTACACCGGACCGCTGCCGCCGTCCTCGAACCAGCCGACGGCGGCCGCGCACTGCACCACGCCGAGCGCGCCGGAGGCCTCGCCGCAGTGCTCGGGCAGCCCGGCCCGGGGAACCCCGGGCAGCAGGGCGGCGTCGAGCCCGGCCGGTGCCTCGCAGCGGGCGGGCTCGCCCTCGGCGGCGAGCCGGTCCAGGACGTCCCGGACGGCGCCGGCGCGGGCGTAGCCGCCGAGCACCGCGCGGACGGTGCCGCCCCGCGCGTGGACGGCGTCCTCCCGCTCGAGCAGCAGGGCCGCGCCGCCGTCGATGCCGGGGCGGCCGCCAGTGAGCCGGCGGACCACCTCGTTGTCCGGTTCGACGCCGAGCACCAGCATCCGCTCCGCCCGGCCGGCCCGCAGCAGGGTGGCCGCCCAGTGCACGGCGTCCAGGCCGGAGGTCGGGCCGTTGCAAACCATCAGGTTGGGGCCGCGCAGCCCGTGCCGGATCGCCACCGAGGAGGCGATGACATTGCTGGAGGCGTTCGGCAGGTCCATCGGGCTGGTACCGGTGACGGTCTCCGCGCGGATGGTGTCCAGGGCGCGGGTGACGGTGTCCAGGTTGCCGAAGTTGGAGCTGGCGACCACGCCGGTGCCGGCCGCGGTGCCGTCCTCGCCGGTGAGCCCGGCGTCGGCCAGCACGAGGGCTGCCAGCGCGTACCCGAGTTGGGTGGCGCGGTCCTTGTAGCGCAGTCCCTTGCGGCCGACCAGGTCGGCCGGGACGACGGCGGGCGCGCCCTGCTCGGGGCCGGCCAGCAGCGCCCGCACGGAGTCCGCGCCGGGCAGCAGGACGGCGGCGCCGCTCACCACGACGGTCGCGCTCACCGGCCGGCCTCCACGATCGCGACGGCGTTGATCCCGCCGAAGCCGAAGGCGTTCAGCTGGGCCACCCGCAGCTCTTCGGTGGCGGCCTCGCCGATCACGAAGCGGAACTCCGCGGCCTCGTCCACCGGGTCCTCCAGTCCCACGGTCGGCGGGACCCGACCCTCGTTCAGGGCCCGCAGGCCGATGATCAGGTTGAGCAGACCGGACGCGCCGGAGGTGTGCCCGGTCATCGACTTGACGGCGGTGACCAGCGGCCGGCCGGCGTCCGCACCGAACACCTCGGCCAGCGCGGTCGCCTCGGCCTCGTCGTTGAGCAGGGTGCCGGTGCCGTGCGCCATCACCAGGTCGACGTCGGCGGGCCCGACCCCGGCGAGACGGTGGGCGGTGCGCATCGCCTCGGCGATGCCGGCCGCGTCGGGCGCGGTGACGTGGTAGGCGTCGCAGTTGACGGCCACGCCGCGCAGCCGGCCGTGCGCCGGGCGCCCGCCGTCCGTGCGGCGCAGCACCACGGCGCCGGCACCGTCTCCCATCAGCACCCCGGTGCGGTTGCGGTCGAAGGGCCGCACCCGGTCCGGCGGGGCCGGGTGGACGCGCTCCAGCAGGCCGTACATGCTCTCGGTGAGCACGTCCACGCCGGCCACCACGACGGTGTCCGCCCCGCCCTGCTCGAGCAGGTCGGAGCCGAGCGCGAGCGCGTACAGCGAGGCGGAGCAGGCGTTGGAGAAGGTGTGGGTGTGGTCGGCTCCGAACCGCTCGCGCAGCGCGGTGCCGAAGTGCAGCCCGGCGTCGGAGAACTTGGTGTCCTCGCGCCACCAGAGTTCGGCCGAGCGCAGTTCGCGCAGGCCGGTGCCGATCAGCACCGGCACGCCGCTCAGGTCCTCGTCGAGGCCCGCGTCCCGCACGGCCTCGGCGATCGCCGCGCTCAGCAGCTCGGTGGCCCGGCCCGGCTCGTCCTGCCCGGGCTCCGGGCGGTCGTCGACCTCGTAGGCGTACTGGGCGCGGAACCGGCTGCGGTCGAAGCCGCGCAGTTCGGCCCGGCCGGTGCGGCCCGCGCACAGGCTCTCGAAGAGCTCGTCGACGCCGCGGCCGGTGCTGGCCACCGCGCCCATGCCGGTGATGGCGTGGCTCAGCACGGGCTCTCCTCCTGTCCGTCGTACTTGCCGAGGAGCACCACCGCGTTGTTGCCCCCGAAGGCCAGGCCGTTGTTCTGGACGATCCGCAGGTCGGCCTCGACGGCCTCGTTGGGCACGCAGTCCACGTCGCACTCCGGGTCGGTGGTGACGTGGTTGATGGTCGGTGGGACGAAGCGGTTGGCGATAGCCAGCGCGCAGCCGATCGCGGCGAGCGCGCTGGCGGCGCCCATCGAGTGGCCGAGCATCGACTTCATCGAGACGGTGCGCGGCGCCTGCGCGCCGAACACCTCCCGGATGGCGGCGACCTCGGTGACGTCGTTGGCCTTGGTGCCGGTGCCGTGCGCGGAGATCAGGTCGACCTCCTCGCGCTTCACCCCGGCGTTCTCCAGGGCCAGTTCCATGCACCGGGCCAGGCTCGCCTGGTTCGGCGCGACCTGGTGGTACGCGTCGCAGTTGAGCCCGTAGCCGAGCACCTCGGCGTAGATCCGCGCCCCGCGGGCGAGCGCGGACTCCAGGCGCTCCAGGACGAGCACGCCCGCGCCCTCACCGGTGAGGATGCCCTTGCGGTCGACGTCGAAGGGCTGGCAGCGGTCCGGAGCGATGGTGCCCAGCCGGTAGAAGCCGGTGAAGGTCTTGCGGCACATCGCGTCGGCGCCGCCGCAGAAGGCGAACTCCGCCTCGCCGGAGCGCACCGCGTCGAAGCCGTTGCCGATCGCGTAGTTGCCCGCCCCGCAGGCGGTGGGGACGGTCACCGCCTCGACGTTCTCCAGGCCCAGTTCCTGGGCGACGGCGGCCGACAGGCGGCCGGCCGGCACCCGGCGGGCGGCCGCCGGGTCGATCTGTTCCGGGCCCGACTCCAGTTCGGCCTGGACGAGTTGGTCCAGGTCGTAGGACTCGCCGTCGGTGGTGCCGATGGAGATCAGCCCGCGCCGTTCGCGCAGTTCGCCCGCGTCCAGGCCGGCGTCCTCCAGCGCCATCCGGGCGGCGGCCACCGAGAACTGGGTGGCCCGGCCGAGCTGTTCGGCGTCGAGGCGGCGGACCCACTCCTTCGGGTCGAAGCCCACCACCTCGCAACCATTGGCGTGGGCGTACCCCTCGGTGTCGAACACCGTGATGGGCTTGGCCCCGCTCCGTCCTTCGCGCAGCCCCCGCAGGAACTCCGCCGCCCCCAGCCCGATGCTGGAGACCACACCGAGCCCGGTGAGGACCACCCGGTGCGGCCCTTCCCCCTCCGGGTCAACGCCGTTTTGTGCCGACATTCCGACCTCCCGATCCGCCTGACTGCTGGCCTGCCGCCCGTGCCCGCACGGGCCGACGGCTACCAGCCGGCCGGCTCCGCCACGACCGCGTAGACGCCGTCCAGGTTGACCATGCGGGGCAGCTCGGTCTGGTTGATGACGACGCCGAACTCCTTCTCCAGCGCGGCCAGGATCTCGATCGCGCGCAGCGAGTCCGCGCCGTGGTCCTCCTTGAAGAGGCTGGTCTCGGTGACCTCGTCCTCCTCGATCTCCAGGATGTCGCAGACGATTTCCTTGATGGTCGCAAGGCGGTCGGCACGCGTGCTGGTGGTCATGATTCCGCTACCTCTCGAGTGACGCGAATGAACGCGAAATTAAGTCGGATGAAATCGGATGCGCCGGTGAATTCGAATGCACCGGGCCTGCCGGCCGGACGGGTCGAATTCGCGCCGGGATTCCGCCGGGGCTCCGCAGGACAATTTCTAACAATCCTGTTCGAGTGCCCGCAAGAACCGCTGCAGCAAGCTGCCAGGGCCGCCCGGCCCCGGTCCGGCGGGGGCCGGAACTTACCGGACCAGGCCCTCGGAGAGCCGGACGGCGGCGTCCGTCAGGGCGCCGGCGAAGCGCAGGGCCGGGGTCCGGGTCAGGGTCGCCACCGGCCCGTCCAAGGTCACCGCGGCGACCACCCGGTCGCCGAGCCCGCGCACCGGCGCGGCCAGCGAGGCGACCCCGGCCTCGCCCGCCGCCAGGCTCTGCGCCCAGCCCTGCCGGGGCACCCCGGCCGGCGTGGCGGCGCCGAACCCGGCCCCGCACAGCGCCCGGTGCAGCACCTCCGGTTCCTCCCAGGCCAGCAGCACCTGGGCAGCGGCACCGGCCTTCATCGGCTGCGCCGTGCCGACGAAGGCCCGGCCGCGGCCGCGAGTTCGGCGAACCGCGGCCCGAGCACGAACCGGCCCTGCCGGTCGCGGGTGAGCAGCCGCAGGTTCTCCAGCGCCACCGCGAGCCGGTGCACGGTCGGGCGGGTCAGGCCGGTGATCTCGGTCAGGGTCCGCAGTGAGGCCGGGCCGCGGGCCGGCGCGCCGAGCAGCTGCGAGGTCTTGTCGAGGACGCCGACCCCGCTGGTGTCCGGTCCGGCCGCCGCTCGGCCCGCCGTCGTGCCGGTCATCGGTTCAGGCCAGTCTTTCGGCCAGGTCGCGCACCAGCGCGTCCCGCTGCCGGTTCAGGTAGAAGTGGTCGCCGGGCAGCACCACCAGCTCGAACCCGCCGGCGGTCACCTCCGACCAGCCCCGCAGGTCCTCCGGACCGACCTCCGGGTCACCGTCGCCCAGGTAGCCGGCCACCGGGCAGTGCACCGGATGCCCGGGCTGCGGGTGGTAGGTGCCGACGATCCGGAAGTCCGCCCGGATGGCGGGCATCACCAGCTCGTACAGGTCGGGATCGGCCAACAGCTCCGCGTCGGTGCCGCCCAGTCGGCGAACCTCCTCGACGATCGCCCGGTCACCGCCCAGGTAAACCGGCTTCGGCCGGACCAGGTGCGGCGCCCGGCGGGCCGAGACGTAGAGGCCGTACGGGCGCACACCATGCAGCCGCTCCAGCCGCAGCGCGACCTCGTACGCCAGCGAGGCGCCCATGCTGTGGCCGAACAGGGCGATCGGCAGGTCGAGTTCGGGCAGCAGGGCGGCGGTCAGGGCGTCCGCGAGCTCCGGCATGCTCTGCGCGCAGGGTTCGGCGATCCGCTCCTGGCGGCCGGGGTAGCGGGCGGCCAGCAGCTCGACGCCGGGGCCGAGCCGGCCGGCCCAGGGGTGGAACAGGCCGGCCGAACCGCCCGCGTGCGGCAGGCAGACCAGGCGCCGGGCGGGCCGGCCGTCCGGCGCCGGATGACGGCGGAACCAGCTGCCGGGGCCGGCGTCGGGGCCGGTCATGCCAGCGCCTCCCGGGCGGCCAGGGCGGTCAGGGCCTCCGGGCCGTCCACTGCAATCACCTCGGTGTCCGGGCGGATCCGGCGGATCATCCCGGTGAGCGTGCGGCCCGGGCCGAGCTCGATCAGCCGGGCGCAGCCCAGCCGATCGGTGAGGGTGCGCACGCTCTCCTCCCAGCGCACCGGGGAGGTCAGCTGGCGCACCGCCAGCTCCCGCCAGTCGCCGTCCCCGTGGTACGGCCGGGCGTCGGTGTTGGCGACCACCGGCGTGTGCCGGGCCGCGAACCGGACCTCGGCCAGGGCGTCGGCCAGCCGCTCGGCGGCGGGCGCCATGAACGGGCTGTGGAAGGCGCCGCCGACCGGCAGGGTGATCAGCTTGCCGCCGATGCCCGGCGCCTCCAGCGCGGCCCGCTCCACGCCCGCGCGCGAGCCGGACAGCACCACCTGGCCCGGGGCGTTGACGTTCGCCACCCAGATCGGCACCCCGGCCGCGCGCAGCCCGTCGACCAACTCGGTCACCCGCTCCAGCGGGGCGGCGACCAGCGCGCCCATGGTGCCGTCCGCCGCCTCGGCCGCCGCGCGCATCGCCCGTCCGCGCGCGGCCACCAGCGCGGCGCCGTCCGCCAGGCTGAGCGCGCCGGCGGCGACCAGCGCGGAGTACTCACCCAGGCTGTGCCCGGCGCAGCCGGCCACGCCGGTCAGCAGGCCGGCCCGGCGGGCCTGGTCGTGGGCCACCATCGTCACCCCGAAGACCGCCAGCTGGGCCAGGTCGGTGCGGCGCAGCCGCTCGGCGTCGGTGCGCAGCAGCAGCTCCTCGACGTCCTCGCCGGCGTGCCGGGAGATCTCCTCCACCAGCACCCAGGACTCGGTGTCGCGCCACGGCGCGCCCATCGCCTGCCGTTGCGTCCCCTGCCCGGGGAACACCAAACCGATCGGTTCCGGACTCACGGATCCACCCTCCACACCCTGTGTCGGCGCCGGACCGGACCGGACCGGCGCGTGCCCGGGCGGAGGCCCGGACCCCTCACGGGGAATCGGGGCCGCGGGCCTCCGCCATCGGTTCCGTCGGGCCGCTCGCGTCCTGCACGGCGGGGCCGGGGTGGGGCCCCGTCAGGGACCCGGGCGACACCGACGGGGAATTCCGCTCCCGGGTGCCCGAAATTCGCCGGGGCACGGCATCGGGCGGAATTCCCGGACCATTTCTAACCGCCGCCGGTGGCGGGCCGCAACGGCGGCTACAGGAAGCTGCCAGGGGCCGGGCCGGAATTCCGGGCCGGGGGTTGTTGCCCGACAATGTTCCGGGACCCGGCGAAAACGCGACCGACCCCCCGGTGCCGGGGCACCGGGGGGTCGTGACGCCCGGGATCTACCGGAGCAGGCGCGGCGCCGCGGGCAGGCCGCCCGTGGCGTGGCGGCCGGCGTCCTCCACCGGGCGGCCCGTGATCTCCCACGGCCGTTCCGCCGGCCGACTGCTCTTCGCTGCCGGCGGCCCGGGGTGGCCCGGGTGTTGCGAGTTGACCGGGAGCAGGCCCAGTTCGAAGGCCCTGGCCCCGGCCTGGAACCGGGAGTTGGCGCGCAGCAGCTCCATGATCTCGGCGACGTACCGGCGGTAGGTGCGCACCGAGACCGACAACTCGCGGGCCGCCACCTCGTCGGTGACCCCCGCGTTCAGCCAGCCCAGGATGCGGACCGCGAACTCCGTCCGGGCCCGGTCGCCGAAGTCGACGTGCTCGCTGGCCGGTACGGCGTGCCGCCACACCCCGGTGAACAGGGTGTACAGCGTGCACAGCAACGAGGCGGCCCGAATCACCGAAGCCTCGCGCGTGCCCGCCGTCGACTCCACGCACACCAGCGCCGACCTGTCGTCGACCAGGACGGCCTCCAGCATCGGCATCCTGGCCAGCCGCACCTCCAGCTGCCGCCCGCGCGCCGAGTGGACCCGCAGGAACTCGCGGTCGAACGTCGCGGGCGGACAGAGCAGCCGGAGCTTCACCCCGTCGCCCTTGGCGGACAACAGCCCGTGCAGCGCACGGTGGATCGCCCTGGCGTGCACCACGTCGCTCGCGAAGATCACGTCGACCGACCGCTCGGCCCCCGCGATCATCTCCCCGACCGTGTCCAGCACCGTGCTGTCGTCCGCCGGCACCAGCACCACCGGCGACTGGCTCGCCCTGCGGTCGCGGTGCCTGGCCACGGTCGCTTCGACGAGGGTGCGGACCTCCAGCAACGCCTGGACGACCTCGTCCCCCACTACTGCAGCACCGGCCGTCGGCGGTTGCTCGTCCCGAGGCAGTATCAAATCCATCAACGCACCAGCCTCCACAGCGGGCTCCGGAATTCCGGCTGACCGTCATCTGGAGATCCGAATACGACTAACAAGCTGCTCATTGACATCCCCGTCATGTCCGGCTGAACTCCGGTGCTCCCCGGCTCGACGAACGCGTCGTCCAGGTGATCCCGGTCACGTTGGGATCCTCCGCCCCGAAAAACTCCCCAGTCAGATCATTTGACTACGGAGCGTATCGCTCTCCCCCCGCCGGCCACGCGCGCGGGCGGCGATCCCGTGATTGGGCGACGAAAAGACGACGGGAGGTGAACCGGGGTGATCATCCCGAATTCGAGGCGAACGCTAACGCTCACGCCGATGCTCCGTCAACGCACTCGCGGTCGGTGAACGATCAACAAAAATTTCTCCGGATAAGACCGCTAACAGAACGTCAACCTCCCTGGTAGTGGCTTCCGGGGCAACATACGATGTCCGGACGGTACTGTTCCAGCCATCGTGGCCGAATCACTCGGTCCGGGAAATCGTCGACACCCCCGACCCCCCCGCCCGGCGCCCCGCCGGGTATCTCGGCAGCCCCATCTGCGCCAACACCGCGGCCCCCAGCCGGGACTCCGGGCGGCCCAGGTCGAAGGGCAGGTCGAAGTGGTGCCGCGCCGGCTCCACGATGCTGACCACCGGCGCGCCCACCCGGCGCGCCACCTCGGCGAAGTCCTCGTGCTGACGGCCGAACTCCCCCGTCTCGTTGTCACCCCGGGCGATCACCAGCGGTGGCAGGCCGGGTCGGAGGTGGTGCAACGGGCTGTTGCGGTACGCGTCGGACGCGTCCAGGCCGAGCGCGTCGTTGACGTACGTCAGCCGGATCGGCTCAAGGTCGTAGACGCCGCTGAGCAGGCTCGCGCCGGCGATCCGCCCGTCCACCCCGCCCGCCGGGTCCAGCAGCGCCATCACCGCCAGGTGCGCCCCGGCCGAGCTGCCGCTGAGGTGGATGCGGCGCGGATCGACGCCCAGCGCGGGCGCGTTGACGGCCAGCCAGCGCACCGCGCGGCGCACCATCGCGACGATGTCGTCCAGCGGGTGAGCAGGCGCCAGCCCGTAGCCCACGGCGGCGAAGGCGGCTCCCCGGTCCACGAAGTCCGGCGCGGCGAACGCCGCGTCCGCCTTGCCGAGCTCCTGCCAGTAGCCGCCGTGGACGAACACCTGCAGCGGCGCACCCGGGACGGCCGCCGGGAAGAAGTCCAGCAGTTCGGGTGCCTCGGGCCCGTACCGCAGGTCCCGACGGACGGTCAGCCGCGCGCGGGCGGCGGCGCTGTGCCTGGCATAGGCCGCCAGCTCGCCGGGCAGGTCCTCAATGCGGGAACTCGGGGAATAGGCCACGGCCAGTTCGACCCGGTCGAATTCCCGGTACACACGGGCAGCGTCAGTGGTCGCCATCGGCGAAAGTCCCCATCCGGTCGCGGGTGATTGCCGGAATCCGCTCCGGAATGCGCACCAGATTTCGGACGTGGTCACGACAGATTGACCCTCCCGAGGCGATCGGCACCGTCGCGGTCGACGGTGGCGGATCACCCGGTACGGGAGCCGGCGATTCGAAGTGCCGACCAGTAGAGCAGCGGGCCCGCCGCGCGTCGCCGACCGGACGAGAACCGGGCATGAAGCTGACACCACGCCCCGGCCCGGGGCCGGAACGGCAGAATTGCCGGATCCTGCAGCAGATTGCCGACCGTCCGGTTGGTTTCGGCACATTGCTGTCAATCGGGTGGACTCATCGATCGGTGCGATACCTGCGTTCCGTAAGGTCGGAAACCGGGGACCGGGCGGGCCCCCGGACCGGGAGGACTCGATGCACAGCCTCGGCACGCCGGGCGTCCGCACGCCGCGGGCCCCCGCTGTCCCGACCACCCCCGCCGCCTTCGCCGACGCGATGCGCGCGCTGAGGGCTGGCGACCCGGCGGACGAGGGCACCGAACCCCGTTCGGGCTCAGCTCCAACGTCTGGACCACCGACGAGGCCGAGCGGGAGCGCTTCGTCCGGGACATCCAGGCCGGCGGGGTGTTCTTCAACGGAATGACGGCCTCCCACCCGGCGCTGCCGATCGGCGGCGTCAAGCGCTCCGGGTTCGGGCGGGAGCTGTCCGGGCACGGGATCCGGGAGTTCTGCAACGTCACCACGGTGTGGATCGGCCGAGCCGGGCCACCCGGCCCCGTGCCCGTCCCGGCCGGGTCAGGACGCCATGCGGTGCCGGCCCGGCCCGGGGGTCATCCAGCGGGCGATCACGCCGCCCATCGCGATGAGCGTCAGGCCCCAGAAGATCGCCATCGGCACCAGCACCGGCAGCAGGCTCACCTGGACGGCCACCATGCAGAGGCCGATCGAGAGCGCGATCATGAACGTCACCACGGTGGGGCTGAGGCTGAGCAGCCAGTGCCAGACGCGGTGCCCGAATCCCCGGGCCCTGCGGGCTTCGGGGCCCTCGGCGGCGTCGGCCTGGGCTTCGACTTCCTGGTACGTCAGCAGGTCCATCGGGATCGCCTCCAAGGCTGGACGGCTGGATGGGAGGAACGCCTGACCCGGGAGGGTCAGGAGGCCTTGCGGGGGGCCGAGGACTTCCGGGTGGTGGTCCTCTTTGCCGCCGGGCTCCTCGTGGCGCCCGTCCCGGAGGTCTTCGCGGCGGCTTTCTCGGCGGTCTTCTCGGAGGGCTTGGGGCCCGCCTTCGCGGCGGTCTTCCTCGCCGGGGCGCGCTTGCGCGGCGCGGGCTCCTCCTCGGCGCCGGCCTCCCCGGCTCCGGCGCCCTCGGCGCCCCGCCCGCCCTTGGCCTGCTTGAGGCTGCTGCGCAGCGCCTCCATCAGGTCGATCACGTTGTCCGGCGCCTCGCCCGGCTCCTCCTCGTGAGGGACCTCCACGCCGTCCAGCCGCGCGGTGATCACCTGCTGCAGCGCCTGCTGGTAGTCGTCGTGGAGCTGGGCCAGGTCGAAGTCCTCGGAGAGGGTGTCCATCAGCGACCGCGCCATCTTGAGCTCCTGCGGCCGGACGGTGACGTCCCCCTCGGGCGCGATGCCGGCCACCGGGCGGACCTCGTCGGGCCAGATGCAGGTCTGGAGCACCAGGGTGTTGTCGTGCACCCGCAGCACCGCGGGCGACTCCCGGGTGCGCAGCGCGATCTTGGTGACGGCGATCTGCCCGGACTCGGTGAGCGCGTCGCGCAGCAGCGCGTACGGCTTGGCGGCGGCCTTGTCGGCGACGCCCACGTAGTAGGCCTTGGAGAACATCAGCGGATCGATCTCGCCCTCGTCCACGAAGGCCAGCACGTCGATGATCTTCTTGCTGGGCAGCGGCAGGTCCGCGAGGTCCTCGTCGGAGAGCGTGACGGTCCGCCCGTCGGGGGACTCGTAGCCCTTGGCGATCTCCGCGTACGGGACCTCCTTCTCCTCCTGCTCGCAGTACCGCTTCATCCGCACCCGGCCGCCGTCCTTGGCGTGCACCTGGTGCAGCGGGACGTCGTGCTCCTGGGTCGCGGAGTACAGGTGGACGGGGATGCTGACCAGCCCGAAGCTGATCGTCCCCTTCCAGGTGGTCTGCATGGGGTCGCTCCTGACCGGCGCCCGGAACCGGCCGGCGCCGAGCACGCTCGGGATGCTCCTGCGGCATGTCCCGAGAGTCCCACTCTGCCCGGATTCGCGCGGATCGTCCACACCGCGCCGACAATGGGCCGAGGAGGTCGATGCGGATGACCGTCCGGAGCCGGCAGGACCGGCAGGACCCGGACCAGGCGCCGCCGCCGGAGCGGTACGGCTACCTGGTGACGTACGCGGTGCGGGGCGAGCCCGGCACACGGCGCGCGGAGGTGACCGTCCTGCCCGGATACTCGCAGGAGGAGGACATCCCCCGGATCCTGGCCGCCCGGCTGACCGGGCGACCGGCGGACGGGGCCGCGATCACCGTCCTCGACGCGCGGCCGATCTGACCGCGCAGGTGCGGGCGATTTGAGCCCCAACAGAGCTTGGCAACCTTTTCCAATACTGACGATGCGTCAGATCTGAGGTTTCCAGGCCACCTTTCCACCCACCCTGACCAGGCTTTTTACGTCCGGTAAGCGAACAGTTATCAAAGCATTGTTCCGATACTCGGGCGTAGAAGTTAGGTTGCGACGCAATGCGCGGGCAAGTCCCCCACCCTCCGGCGAGACGAGTCGAGGGTCACACCGCGCTGGAAAGGCACAGGGCACCTTGATGAGTGCGGACACCACCAAGCCCACGACGGCCACCAGGCTCCCCCACCAGCCGGGTCCGACCGGAGAGGGCGGCGACAACCACCTGAAGGCCGGACTCAAGAACCGCCACCTGTCGATGATCGCCATCGGCGGCGTGATCGGCGCCGGCCTCTTCGTCGGCTCCGGCGCGGGCATCGCGACCACCGGCCCGGGCATCCTGCTCTCGTATGCGCTGGCCGGCGCGCTGGTCGTGCTCGTGATGCGGATGCTCGGCGAGATGGCCGCGGCCGACCCGCAGAGCGGCTCCTTCTCGGCGTACGCGGACCGCGCGCTCGGCCGCTGGGCCGGCTTCTCCATCGGCTGGCTGTACTGGTTCTTCTGGGTCGTGGTGCTCGCGGTCGAGGCGACCGCCGGCGCGAAGATCCTCAACAACTGGGTGCCCGGCGTGCCGCAGTGGGGCTGGGCGCTGATAGTGATGGCGGTGCTGACCGCCACCAACCTCTTCTCGGTCGCCTCCTACGGCGAGTTCGAGTTCTGGTTCGCCGGGATCAAGGTGGTCGCGATCGCCGCGTTCCTGGTGATCGGCACCCTCGCCGCCTTCGGTCTGCTGCCGGGCACCCACGCGGTCGGCGCCAGCAACCTCACCGGTCACGGCGGCTTCCTGCCGCACGGGGTGGGCGCGGTGTTCACCGGCATGCTCACCGTGGTCTTCGCCTTCATGGGCAGCGAGATCGTCACCCTGGCCGCCGGCGAGTCGGAGGACCCGGAGAAGGCGGTCAGCAAGGCCACCAACAGCGTCATCTGGCGCATCGGGATCTTCTACCTGGGCTCGATCCTGCTCGTGGTCACCCTGCTCCCGTGGGACTCCGCCGACGTCAAGTCCAGCCCGTACGTGGCGGTGCTGGACCACATCGGCATCCCGGGCGCCGGCCAGGTGATGGACGTGATCGTGCTGACGGCGGTGCTGTCCTGCCTCAACTCCGGGATGTACACGGCCTCCCGGATGGCCTTCTCGCTCGGCCAGCGCGGGGACGCGCCCAAGGCCTTCGCCACCGTGACCTCGCGCGGCGTGCCGCGGGTGGCCATCCTCTCCTCGGTGGTCTTCGGCTTCGTCGCGGTCTTCTTCAACTACACCTCGCCGGACACCGTGTTCGCCTTCCTGCTCAACTCCTCCGGCGCCGTGGCGCTCTTCGTCTGGCTGGTGATCTGCGCCACCCAGCTGCGGATGCGGAAGATCATCGAGCGCGAGATGCCCGAGCGGCACACCGTCCGGATGTGGCTGTACCCGTACCTGACCTGGACGGCCATGGGCATGATCGGGTTCGTCATGGCGTACATGTTCACCGACGCCGACGGGCGCAAGCAGATGTACCTGTCGCTGGTCGCCGCAGCCATCGTGCTGGTGGCCTCGGCCGTGGTGGGCCGACGGCGGCGGGCCGCGGTGGCGGCGGGCTCCTGACCCGTCCGCCCCGCGCGGGAACGCCGGGCCCGGGAGCCGTTGCGGAGGCTCCCGGGCCCGGCGCCGTTCCCGGCCCGCCACCCGCCCCTCTCGTTTGACCAAGGCACGTCAACGGGGATACCAGGGCATGACGCTCCCCCACGAGCGCTCCCCCGCCCCCTCCGGGAGACCCCGTGCCGCCCTTGCCCACTCCCGCGCCGCCCCCACCGCCCCCGGCCCCGCCACCACCGCCGCCGCCGCCCCGTACGGAACCCGAGTCCGCCCGCCTGCGCTTCGGCCGCCGGCTGCGCCACTGGCGCGAGGCCCGCGGCCTCAGCCAGGCCGAGTTCGGCCGGCTGCTCGGCTACCACGACTCGCTGATCAGCCGGGTGGAGAACGCCCGCCGCTGGCCGCCGCCGGGGATGCCCGCCCGGGCCGACGAACTCCTGCTCGCCGACGGCGAGCTGGCCGAACTCTGGCAGACCGTCCGGCAGGAGCGCGAACGCCTCGGCGAACGCGCCGCCGCCCGGACACCGCCCGCCGCCCGCGCCGCACCACCGGACGCCGCCACCGTCGAGGTGCTCGCCCACCTGCTCGCCGCCTACCGCGCCGCCGCGGGCCGGATCGGCGGCGAGGAGCTGGCCGCCGTCCTGGAGCACCACGCCCACACCCTGCTCGGCGGGCGGCGCCCCGGCCCCCGCGAGGCCCCCGCCGCCGACCGTTCGCTCGCCGCCCAGTACGCCGAGCTCGCCGGCTGGGCCCACTTCGAGGGCGACCGCCCCGCCCGCGCGCTCGGCTGGTACGCCACCGGGCTGGAGTGGGCCCGCGCGACCGGCGACCGGGCCACCGCGGCCTGCCTGCTCGTCCGCCAGAGCGCCCTGTACTGGTGGCTCGGCGACCCGGCCACCGCACTCGCCCTGGCCGAGGCCGCCCGGAGCACCGCCCCTCCCCTGCCCGGGCTGCGGGCCTGGGCCGCCCTCGTCCAGGCCCACGCCCACGCACTGGCCGGCCGGGCGGCGCAGGCCGACCGGACGCTGGCCGACGCCCGGCGGCTGACCGGCGCCGCACTGCTCACCGGCGTGCCGACGCCCTGGACGGTGCGCGCCGAGCTGGTCCTGGCCGTCGCCCACGGCACCTGCCACCGGGACCTCGCCCTGCGCACCGGCCGCACCGCCCACGCCCGCACCGCGGCGGCCCGGCTGGAGGCGGCCCTGCGGCTCCTCGACCGGGCCGCCCACCCGCGCGACCACGCCCTGGTCACCGCCCGCCTCGCCGGCGCCCACGCCCTCGCCGGTCACGCCGACGCCGCCCTCGCCCTGCTCGCCCGGCTGCCTCCGACCACCACCGGCCGCATCGCCCGCGAGCAGCGGCGGGCCGGGGAGTGGCTGCGCCGGTGAACGCCCGGACCGAGCCCCCCGGCCCGGACCCGGCGGCCCCGGCCGGGACACGGCTGCGCCTGCCCTGACACGGCGGCGCCCGGTCCGCCGCGGAACAGCAGGACCGGCCACCACCTGCGGGAGTGGTGGCCGGCCCTGCCGCACCGGTCGGACCGGGCCCGGCGGGTCGGCTCAGAGGCCGGCCGCCGCCGCCGCGATGTCGGCCGCGTACGTGCTCACCTGGCTGTAGACACCCGGGTAGCCCGCGCGGGCGCAGCCGTTGCCCCAGCTGACGATGCCGACCTGGACCCAGCGGCCCGCCGCGTCCTTGCGGACCATCGGGCCACCGGAGTCACCCTGGCAGGTGTCGACGCCGCCCTGGGCGACGTACCCCGCGCAGAGCGAGCCGGCGGTGTTCAGGCCCGGATAGGCGCGGGCGCAGGTGGCGTCGTCGACGAACGGCACGGAGGCCTTGAGCAGGTACCGCTGCTGGCCGCCGCCCTCGCGCGCGGCACCCCACCCCATGATGGTGAAGGTGCCCGTGTCGTAGGCGGTGGAGGTGGCGATCGGCAGGGTGCTGACCAGGCTGCTGTTCACCGGTGAGGCCAGCTTGATCAGCGCCCAGTCGTCGCCGTTCTCGGCGCCGGTGAAGGAGGGCGACTGGTACACGTACGAGGAGCGGACCTTGATCGCGCTGCCGCTGTTCAGGTCGACCGCTCCCGCGGTGACGGTGATGCTGCTGTCGGCACCGGTGCCGTCGACGCAGTGGGCGGCGGTGAGCACGATCTGCGAGGTGTACAGCGCGCCGCCGCAGCCCATCGAGAGCCGCACCATGAACGGGAACTCGCCCTGCGTCGCCCGCGTGCCGCCGACCACGCTCGGCGACGGCGCGGGCGAGGCGGCGGCGGGCAGCACGAGCATGCCGGCGCCGAGCACCAGGCCGGCCAGCAGGCCGACGAATCTGCCGAATTGACGCTTCATCAGATCCTCCTTGCAGGTGGGGGAAGACCGAGAGTGGCCCGGCGGGCGGCGCGGCAGGAGGGGGTGGCCCTTGCCGGTCGGAACTGGCAGGAACACGGCAATGCGCGGTTCCGGGTACGGAAGCCCTAGGGTGATCGCCCATGCGAGATCTTGCGGCGGGGATGAAGTACCTGGTCGAGGGCCAGAAGTGGGTGGGCCGGCACGGCCGCTGGTGGGGCTTCGGCATGCTGCCGGCCCTGCTCGCGCTGGTCGGCTACGTCGTCGCGCTCGCCTTCCTCGGCGCCTGGTCCCGGGACCTCGCGGACTGGGCCACCCCGTTCGCCGACCACTGGGGCACTCCCTGGCGGGGCCTGCTGCGCGACGCGCTCGCCGCGGTCGTCTTCGGCGGCGGCCTGCTGTTCTCCCTGCTCACCTTCACCGCCGTCACCCTGCTGGTCGGACAGCCCTTCTACGAGGCGCTCTGCGCCGCGGTCGACGAGACCGAGGGCGGCGCGCCCACCCCGCCGGACACCGCACTCTGGCGGGAGCTGCTGATCGCGGTGCGCGACAGCGTGTACGTGCTGGCGCGGGTGGCCGCGTTCGGCGTGGCACTGTTCGCCTGCGGATTCATCCCCCTGGTCGGGCAGACGGTGGTCCCCGCGCTCGGCTTCCTGGTGTCCGGCTTCTTCCTGACCGTCGAGCTGACGGCCGTCGCCCTGCAGCGGCGCCGGGTGCCGCAGCCGGAGCGGATCCGGCTGCTGCGCGCCCGGCTCGGGCTGGCACTGGGCTTCGGCACGCCGCTGGTGCTGGCCTTCCTGGTGCCGCTGGTCACCGTGTTCGCCATGCCGGGGGCCGTCGCCGGGGCCACCCTGCTGGCCCGCGACCTCGTCCCGACCGCACCGGAGGAGGAGAAGGAGGAGGAGCGGCCGGACCCGGCCCCCGACTTCCCCACCGCCACCGCGCGGCCCGTTCCGGGCAACCCGTACGCGACCCCCTGAGGCCGTCACCGGCCGGTCACGCTGCGCCGACCTCGCCCCCGCCCGCGTGTGAGCCCGCCCACAGGAGGATCGCCATCCACGATCCCCGATAGTGGACGGGCCCCCTCGAACGCCCCGCCCGGCGCCGTCGGGGCACCCGGGCCGGACCGCCCACGACCCCGCCCCGCCTGAAGAACACAGGCCACCACGGCTGCCGGCCCTGCGATCCGTCGCCGCCGACCCGACCTCCACCTCAGGTGTGCAATTCGGACAAATACCACCAAAGCCATCATCGAAGCCCGCCGCGGCCGCCCCGCAACCACGATGCCGCGTAGTAGCGAACGCCTTTGCCACCCGTCCTCGGCCCTGCCAAGAATGGCCCGTCGCCAGGCAGCGCAGCCGACCACCTCCGCCGCCGCACGGCCCGCCCGCCCCGCCGCCGGGGCGCCACGGCCGCCCAGGGCGGCCGCACGAGCCCCGCCCGCCCGGAGCCCGTGCGACGCCCCGCCCCCGGTGCCACCGGCACGGCCCCCGACGGAGAAGGATCGCCCGCCCCATGCAGCTCAGCCATGCCCGCCGCAACTCCCTGATCACCGGTGTCGCCACCCTCGTGGTCGCGAGCGCCGCCACCGCTGCCCTCGCCATCCCGCAGGCCGGGAACGCGACCGGGGCCGCCCCCGTGGCCGCCGTCTCGGTGGACAGCCAGCCGGTCGCCGACCAGGTCCCGGCCGACGCCGCCGCCACTGCCGCTGCCGCCGAACAGGCCGCCCAGGAGGCCCAGGCCAAGGCCGCGGCGGACGCCGCCGCCCAGGCCCAGGCCGAGGCGCAGGCCCAGGCGGACGCCAAGGCCAAGGCCGACGCCGAGGCCGCCGCCTCCCGCTCCCAGGAGCGCCAGGACCTCACCAGCGCCCCGGCCGCCTACTCCGGCACCCCGCAGCAGATCGCCGCGCAGATCGTCCCCGCCGGCCAGCTCCAGTGCTTCAGCAACATCGTGTTCCGCGAGAGCAGCTGGAACCCGCTCGCGGTCAACGCCTCCTCCGGCGCCTACGGCCTGGTCCAGGCCCTGCCCGGCTCCAAGATGGCCTCCGCGGGCGCCGACTGGCGCACCAACCCGGCCACCCAGATCAAGTGGGGCCTGAACTACATGAACACCCGCTACGGCAGCCCCTGCGCCGCCTGGTCGTTCTGGCAGGCCCACCACTGGTACTAAGGCGTGTCTGACAATTCCCGCCGGGTGCGCGGCGTTGGGGCACGCACCTCGCCGCGTTGTCGTCGGTCGCCAATGCTCCGCAGTGGCTCCCTCCTCCGCCTTGCGATGCACGCACCCCAACGCCGCGCCCTGATCCGACGCGAATGGTCAGACACGCCCTGGACCGGACCACCGGTTCGGCTCCCCCGGGCCCGTGACGCACCCCGCGTCGCGGGCCCCGGCGCGCGTTCCCGCAGGCCGGGAGCCGGTACGGGCGTGGACACGTCCGGAAGGCGGCGTGAAGATATGGCGCGCACTCGTACGGTTTGCCACTGATTGATCGGAATTACGGACCGTCAGGGCTTTGCGACGGTCCGCAGGCCCTCTTACGCTCCGGCGTCATGCCCTCACCCCTGATCAGCGTCGTGCTCCCCGCCTACGACCAGCACGAACAGCTCGCCGACTGCCTGGACTCGCTGCTCTCCCAGTCCCTGGCCGACGTCGAGGTGATCGTCGTCACCGACCGGTCCCCCGGGACGGCCGGCGGGCTCGCCGACGCGTACGCGGCCCGGTACCCACGGGTGTCGGTGCTGCACCTGACCGCGGCGGTCGGGGTCGGGGCCGCCCGGAACGCGGGCGCGGCCCGGGCGAGCGGCGAGTACCTGCTGTTCCTGGACGCCGACCACCTGCTGCCCCGGGACGCGCTCCGGACGCTCGCCGACCGGCTCGAGCAGACCGGCCCGGTGGACGTGCTGCTGTTCGGCCACTCCCGCCGGCACCAGGACCGGGACTGGCCGGGCGGGGCCGAGGCCCTGCTCGCCGAGGCCGGCCCCGAACCGTTCGCCCCCTTCGACCGGCCCGCCCTGTTCGGCGCGCCGCCGCTGATCTGGGACCGGCTGATCCGCCGCGGCCACTGGGCCGAACTGGGCCTGTCCTTCCCGCCCGGCCGCTACGAGGAGGTCCCGGTCGCGCACGCCGCCCTGCTCGGCGCCCGGAAGGCCGCCGTGCTGGCACGCGAGTGCGTGCAGCTGCGCCGCCGGGAGACCGTCCACCCGGCGGGCGGCCCGGGCAGCAGCGTCTTCGACCTGTTCGAGCAGTACGAGCGCAGCTTCGCCCTGCTGGAGGAGCAGCCGCACCTGTACGCGGTGCGCGACGCGCTGTTCGTCCGGATGATCCGGCACTACCTGTTCGTCTTCGACCTGGCCGGCTGCGTCACCCGTGCCGAGCGGCCGCAGTTCTTCCACCGCGCCGCCGAGCACCACCGCCGCTTCCAGCCGCCCGGCCACCGCCGGCCGGGCGGCCGCGAGGGGATCAAGTTCTCGCTGCTGGCGGGCGGCGCCTACCCGGCCTTCGAGGTGGCCAAGCTCTCCCACATCGCGCGGGGCACGCTCACCGGGCGGAAATGACCCCGCTCAGACCTGCGCCACGCCGCCCTCGGCGGCCATCGCGGCGGCGATCCGGCGGGCCCGCTCGGCCCGGACCCCGGCGGGCATCGGCGGCAGCACGTCCATCCACAGCGGCAGGGTCGAGCCGCGCAGCTGCGACATCCCCTCCGGCCGGGCGAGCAGCCACAGGTGCAGGTGCGCGGAACCGTCGCCCCAGCGGTTCACGTGGACCCGGCCGATGCCGCCGAGCGACCGTACGGCCCGCTCCACCCTCTGGAGCATCGGGCCCAGCCCCGCGGAGAGTTCGGCCGGCAGGTCCAGCAGGTCGTGGTGGGCGCGCGGCCACAGGAGCAGCGTGGCGGGCAGTCCGTCCGGCTCCTCGGTGGTGCCGAGCCGCCAGTGCTCGTCCGTCCACAGGAAGTCGGTGTCCGGCCGGGCACAGTCCGGGCAGCTCTCCGGGCCGTCCTCGCCGTTCCGGGGCGGTTCGGGCAGCTCCGGCGCCCGGAGTCCCCGGACGGTCAGCTCGCCCTCGTACGGGAAGATCTCCCAGGAGGGCGCGCCGTCCGCCGGGAAGGGCAGCGGCTCGCCGATCGGGAGGCGGGCGAGGTAGGCGTCGGGGCCGGCCGGGTCCGCGGCCGCGGGTTCTTCGATCATGACCGCCGAGCGTGCCACAGGACACCCTGTCGGCGGTACCCCGTCGTGCCCGGTACCGGTGCGGCGGTACGGCTGCGATCATCGGCGGAGCCGTACTCCTGGGAGGTCCCTGGTGAGCCGTCCGTCCGCCGCCCCCGGGGCCGAGCTGGCCCGCGCGCTGTCCGCCGTGCTGCGCGGCGAGGTCCGCTTCGGCGCCGCCGAACGCACCGTCTACAGTCAGGACGCCTCCAACTACCGGCAGTTGCCGCTCGGCGTGGTCAAGCCCGCCGACCTCGACGACGTGCGCACCGCGCTGGCGCTCTGCCGCGAGCACCGGGTGCCGGTGGTGGCGCGCGGGGCCGGGACCAGCATCGGCGGGCAGGCGATCGGCCCGGGGGCGGTGGTGCTGGACTTCCGCCGCCACCTCGGCGCGGTGCTGGAGCTCGACCCGCGGGCCCGCACCGCGCGCGTCCAGCCCGGCACCGTGCTGGACGACCTCCAGCGCGCCGCCCGGCCCCACGGGCTGCGCTTCGGCCCCGACCCGTCCACACACAGCCGCTGCACCCTCGGCGGCATGATCGGCAACGACTCCTGCGGCTCGCACTCGCTGGCCTGGGGGCGCACCGCCGACAACGTCGAGCGGCTGGAGCTGCTGCTCGCGGACGGCACCGAGCTGACCGTCGGCGGGCGGCTCACCGCCGCGGAGCGCGCCGCGCTCGCCGCACGGCCCGGGCGGATCGGCGAACTCCACACCGAGCTGCAGGAGTTCACCGACCGCAACCTCGCCGTCATCCGGCAGGGCATGCCGCAACTGCCCCGCCGCACCTCCGGCTACCCGCTGGACGCCCTGCTGCCCGAGCACGGCCACGACCTGGCCCGGGCGCTCACCGGCACCGAGGGCACCTGCGCGCTGCTGCTCGGCGCCACCGTCCGCCTGGTCGAGGACCCGCCCGCGCGGGCCCTGGTGGTGGCCGGCTACCCCGACGAGGGCGCCGCCGCCGACGCCGTCCCGGCGCTGCTCCCGTACGGTCCGCTGACCGCCGAGGGCATGGCGGCCGACCTGATCGCCGCGCTGCTCGCCGCCGGCCCGCGCCCGCCCGCCCTGGACCGGCTGCCCGCCGGCGAGTGCTGGCTGTTCCTGGAGACCGGCGGCGACACCCCGTTGGCCGCCTACCAGGCCGCCCGCCGGCTGGGCGACGCGGTGCGCCGCGAGCGCTCGGCCTCCGTCGCCCTGGTCACCGACCCGGTCGAGCAGCGCCAGCTGTGGGCCGTCCGGGAGGCCGGCGCGGGAATCGTCACCCGGCTGCCCGGGGGCGGCGAGGCCTGGCCCGGCTGGGAGGACTCCGCCGTCCCGCCCGAGCGGCTCGGCGACTACCTGCGGGACCTGCGCGCCCTGCTGCGCCGGCACAGCCTGCGCGGCGTCCCGTACGGGCACTTCGGCGACGGCTGCGTGCACCTGCGGATCGATTTCCCGCTGGACGAACCCCAAGGGGTGCTGGTCTTCCGGGAGTTCCTGGAGCAGGCGGCCGATCTGGCGGTCTCGTACGGCGGTTCGCTCTCCGGCGAGCACGGCGACGGCCAGGCCCGGGCCGAGCTGCTGCCACGCATGTACCCACCCGAAGTCATCGGCCTCTTCGGCGAGTTCAAGCGGATCTGGGACCCGGAGAACCTGCTCAACCCGGGCGCCCTGGTCGATCCCCGCCCGCTCGACGCCGACCTGCGCTTCGTCACCGCCCCGCGCCGCACGCTGCCGCTGGCCCTCCCCTACGAACAGGACGGCGGCAGCCTGGTCAAGGCGGTGCACCGCTGCGTGGGCGTCGCCAAGTGCGTGGCCCCGGGCAGCGGGGTGATGTGCCCGAGCTACCTGGCCACCGGCGAGGAGCGGCACTCCACCCGGGGGCGGGCCCGGCTGCTCGCCGAGATGCTGCGCGGGGACGCCGTCCCGGACGGCTGGCGTTCGGAGGAGGTCCGGGAGGCGCTGGACCTCTGTCTGAGCTGCAAGGGCTGCGCGAGCGACTGCCCGGTCCACGTCGACATGGCGACCTACAAGTCCGAGTTCCTGTACCAGCACTACCGGCACCGGCCGCGGCCGCTCGCGCACTACTCGATGGGCTGGCTGCCGCTCTGGCTGCGGGCCGTCGCGCTCGCCCCCGGGGCGGCCAACACGATCGCCCGCTCCCGGGCCGGCGGGCCGATCAAGCGGCTCGGCGGGATCGACCCGCGCCGGGTGCTGCCCGTCCTCCCGCCGGAGACCTTCACCGCCTGGTACCGGCGGCACCGCGCCGCCCACCCGGCCCCGGCGGGCGCCCGGCCGGTGCTGCTGTGGCCGGACACCTTCTCCGACCACCTCCAGCCGAACGTGCTGCGCTCGGCCGTGGAGGTGCTGGAGCACCTGGGTTTCGACGTCCGGCTGCCCGCAGGACCGGTCTGCTGCGGCCTCACCTGGTACTCCACCGGCCAACTCGGAACCGCCCGCCGGGTGTTGCGGCGCAGCCTGCGGGCGCTGACGGTAGCCGGGATCCAGGCCGACACCCCCGTGGTCGGCCTGGACCCCAGCTGCACCGCGATGCTGCGCGAGGACCTGCCCCGGCTGCTCGGCGCACAGGGCCGCCCGCTCGCCGACCGCACCCGGACCTTCGCCGAGTTCCTCGACGAGTACGCCCCGGACGCCCCGCTCCCCCGGATCCCGCTGGACGCCGTCACCCAGACGCACTGCCACCAGCACGCGGTGCTCGGCAGCGCCGCCGACCGCCGGGTGGAGGCCCGGCTCGGCCTGAACAACCGGGTGCTGGAATCCGGCTGCTGCGGCCTGGCGGGCGACTTCGGCTTCGCGCGGGGCCACTTCGAGGTGTCCGAGGCCATCGCGGAGCGGGTGCTGCTGCCCGAGGTGCGGGCCGCCGGGCCGCGGACGGTGGTCCTCGCGGACGGCTTCAGCTGCCGTACCCAGATCTCCCAACTCGCCGACGGGCGGCAGGCTCTGCACCTGGCGGAGCTGATCGCCCGGGAGCTGCGGCCCGGGAGCTGACGAGGGCGCCTCCGGCACGCCCTATCGGGTGCCCTGCGGCTCCTTGCCGGGTGCGTGCGCCGCGAGGAAGGCCCCGGCGTGCGCCGCGGCCTCCTCCCGGGTCGGGTGGCCGACGGCGGCCCCGCCGGTCGTGCCGTCGGCGCCGGTGGCCGTCCAGCGCCAGCCGCCGGCGGCCGCGTCCTCGATCAACTCGGCTGTTCCGCCGAACAGTCGAAGCGATCCCGGGCGCGCCACCGGACGGCTGACGGCCTCCGGCCACTTCTTCCGGGCACCCTGCCGGGTGATGCCCCAGGCCGCGCCGAGCTGTTCGTACCCGGCGCCGTAGGAGCCCGCGGTGGCGGCCGCGCCCGCGGTGAGCCGCTTGACCTCGGCGTCCACCAGCTTCCAGGCGGACAGCACCGAGAGGGCGGCCTCGACCGGCTCGGCGTCCCACATCCGCTCCGCGGGCAGGCCGGTCGCGCGGGCGCGTACGGCGGCGGCAAGGGGGCCGAGGGCGTCGAGAAGGGCCTTGGCCAGCTCGGCCTGTTCCTCATGGGTGATCTCCGCGATCGTCATGCCGACAACTTTAGTTACCAAGTCCCATTCTGACAACCAAAGTTACCGCCGGAGTCGATCGAGGGGGCTCGAACCCCGCTGCTCGGGCGCGAACGGAGTCCCCGAGGAGACCCCGCGCCAGCCCACCACCAGGGCCTCCCCCAGGAAGCCCACGCCGATCGACAGCTGGACCGGCCTGGCGTCCGGGGCCAGGCCGAAGTGCCCGGCGAGCGCGGCGAAGCAGGCCATCACGGCGAGCGAGAGCGCCGCGACCAGCAAGGTCCGCCCGGTGTAGCGCTGCCACAGCACGCCCTCCCGCTCGTGGACCTGGATGGTGGCGCCGCGCACCGCCCCCAGCGCGAGGCCGAGCGCGGCACCCGCCGCGATCCAGCCGTAGTCGGCCGCGCCGAGGCCGTGCCGCTGGGCGAGCGCCCACACGCCGAGGCCGGTGAGGATCGCCGGCGCCGCGAAGAGGTCCCGGGCGTTGAGCGGCTCGCCGCGCAGCCGCCTGATCACCACCACCACGACCACGGCGGCGACCAGCCCCACGTAGACCCAGTTGTCCATTCCCGCTCCCCCGGAGTTTTGTAGCTCGACCGTGCTAAATCAGCAATTTAGCTCGCCCGTGCTATAACGGCAACATGCCGAAGATCGTCGACCCCGCCGAGCGCCGCCAGGCCGTCGCCGACGCCGTCCTGCGCGTCGCGGCCCGGAAAGGGCTGGAGCACGCCTCCCTGCGCAACGTCGCCGAGGAGGCCGGACTGGCCATCGGCTCGGTACG
This sequence comes from Kitasatospora sp. NPDC058063, assembly GCF_042885395.1. NCBI lineage: Bacteria > Bacillati > Actinomycetota > Actinomycetes > Kitasatosporales > Streptomycetaceae > Kitasatospora > Kitasatospora sp. NPDC058063. The sequence continues at coordinate 38,470 of NZ_JBHVSD010000018.1, forward strand.
GCACTACTTCGCCGGCGGCCCGGAGCTGATGATCTTCGCGATGGGCGAGTTGGCCCACCGGATCGAGGCCCGCATCCGGACCCACGCCGCCGTCCTGCTCGACCCGGCCACCGCCGGCACCGACCGGCGCGAACGGACCGTCCGGCTGCTCGCCGAGACCCTCCCCCTGGACGCCGGACGCCGGGAGGAGTCCGCGCTCTGGCTCTCCTTCGTCACCGCCGCCCGGACCCGGCCCGACCTGCGGCCCCGCGCCGCCGAGATGCAGGCCGGACTCGACGACCTGGTCCGCCGCGTCCTCACCGAGTCCGAGCGCTCCGGCGGCCTGGCCCCCGGCCTCGACCTCGACGTCGAGACCCGCCGACTCTCTGCCCTGCTGGACGGCCTCACCCTCCAGGCCGTCCAGCACCCCGACCTGATCGGCCCGGACGAGCTGCGCGCGGTGCTGCGCCGCCACCTCGACACCCTGGCCGCTCCGGCCTCCTGACACCGCGCCAACACCCCCGGCACAATGGCGCGATGACCCTCACCACCGCCGAGGCGGACAGGATTCTGGCCGACCACTTCGCGCCCTGGGTGCAGGACCTGGGCCTGTCGACCGTCGAAGCCGGCGAGCAGCACGCCGTCCTGCGGCTGCCCTGGTCCGACCGGCTCGCCCGCGAGGGCGGCGCGTTGTCCGGCCAGGTACTGATGGCCGCCGCCGACACGGCCTGCGTGATCGCGCTGTGCGCGGCCCGCGGCGGATTCGGCCCGATGACCACCGTCCAGCAGTCCACCACCTTCCAGCGCGCGGTCCTCGCCCGGGACGTCCTGGTGCACGCCAGGATCACCAGGCTCGGCCGCCGGCTCGCCTTCCTCGACATCACCCTCGCCACCGAGGGCACCGAAGGCGCCGGCGGCGCCGGCGGCACCGGGGGCACCGAGGATCCCGCCGCGCACGCCACCGCCGTCTACGCCCTGGGATGACCCGCCCGGCATCCGGCAACCGGCTTCCGCGCCCGCGGGCGCTCGACGGTGTCAGCCCTGGGCGGCCCCCGCGGGCTCCTGCTCCGCGCACACCGCCGAGACGAACTCGGCGACCCGCGCCCGCGGCAGACCGCGCGCGATGTCCGCCTCGCTGATCATGCCGACCAGCTTGTGCTCGGGGTGGTTGATCACCGGCAGCCGGCGCACCTGGTACTGCTCCATCACCCGCAGCACCTGTTCGCAGTCCTCGTCCGCCTCCACCGTCATCGGGCGCCCCTGCGCCAGCTCGCCCGCCGTCACCGACGCCGGGTCACGGCCCTCGGCGACGCAGCGCAGCACGATGTCGCGGTCGGTCACGATCCCCAGCAGCTTGTCGCCCGGCCCGCAGATGGGCAGGGCGCCCACATGGCGTTCCCGCATGATCCGGGCGGCGGCCGCGAGCGTCTCGTGCTCGCGGATGCACTCGGCGCCCGGGTGCATGATGTCGCTGGCTATGGTCATGGTCCGCCTCCTGGCCTGGCTTCCCTTCCCCCGTCCATCGTGGTCCGGGCCGGTGACCGACGCCACCGGGGCCGGCGCGCTCAGCCGCCCCCGGCCGGGCCGGTACGGCCGCCCTGCTCGGCCCCGCCGCCCTGCTCGACCCGACCGCTCTCCTCGACCCGGCCGCTCTCCTCGACCCGGCCGCCCTGCCCGACCCGGCCGTCCGGCGACTCCGGACCGACCAGCGGCGACTTCTCCAACACCTCCTCCAGGGGCGGGGGTTCGTGCCTGGGCTGCTCCGGTTCGAGCTCCTCCTCCGACACCTCGCCGCTCTCCACCGCCTCCTCCACGGCCTTCGCCCCGGCCGCGACCGCGGCAGCCGTCAGCAGGTTCCGCTGCTGGACCTCCGTCGCGCTGTCCAGGAAGCGCAGCAGCTCCACCGGGAAGGGCAGCACCAGCGTCGAGTTCTTCTCCGCGGCCACCTCCACCACGGTCTGCAACAGCCGCAGTTGGAGCGCGGCCGGGGTCTTGCTCATCACCGCCGCGGCGTCCGACAGCCGCTCCGAGGCCTGGTACTCGCCGTCCGCCGTGATGATCCGGGCCCGCCGCTCCCGCTCGGCCTCCGCCTGCCGGGCGATCGAGCGCTTCATCGACTCCGGCAGCGCGACGTCCTTGATCTCCACCCGGTCGATCTCGATGCCCCAGCCCAGCGCCGGACTGTCGATCATCAACTCCAGCCCCTGGTTGATCGGTTCCCGGTTGGCCAGCAGGTCGTCCAGCTCGCTCTTGCCGATGATCGAGCGCAGCGAGGTCTGCGCGACCTGGGAGATCGCGAAGTTGTAGTCCTGCACGTTGACCGTGGCCTTCACCGGGTCCTCCACCCGGAAGTAGACCACCGCGTCCACCCGCACGGTCACGTTGTCCCGGGTGATGCCCTCCTGCGCCGGGATCGGCATCGTCACGATCTGCACGTTCACCTTGCGCAGCCGGTCCGCGATCGGCATCAGCGCCACCAGCCCGGGATCGCGCACCTCGTCGCGCACCTTCCCGAAGCGGAACACCACGCCCTTCTGGAACTGCTGGACGACCCTGATGCTCAGGCCCGCCCAGATCGCCCCCAGCCCTGCCAGCGCTCCGAGGGCCCCCAGCACCGCATCGACGATCATGGCGGCCTCCTCGCGGCCTGCGCGCACACCGGCGTGTCCGGCCTGCGCCGACCCTGACCGGCCGGGGACCGCCGGAGCAACTGATTCCACGCTACGCCTGCCCGGTCCGCGCCGGAGCGAACGTCCCACGCCCTAGGATCCTGGCCATGCCGACCGTGGCCGCGTCCTCCTCGCCCGCCGACGACCCCGCCTTCGATCCCGACGACCCCCGCCATCCCGCCGGGGCGGCCGTCCGGGCCGGCGGACTCGCCGCGCTGGACCGCGTCGTCACCGGCTGCCGGGCCTGCCCGCGCCTGGTCCAGTGGCGCGAGGAGACCGCCCGGACCAAGCGCCGCGCCTACCGGGACTGGGACTACTGGGCCCGCCCCGTCCCGGGCTTCGGGCCGCCGGACGCCCCGCTCGTCCTGGTCGGCCTCGCCCCCGCCGCCCACGGCGCCAACCGCACCGGCCGGATCTTCACCGGCGATCCCTCCGGCGACTTGCTCTACGCCGCCCTGTACGAGCTCGGGTTCGCCAACCGCCCCGAGTCCGTCCGCCACGGCGACGGCCTGGAGCTGTCCGGCGTCCGGATCACCGACCCGGTCCGCTGCGCCCCGCCGGACAACAGGCCCAGCACCGCCGAACGCGACACCTGCCGGCCCTGGATCACCCGGGAGCTGGAGCTGATGCGCCCCACCGTGCGCACCGTCGTCGCCCTCGGCGGCTTCGCCTGGCAGGCGATGCTGCCGGTGATCGCGGACGCCGGCTGGCGGGTCCCCCGCCCCCGCCCCGCCTTCGGCCACGCCGCCCTGGCCGTCTTCCCGGCCCGCGACGGCGGCCCGGACCTGCGGATGTACGGCTGCTACCACGTGAGCCCGCGCAACACGAACACCGGCCGGCTGACCACCCCGATGCTCCGGGACCTGCTGCGCGAGGCGGCCCGCTCGGCGGGGCTCGACCCCCGGTAGCCCGCCCCCATCGATGGCCTCGCCCGCTCAACCGCGCTCGCGCGGCCCGGTCAGTCGAACCGCCGGGTGGCCGTGATCCCGCCGTCCACCGGCAGCGTCACACCCGCGACGTACGAGGCCCGGTCGCTCAGCAGCCAGGCGGCCGCCTGCGCCACCTCCTCGTCCGTACCCGGCCGGCCCAGCGGCGTGGAGCGCTCCACCAGCGCGGCGAACTCCGGCCCGGACCCGAAGAACGGCTCGGTGCCCGGCGTGCGCACCACCCCTGGCGCGACGGCGTTGACCCTGATGCCGTGCCGGGCGTGATCGGCGGTGGCCGCCTTCACCAGACCGCTCAGGCCGTGCTTGGCGGCCTGCTGGGCGCCGTCGCCGAAGCCCCCGACCAGCGCCCCCACACCGGAGTTGAGCACCACCGCGCCGCCGCGCCCGGCCTCCGTCATCGCCCGCAGCTGGGCCCGCAGGCAGAGCCAGGTGCCGCGCAGGTTGAGCGCGTGGGTGTCGTCCCACTCCGCCTCCGAACGCTCGGTGAGCGGGGCCGGCGGCAGGCCGTTGCCCGCGTTGTCGAAGGCCGCGTCCAGCCGGCCGAAGGCCTCCAGCGCGGTGTCCACCGTCCGCTGCGCACCGGCGGCCGTGGTCAGATCGGCGGCGACCGCCACCGCCTCGGCCCCGGTGGCACGCAACTCGGTGGCCAGCTCCTCCACCTCGGTGCCGGAGCGGGCGGCGAGCACCAGCAGCGCGCCCTCCCGGGCGAACAGCCGGGCGGCGGCCGCGCCGATGCCCCGCCCGGCGCCGGTGACGATCGTGACCTTGTCGTCGAGAAGTCCCATGCGGCGAGCCTGCCGCCGTACCCGCCGGCCCACCAGCGGCCGGGCGCTCCCCGGGAACCGGCTTCCTGGGACAGCCAGGTCCTGGCTGTCCCGGGCGAGCTGTGGCAGCCTGACGCGCATGCCCGAGACCCCGCTGGGCGCCTTCCTCCGCGCCCGCCGCGCCCGACTCGCGCCCGCCGACGCCGGCCTGCCCGCCTCCGGACGCCGCCGTACCCCCGGACTGCGCCGCGAGGAGGTCGCCGCCCGCGCCGGGATCTCGGCCGACTACTACGCCCGCCTGGAACAGGGCCGCCAGCGGGTGCCGACCGGCCCGGTCCTCGACGGCCTCGCCGAGGCCCTGCAACTGACCGCCCCCGAGCGCGGCTACCTGCACCGGCTGGCCGCCCGCCCGCACCGCCCGGCCCCGCCGCCCGCCGAAGCCCCGGCGCTCCCCGCGACCACCCTCGCCCTGCTGGACACCCTGGACGCCGCGCCCGCCTTCGTCACCGGCCCCACCTTCGACCTGCTGGCCTGGAACCGGCCCGCCGCCCTGCTGCTGGCCGGGCCGGAACGACGGCCGGCCCGTGAACGGAACCTGCTCTGGCAGGTGTTCTGCTGCCCGTACCGGGACCGCTCGCAGGGCAACACGGCCGCCGAGGGCTCGATCGGCGCCGACCTGGTCGCCTCACTGCGCGCCCAGCACGCCGACCGTCCCCGCGACCGCGCCCTGCTCGCCCTGGTCCACCGGCTGTCGGCCGACAGCCCCGTCTTCGCCGAGCTCTGGGACCGCCACCGCGCCGCCCCGCCCCGCCCCGGCCGCCTCCACGTCCGCCACCCGGCCCTCGCCGCCACCGTCCTCGACTACACCGTCCTGCCCCTCCCCGAGGACGGCCGCCACCTCTTCGCCTTCCTCGCCCCGCCCGACAGCCCCACCCGGCACGCCTTCGCGGCGGCCGGCGGGGACCGGCCCCGGACCGCCGCCGCCCCGGGGTAGCCGCCGCCCCGGGGGTGGCCGCGACTCTTCGCGCACCCGGCGGCGAGCGGAGATCCGCGGGACACGCCCTACCCGAACCGGGCCAGCTTCCGCTCGCCCGCCCGCCGCCAGACGTCCGGCAGCCGCCGCCGGGCGGCCTCGGCCGACGCCAGCTGACGCCCGTACAGGGCGCCGTACCCGAACGGCTCGCCACCGGTGACCGCGTGGGTCGCGAGGGCGGTCGCGGCCACCACGGCGTCCTGGTGCTCGCCCAGCACCTCCTGGACGGCCTTCATCCGCTTCGCGTAGCGCTCGGCCCGGGCGCCGGCCGCCGGGGCGGCGGCCTCGCCGGCGTAGCGGGCGCGCTTGGCCGCCTTGCGGGCCTCGTGGAGCGCGCGGGTCCGCTCGTCGGGGGCGGCGGCAAGGGCCGCCCCGACCCGCCCGGCCGTACGCCGCTGCTCGCGGGCGGCGATGCGGGAGAGCTCCGGGACGGCGCTGCGGGCGGCACGCCGGCGCAGCGGCGGGTCCGCGAGGAAGCCGGCGAGAGCCTCGCCGAGCGCCCGGCGGCGGGGGCTGTCCAGGGCGGCGACCACCTCGGGCCAGATGGCGCGGTACTCGGCCTCGCCCCACCGGTCCAGCGCTGCGGCGACCCGCTGCGGGCCGCACCCGGCGGGCAGCTCGCGGGCCTCGGCGGCCAGCCGTGCGGCCAGCACCTCGCGGTCCCGCGCCCTGCCCAGGACGCCGCCGAGCCAGCGCAGCTCCGAGACCAGTTCGTCGGTCGCTCCGGGGGCGACCAGCCGCCGGAAAGTCTGCAGGGCGCTGCGCAGCCGCCGGCAGGCGACCCGCATCCGGTGCACGGCGTCCGGCTCGTCCGCCCGGACGGCGTCGTCCAGGCCGGCCAGCACTGCCGCCTGCGCCTCCAGGCGGGCCAGCAGCACCTGCCCCACCGTGGTGTCGGGTCTCGCCATGGACGCTCGCCCCCTCGTCGGGTCAGCGGGAACGCCTTCCAGGCTAATCCGCGTCGGGCCGCTGTCGACCGCGCGGCAGCCGGGCGGGCGACCCCGCGGGCGGCCCGGCCCGCCGTCGAGCCCGCTGTCGAACCCCGCAGGCTACTGATCGCGCGTCAGCCGGACCAGGGACCTACGGGCCCTCGTGCCGGATGCGAGCGCCATGACATACTCCGGAGCGTGACGACCTCCTCCCGTGCGACCAGGGCCCTGCGGGCCGCGGTGTTCACCGCGCTCGCCGTGCCGATGGCCGCGTTGGGCCAGGTCGTCATCACGGGCCGCCCGCTGCCGCTGTCGCTGGTGGCCTCGGCCGGTGCCGTCGTCTTCCTGGTCGCGGCCGTCCTGGCCGGCGGGGAACGGCGGATGCTGCACATCTCCGGCGTGATGGTGCCGGTCGAGCTGCTGCTCAACACCACGTTCAACCTGGGCCAGGCCGGCTGTTCGCCGGTGCTGGCCGGTCAGGTGCCCGCCCGCGGGGTGAACCTGCTGGTCTGCGGCGGCGGGTCGGTGGACGGCTCGCTGCTGAGCGGCCCGCTGGGCCACGCCGGGCAGTTGGCCCCCGCCGCGACCCAGCTGCTGCTCCTGCTGGTGCACGTGGTAATCGCCCTCGCCGCCTCGGCCTGGCTGCGGATGGGCGACGCCGCCCTGTCCGGCCTGGCCCGGGCGCTGTGCGCGCTGCGCGAGTCGCTGGCCGGCCCGCTGCGCGCTCTGGTCGTCCTGCTGCTCCCCGCGCCGGTGCGTCCGGTGCTGCGGGTGCCGCTGCCGGTGTCGGACCGTGCCCGGCCGCGCCGCGAGGACGTGGTGCTGAGCCCGGCGCCCCGGCGCGGCCCGCCCGCCTTCGCGCCTGCCTGCTGATCACCGTCCCGATCTGATCACCCCCGTACCCGGCCGGACGGCCCCGGTACGCCCGCAGGCAGTGCGCACGACTCCCGCGTTCACCGACCCCGCCGCACCCGGTGCGGCTCCCCGCGCGCACCCGCGCGCCGCGTACAGGAGTTGACTTCCCCATGGCTCAGGCCCCCAGCAAGCAGCAGGCCAAGCGCATCAGTGCCCGTGAGCGGATCCAGGAGGCGCAGCGCCGCGAGCAGCAGGCCGCCAAGCGCCGTCAGCGGATCGTCGTGACGGTCTCCGCGGTCGTCGTGCTGGCCCTCGCGGGCGGTGTCGCCGTCGCGATCAACTCGGCCTCGGACAAGAACGACAAGTCCTCCGCCGCCGCGTCGGCCCCGCTGGTCACCCCCGCCAACGCCTCCGGCCCGAACGGCACGGTGATCACCTACGGCAAGGCCGACGCCCCGCACACCATGGAGATCTACGAGGACTTCCGCTGCCCGGTCTGCAAGCACTTCGAGGTGGCCAACGGCGAGACCGTCAAGAAGCTCACCGAGGACGGCCGGATCAAGGTGGAGTTCCACCTGGCGGCGTTCCTGGACAAGAACCTCGGCGGCAAGGGCTCGCGCACCGCGCTGGCCGCGGCCGGCGCCGCGCTGAACGAGGGCGTGGACCAGTTCAAGGCGTTCCACGACGTGCTGTACGCCAACCAGCCGGACGAGCGCGAGGACGGCTTCGGCGACGTCGACCACATCCTGGACCTGGCCGGCCAGGTGCCCGGGCTGAAGACGGACGCCTTCGTGAAGGCGGTGACCGACAAGACCTATGCCCCGTGGGCGGCCAAGGTCTCCGACGCGTTCAACGGCAGCGGGGTGACCGGCACGCCGACCGTCAAGGTGGACGGCAAGCAGATCACCCTGTTCGCCGGCAACGCCGTGGTCCCGCCGGAGCAGTTCACCGCGCAGGTGAAGCAGGCCGCCGGCCTCCAGTAGGCCGCGCCTCCGCCCCCGCGCACCCCCGCACCGTACGGCACCACCCGGCCCGGCCGAACTCCCGGCCGGGCCGGCTCCTCCCAGCCAGCCACCGGAGTGTGCTGTCATGACCGCCGCTACCACCGTGCACCCGTCCCGCTCCGCTTCCGACTCCGCCGCCGCCCGGGCCCCGATCGGCGCGAGCCGGGCCTACGCCCTGCTGCTGTTCCTGGGCGGCCTGGTCGGGCTGGCCGCCTCGGCCGTCCTGACCTTCGACAAGCTCCGCATCCTGGAGAACCCCTCCTACGTCCCCAGCTGCAACATCAACCCGATCATCAGCTGCGGTTCGGTGATGCGCACCGAGCAGGCGGAGGTCTTCGGCTTCCCGAACCCGCTGCTCGGGCTGGCCGCCTTCGGCGCGCTGACGGCGATCGGCGCGGGGCTGCTCGCCGGTGCCGGGTACCGGCGCTGGTTCTGGCTGGGCCTGAACGCGGGCACCGCGCTGGGCGTGGTGTTCGCGCACTGGCTGATCTACCAGGCGCTGTACGACATCGGCGCGCTGTGCCCGTACTGCATGGTGGTGTGGGCCACGGTGGTGGTGCTGTTCTGGTACACGACGCTGCACAACCTGCGCACGGGCGTGATCCCGGCGGGCCCGCGGGCGGGGGTGGTCGTCCGGGAGGCGGCGCGCTACCACTGGGCGCTGCCGGTGCTGTGGGCGGCGGTGATCGCGCTGCTGGTCCTCAACCGGTTCTGGTCCTACTGGAGCACGCTGCTCTGACCGCCCGTCACCCCACGTACCCGTCCGAGTGCAGCAGTGCGGCGGCGCCGGTCCGCCGGGCCTCCAGGGCCGCGGTGAGCCGGCGCGCCGCACCGGGCTGCAGCAGGACGGCGGCCCGGGCCGGGGTGACCCAGCCGTGGTCGGCGACCTCCTCGGCCTGCGCCCGGACCGCCGTGCCGTCCGCGACCGTCCCGCCGTCGAACATGAACTGCACGGCGGGGTGGGCGTGTTCGCCCTGGTCGGGGATCGAGTCGCGCCACTCCACGACGAGCAGCCGCAGCGGCCCGGCCAACAGCCCGGTCTCCTCGTACAGTTCGCGGGCCGCGCACTCGGCGGGCCCCTCCTCCCGGTCCATCCCGCCGCCGGGGAACTGCCACTGGTCGCGGTAGCTGGCTTTCAGCAGCAGGACCCGGCCCGCCCCGTCGGTGAGCAGGACGCTGCAGCCGACGTAGGCGCGCACCATCCCGGCGAGCCACTCCTCCTCCGAGAGTGCCCAGGTGTCCGTCATCGCGCCTCCTCCGCCGGGTTCCCGTCCTCGCGGCCACTCTGCCGTGATCGCGGCCCCGGGAAAGCCGGTCGGCTCCTAATCCACCCGAATGAGTGCCGGTGGGGACGCCTGCCCGAACACGGCCCGCCGGAAGGCGTTGCGCAGGTCGGTGAGCTGCTGGATCCCCCGGTCGTAGTGCACCTTGTTGGTGAGCAGCAGGGCCCAGCGGCCGAGCCTGCGGGAGACCCAGAAGCCGGTGCCGGTGAAGCCGTAGTGGACGAAGGTGCCCTCGGCCGGGTCGGTGCCGGGAGCGTGCAGCCAGGACAGGCCGCGGGCGGGGGCGAGGCCGCCGGTGTGCTCGCGCAGCGATTCGTCTATCCACGGCTCGCCCCAGGGCGCCCCGGGCGGCGGGGCGAGCAGCGCGGTGAGGAAGCGGGCGAGGTCGCGGGCGGTGGAGAAGGCCCCGGCGTTGCCGGAGACCCCGCCGAGCAGCCGGGCGGAGGGGTCGTGGACGACGCCGCACAGGTGGGTGCCGGCGCCCTCCTCGTACTCGGTGGGCGCGGTGCGGGCGGCGAGCGCGCCGCCGAGCGGGCCGTACCGGGTGTCGGTCATGCCGAGCGGCCCCCAGACCCAGCGCGCGGCGAGCTCGTCCAGCGGCGCGCCGCCGAGGTCCTCGACCAGGTGGGCGAGCAGGACGGCGGCGCGGTCGGTGTACTCGACGGCCGTGCCCGGCGGGCGGTGCAGCGGGGCGGCGAGCACTCCGGCCCGGATCGCCGCGGGGTCGCGTCCGTAGAGCTGCTCGAAGCGGGTGTACGGGAGCATCCCCGCGGTGTGGGCGAGGAGTTGACGGACCGTCACCTCGCCGGCGGGGTGTCCGGCGGCCGGCGGCCACCAGCGGCCGAGCGGCTCGTCCAGCGGGAGCCGCCCGGATTGCCGCAGCACCCCCGCGCAGGGCCAGAGTGCGACGACCTTGGTGAGGCTGGCGAGGTCGTACAGCGTGTCGGGCCCGGGCCGCAGCCGCGCGTACGGCCCCTGCCCGAGCACACCGTGGCTGCCGCCGCCGAGTGTGCCGCCGGCGTCGCCGACGGCCCAGACGGCTCCCGCCCCGACGGTGCGCGCGCCCTCCCCGACCAGCCGGTCCAGCTCCCCGCCGGGCGCGGCCGGGTCGGGGAGCCGGTCGGCTCCGGGTGCTCGGTGACTCATCCGTCTCCCCCTTCGGGCCGACGGGAGCCTTCCCCGCGCAGCGGTCGCTCAGACCGCCGCGGCCAGCTCCTTGCCGAGGCAGATGCTCTGCGCGTGCTCCTTGTAGATGCCGAACTTCCGGATCGCGTCGTAGCCCTCGGACCGGTACAGCGCGACGGCCTCGGGCTGCTCGGTGCCGGTCTCCAGGATGAAGCGGGTCCGCCCGGCCTCGATCGCGGTCCGCTCCAGGCGGCCCAGCACCGCGCGGGCCAGGCCGCGGCCGCGGGCCGCGGGGACCACGAACATCCGCTTCAGCTCCGCGTCGCCGTCGCGCAGGCCGTCCGGGCCGGCCTGCTTGGCCCGCCAGCCGCCGCAGGCGACCGGACGGCCGTCCAGGTAGGCGATCATGAACAGGCCGGCCGGCGCCTCGAAGTCCTCGGGGCGCATGACGGTCTCGTCCGGGTCGCCGTAGCGGCGCACGTACTCCTGCTGCACCTCGGCCGACAGGGTCTGGGCGTCGGGGTGGGCGTAGCCGGTGATGCGGAACTCGACGGTGCCGGTGTCCCGGGCGGTGCTGGTGCTCATGTCGAAAAGCCTACGATCCCCGCTCAGCGGGCCTCGAACCGGGCGACCAGGTCGTCCTTGCCGAACATCCGGGCGGTGTCCACGGCGCTCGGGGCGCCGGCCCGCGGGTCGGCGCCGCCGGCCAGCAGGACGTCCAGCACGTCCGTGGCGCCCTTGAAGACGGCCCCGGCCAGCGGGGTCTGCCCGTGGTCGTTGGCGAGGTTCGGGTCGGCGCCGTACCGGAGCAGCTCCGCCACCGTCGCGGCGTGGCCGTGGTACGCGGCGAGCATCACCAGGGTGTCGCCGCGGCCGTTGGTGAGGTCGGCCGGGGCCCCGGCGTCCAGGTAGGCGGACAGGGTCTCGGTCTCCCCGGCCCGGGCGGCGTCGAAGAGCTTCCCGGCGAGCGCGGTCACCTCGGCGTCGGGGGCGTCGGCGGGCTGCTGGCTGGCGGCGTCGGTCATGGCGGGCGGCCTTTCCGGTCGGGTCGTCGGGCGGTCTCGGGGCTGCGCCCAGGGCACGGTAGCGGTCGGCGCCGGAACGGGCCAGCGGGCGTCCGGAATCCGGATGACGGCCCGCGCCCGCCACGACACACGGCCGCGCGCGTTGCGCAGCCATTCGAGCGAACTTCCCGGACCCCCCGGAAACTTCCCGCCCTCCGCCCGGGAATGCCTCGGCACATCGAATCCCCTCGGCGCCCGGCCCCACCCCGGCCGGGCCGCATACCGCCACCCGGCCACCGGAACGGTATTGGACGGCAGAACCACCCATTTGCACCGTTCCATCATCTATTACTTTTTGTCACGATTGGTGCACTTTCTGTAACGCCCCTGCTTGTCCCCCTTCCTGAGGAGCGGAACGTGATCCTCTCGATTTCCGGCATCGTCCTGTTCGGCACCATCGCCTTTCTCTTCTTCCGCCGGGACGGACTAAAGGTCTCCCACGCCATCGTCTGCGCCCTCTTCGGCTTCTACATCGCGGGCTCCTCGATCGCACCGAGCATCACCGCGGGCGGCGCGAGCCTCGCCAGCCTGCTCAGCGGCATCAAGTTCTGACCGCGTCCAGATCTCCTCCGTACCGGCCCGGGCGCGGATCCCACCGCCCCGGGCCCCGTCGTTGCCCACCCCCGCCACCCCACCCGTCCCGCCGTTCGGGGAGTCAAGGAATGCCGCTCCACCGCCACCTCACCAAGGGCCGCACGATCGCCCGGACCGCCGGGGACCACGCCTCCGACATGTTCGCCCCGCTCTCCGTGATCGGCCGCGGCCTGCGCCACCACGTGGACTGGGCCAAGTCCCGCTGGCAGGCCACCCCCAAGGACCGCCGCGGGCCGACGCTGTTCCTGACCGCCGCCCTGCTGATCGGCGTCTACCTGCTGCCGCACGGCCTGCTGTTCGCCCTGATCACCCTGATGGCCAGCGCCGCCTGGGCCGGCCGGACCCCCAGGGCGACGCCCGCACCGCCCGCCCCGGACGTCGCCGACGTCAAGCTCGCCGCCCTCTACTCGGCGCTCACCCCGTACCTGTGCGGACCCGAGGACGCCAACCCGCTGTACCACTTCGAGGGCAGCCACAAGAACGCCTTCAGCGCGTGGGACTTCGACGGCGAGGGCCGGCTCTCCCGGCTGGAGATGACCTACCCCGCCTACTTCACCGACACCGAGCCGGCCGCCCGGGCCCGGATCGAGCAGGTCGTCCAGGGCAAGGCCGGCCGGGCCCGCGAGTACCGCTTCGACTGGGACGAGGAGTCCAACCGGCTGCGGATCACCGCCCTCGCCCCGCTGGCCGCCGACATCGCCGCCCAGCGCTTCGTGGCGGCCCCCGGCGAGATCGTGCTGGGCTTCACCGACGAGGACGGCACCGCCCGGACCATCCCGGTCGTCCGGGGCGGCACCACCGTCCAGCAGCCGCCGGTGGTCTGGCGCACCGGCCCGCGCTCCGCCGAGCCGCACCTGCTGGTGCTCGGCGTCACCGGCTACGGCACCTCCAGCCTGCTGCGCTCGGTGGCGCTCCAGGCCCTCCCGTACGCCGACCTGGTGGTGGTCGACGGTGCGGGCACCGGCGAGCACGCCTGCCTGGTGAACCGGCCCGGCGTGCACACCGTGGAGACCAGCCTGCACGGCGCGCTGGCCGCCCTGGACTGGGCCGTCGGCGAGACCGAGCGCAGGCTCGCCGCGCTCAACGCCGCCCGGCACGCCGGAACCGCCCCGCCCGAGGACGTCACCCGGCCGCTGTGGCTGCTGCTGGACCACCCGACCGAGCTGAGCGAGCTCGCCCGGGCCGAGGGCCGCCCCGACCCGCAGGACCTCCTGGAGCTCCCGCTGCGCCACGGCCGGGCCGCCCGGGTCACCGTGGTGGTCGCCGACGACCTGGAGGCCCGGGACCGGATCACCGCCACCGTCCGCGCCACCACCCGGGCCCGCGTGGTGCTCGGCCCGGCCGGCCCGGACGAGGGGCGCGAAGCGCTCGGCGCGCCGCTGGACATCGTGCCCGCCGCCCGCGCCCCGATCGGGCGCGGCTACGCCCGGATCGGCAACGGCGCCCCGGTCCGGCTCCAGGTGCCCGCCACCGTCGATCCGCTGGACGACGAGGCCCCGGCCGCGCTGCGGGACGCGGTGATCGCCCTGCTGCCGCACCGGGACACCCGCACCGAGGCGGCCGCCGCCGAGCCGCCGCGCCCGGACCGCCCGCCGGTGGTGCCCGCGGCCGATCCGGCCCGTCCGGTCGACCTGGCCAAGGGCGAGCCGATGATCCGTTCACGGCCGATCTCCTGACGGCCGGGCCGGGCCGCCTCCCCGGGCCGCCTCCCCGGCCGGTTCTCGGCTCCCGGCAGGGGTCGGCGCCCGGCTCCGAATCCCGTCCCGGTACGCTCGTCACGGAAAGTCCGCTCGATCACCAGATGTGAAATAGGTGACACCTGGGGTGATATCACCGGCCAGATGTGACAAATCGGGCGCGGGTGGGTACAAACAGGGGCGGCACTACAAGACGACGCATGTCCCGGGACGGGAATCTTCGTCGGAAGCCGAGCGTTGACCGAACGACGAAGAACAGCGACCACTAGTCCTGTGGGCCATAAGCCCGGGAGGCACGATTCATGAGCGAGCGAGCTCTCCGCGGCACGCGACTCGGGGCCACTAGCTACGAGACCGACCGTGGTATCGATCTGGCTCCCCGCCAGACCGTCGAGTACGCATGTCAGAACGGACACCGTTTCGAGGTTCCTTTCTCGGTCGAGGCGGAGATCCCCGCGACCTGGGAATGCCGCTTCTGCGGCCAGGAGGCGGCACTTCTCGACGGCGACGAGCCGGAGGAGAAGAAGATCAAGCCGACGCGCACCCATTGGGACATGCTGATGGAGCGCCGGACGCGCGAGGAGTTGGAGGAGGTGCTGGCCGAACGGCTGGCCGTGCTCCGCTCCGGTGGGATGAACCTCGCGGTGCACCCGCGAGACACCCGTAAGAGCGCCTGACACCTCTCTCCCGCCCCGAGCGGGAGGACGCGAAAAGGGACCCTGGTCACCAGGGTCCCTTTCGCGTTGTCCGGCGCCGCGCCCGCCTTCCCGGAGCCGTCCGCCGGGCCGTGCCGTGCACGCGAGGAGCCCCCGGGGGCGGGTTCTCCGTACCCCCGGGGGCTCCCGTCGGAACGGGCGGGTCAGCCGGCGATCGGCGGGCGGTAGGTGGTGTCCGGGCCCTGCGGGCCGCGCGGACCGGCCTCCGGGTCCACGACCTCGCCCTGGATCACCTTGCCGTCCGGGCGGTGGATGCGCAGCTGCTCCTGCAGCCGCATCGCGTCCGCGAACGGGTCGGCGCCGGCCACCGAGGCGCTGCGCAGCGCCTTGTCCGCGACCCGGCGGCCGAGCACCCGCCACAGGGCCCGGGTGGGCGGGAGGAGCAGGGTCAGGGCCAGCAGGTCGGACAGGAAGCCGGGGACGATCAGCAGCAGGCCGCCCAGCACGGTCATGCTGGTGCCGGTCTGCGGCTGCTGGGACTGCGGGTTCTTGCTCTGCTCGATCGCCGCCGACAGCGCCTTCAGCCCGGCCCGCTTGATCAGCGAGCCGCCGATCAGGACGCCCGCGACGAGCAGCAGCACGACGGTGAAGCCGCCCAGCCAGGAGCCGACCTGGACCAGCAGCCAGATCTCCAGCACCAGCCAGGCGGTGATCAGCAGCGGCAGCACCCGGCGGAGCCTGCTGCGCGGGGCCGGACGGGTGGGGGTAGCTTGCTGGGTCACGGTACGAATCCACTCCAAGCGGTGCTCTGCGCGCCGCACGGGAGGTCCGGGCCGGCTACGGCACCACCTGCTCCAACGATTCCCGCGCCGCCGGTGTTCCGGCGGCCGGGCCCGGGTGGCGCGCCCTACGCCTTCCGGCGCCGTCCGGCCAGCAGGGCCGCGCCGCAGGCCAGCAGGCCGCCGACGGCCAGCGTCCACTCCGGGGCGGCGCCGACCCGGTCGGCGACGGTGGTGCCGTCGCGCAGCGGGACGGTCGCCGACAGCTCGGCCGCGGTCAGCTCCTCGGTGCGCTGCTGGACGCTGCCGTCCGGGGCGATCACCGCGCTGATGCCGCTGGTGGCGGCGATCAGCACCGCCCGGCCGTGCTCGACGGCCCGCAGCCGGCTCATCGCCAGCTGCTGCTCGGGCTGCCCGGTCTTCGCGTAGGTCGCATTGTTGGTCTGGACGACCAGGACCCGGGCGCCGCTGTCCACGGTGTCGCGGACGATCTCGTCGTACGCGACCTCGAAGCAGATCACGTCGCCGATCCTGGCCGGGCCGAGCTGCATCACGCCGTTGTGGTCGCCGGGGTAGAAGTCCCGGGCGACCCGCTGGAGGCGGGTGATCACCGTCATCAGCTGGGCGCGGAAGGGCACGTACTCGCCGAACGGGACGGGGTGCTGCTTGGTGTAGGAGGCGCCGGGGCCGGTGACCGGGTCCCAGACGATGCCCTCGTTCTGGACGTGCTGCGCGTCCGGGCCGTCCACCAGGGTGCCGACCAGGGTCGGCACCCCGACCGCCTTGACCGCCTGGTCGATCCGCTGGCGGGCCAGCGGATCGCTGAACGGGTCGAGGTCGGAGGAGTTCTCCGGCCAGATCACGATGTCGGGGCGCTCGACCTTGCCGGCCCTGATGTCGGCGGCGAGCCGCTCGGTGGCCGAGGCGTGGTTGTTGAGGACCATCATCGGGCGGCCCAGGAAGTCCATGCCCGGGTTGGGCACGTTGCCCTGGACGATGGCGACCTTGACGGTGTCGTCGGCGGCCGTGGGCACCGGGACGAGGTAGCCGGCCAGCAGCGCGGCCACCGCGCCGAGCGCCGCCAGCGCGGCCGCCCTCGGGGCCCTGCCGGGCCCGCGCACCCGCAGCGCGGCCCAGCCCAGCAGGGCGCCGCAGAGGGCGACCGCGAAGGTCACCAGCGGTGCGCCGCCGAGCGCGGCCAGCGGGGTGAACGGGCTGGCGGTGTTGGCGAAGGCGAGCCGGCCCCAGGGGAAGCCGCCGAGCGGCAGCCGGTCGCGGGCCCACTCCTGGGTGACCCACAGGCAGGCCGCCCAGAGCGGCCACCCCGGCAGCCGGGAGGTGACGGCCAGGGCGCCGCCCAGCAGGGCCAGGAACAGCGCCTCCACGACGGACAGGCCGATCGTGGCGTCCCAGCCGACCACCCGCAGCCAGCTGAGCAGCATCAGGAAGAACGGCAGGCCGAACGCGAAGCCGGTCCACAGGCCCTGGCGGAAGGTGCGGCCCCGGGTCAGCAGCGAGAGCGCGGCGACCCCGAGCAGCGACAGCGGCCACAGGTCGTACGGCGGGAAGGCGAGGGCCAGCAGCAGGCCGGCCAGGACGGCGAGGCCGGTGCGCGGGAGCCCGGCGCGGATCCTGGCGAGCGCGCGGGCTCCGCGGCTCGGTCGGGGCGCCGGCTCCTGCGGCTCGGGTACGGCCTCGGGCCGTTCCTGGGTGACGGGAGTGGCCACCGGCGCACCATCTTCCTGGGGCTTGCTGTTCGGACGCTGTGCGAAGAAGGTACCCCGGAACGTCGGTGGCCCGTGCGGTGAGGGTGACGGCGGGGTCAGCGCGGGGCGTAGCGGAAATCCCGCAACGGCCAGTGCCCGGTGAGCCAGTCGGAGACGGCGCGGTGCAGCGGCGCGTCCAGGTGGGCGCGGTCGGCCCGGACCCAGGAGCTGACCGAGACCACCGAGGGGTCCTCGCGGTCCGGGTAGATGTAGACGCAGCCGATCACCTCGTCGCGGTCCGGCTCCAGGACGGTGTAGGTGAAGCCGGTGCGGGCCTCGAAGTCGGCGGCGTGGCGGCGCAGGTCGTCGAGGTTGCGCTCCGGGGGCATTCCGTCGGCGGGCGGCCAGCCGCGGCCGGCCCAGCCGGGGGTGGCGCGGATGTGGTCGATGCTGCTCGTCCAGGCGGCGTGGTCGGAGGCGTTGTGCCGCTCGCCCAGGGGCTCCAGGCGGAACTCCGGGGCGAGCAGCTCGCGCGGGACGGTGAAGTCGGCGGGCACCGGTTCGGTCATGCCGATCAACCTAGGGCGTGTCTGACAATTCCCGCCGGGTTCGCGACGCGAATGGTCAGACACGCCCTTGGGCGTGCCCGCCCGACGTTCCACGGGGATTACCGCTGGTGCACCGTGCGGCCGCGGACCACGGTGCGCAGGCAGGTGGGCAGCGGGTGGCCCGGGGTGAGGTCGGGCAGCCCGGGGGTGCCCGAGCGCGGGTCGGTGGACCAGCCCGCCACCCGGGAGTCGGGGGCCTGGACGACCAGCTCGCCGGCCGCCCAGATCGCGTAGCTGGCGACGGCACCGGGGACGAGCACGCCGTCCTGGTCGCGGCCGATCGCGCGCCAGCCGCCGCGGGTGTGGGCGGTGAAGGCCGCGCGGACCGAGATCCGGTGCTCCGGGGTCCGGTGGAAGGCGGCCGCGCGGACGGTGCCCCAGGGGTCGAGCGGGGTGACCGGGGCGTCCGAGCCGAAGGCCAGCGGGACGCCGGCCCGCAGCAGCGCGGCGAAGGGGTTGAGGGCGGCCGCCCGCTCGGCGCCCAGGCGCTGGACGTACATGCCCTCCGGGCCGCCCCAGGCGGCGTCGAAGGCGGGCTGGACGGAGGCGGTCAGGCCGAGTTCGGCGAAGGCGGCGACGGCCTTGTCGTCCAGGGCCTCGGCGTGCTCGACGCGGTGGCGCAGGGCCTTGACCCGGGCGGCGCCGACCCGGGCGCCGGCCTCCCGGACGCCGTCGAGGACCGCCGTGACCGCCGCGTCGCCGATGGCGTGGAACCCGGCCTGGATCCCGGCCTCGGTGCAGGCGGCGACGTGGTCGGCGACCTGCTCGGCGGTCAGGTAGGCGGTGCCGGTGTGCTCCGCGTCCTCGTACGGGGCGTGCAGGCAGGCGGTGTGCGAGCCGAGCGCGCCGTCCACGAAGAGGTCGCCTCCGGCGCCCACCGCACCGAGCCTGCGGGCGGTGTCGACACCGCCCAACTCGCCCCAGTAGCCGAAGACTTCGGGCCCCTCACCCTCGGCGGCCAGGGCCAGCAGGGCGGCCAGGTCGGCCTCCGAGGAGATCTCCGGGCCGGCGCACTCGTGCAGGGCGCCGATGCCGAGTTCGGCGGCGCGGGCCAGGGTGGCGCGCTGGGCCCGGCGGCGCTGCCCGGGGGTGAGGCGGGCCAGCGCGGTCTGCCGCACGGCGTGGTGGGCGTCCTTGGTGAGCGGGCCCTCGGGGTCGAAGCCGGGCGCCCCGGCCAGGCCCTCGGTGAGGGTGCGCAGCGCGGTGGTGGCGAGCGCGGAGTGCACGTCGGTGCGGGAGAGGTAGAGCGCGGCGCCACGGGCGGCGGCGTCGAGTTCGGCGAGCGTGGGCGGGCGGCCCTCGGGCCAGCCGGTCTCGTCCCAGCCGTGGCCGATCAGCACCCCGCCGGGCTCGGGCCGGGCGTCGACGAAGGCGGTGACGGCGGCCAGGGCGGCGGCCAGCGAGGGGCTGCCGGTGAGGTCGAGGCCGGTGAGCGCCAGGCCGGTGGCGGTGGCGTGCACGTGGGCGTCCACGAAGGCGGGGGTGACCAGGGCGCCGTCCAGCTCGACGATCTCGTCGACGGTCGCGGCGTACGCCTCGGCGGCGCCGTCGCTGCCGACCCAGGCGACGTGCCCGCCTTCCACGAGCATCGCGGTGGCGAAGGGGTCGGCGGGGCTGTAGACGGCGCCGCCGCGCAGCAGGACGGTCCAGGAGGTGCGTTCGGTCATGCCGCCAAGTCTGCACCCCACCGGTTCGCGGTCAGAGCTTCGGGGGGCGTGCCTCGTACGGGGTGGACAGGACGACGGTGGTGCGGGTGGAGACGCCGGCGGCGCTGCGGATGCGCGCGAGCAGGTCCTCCAGGTCGCCGGGGGCGCCGACGCGGACCTTGAGGATGTAGTTCTCGTCGCCGGCGACGCTGTGGCAGGCCTCGATCTCGGGCAGGCCGGCCAGCCGCTCGGGGGTGTCGTCCGGGGCGCTCGGGTCGAAGGGTTTGACCGAGATGAACGCGGTCAGCGCCAGGTCGACGGAGTCGGGGTCGATGATCGCGGTGTAGCCGCGGATCACCCCGCGCTGTTCGAGGCGGCGCACCCGCTGGTGCACCGCCGAGGTGGACAGGCCGGTGGCCTTGCCCAGGTCCGTGTAGCTCATCCGGCCGTCCTCGAGGAGCAGCTGGACGATGCGTTGGTCGAGATCCTCCACAGTGCGCAAACCTACCCGGTCGGGAGCACGGGGGGCGCACGCGGTGGCACGGGACGGGTTCGCAGGTGCCGGGCGGGCACATGCCGGGCGAATGTGGCATCCGGTGTGGCCAAGGACACACCCGGTGCATCACGGTGCACGGGACCGCAGGATTATGAGTCCGGATCACAGGGAAGTGCTGGTTGTGGCCCTGGACGACCACGCCGGGCCCGATCCTAGGGGGATCCTCATGCCTGCTACCGACCAGCGTGTGCTGGGCTCCGACGAGACCGACGATATGGCCGACCGCGAGGACCTCGCGGTCGGCCACCTGCCGGGCACCGACCCCGGCGAGGCGGAGACCTGGGACATCTTCCGGGTCGACTGCCCCGAGTGCCGCCGCCCGATCGCCCTGGTGGCGGACGAGGAGCGGCTGCCGCAACACGCGCTGCTGCCGACCGCCTGGAACCCCTTCTCCCCCGCGATCTGCCCGGGTTCGGGCACGCCGACGGACGACCTGGCCGAGGTCGAGGCCCAGGAGGACGCCGAACCGGCCGGCTTCGACGCGCTGTTCAAGCTTCCGAGCGGGCTGGACTGGCGCACCCAGCCGTTCTCGCACGCCGTCGCGCACTGCCCGGTACGGCTCGCCGCGGTCCCCGAGGCCGCCCCGGTGGCGCCCGCCGTCCCGGCCGTCGCGGCGCTGCGGGCCGCCATCCCGGAGCAGCGCCGCCGTCGTCCGGCGCTGACCGGCCGCACCGCCAAGGCGAGCTGACGCTCCGCCGGGAACGCCTCCGGCCGTCACTCCGCACCCTGGAGTGACGGCCGGAGGCCGTACGGGGGGATCGGGGCGGTCCGGCGGCTCCCCCGCCGGACGGCCCCCGGGCGTCAGCCCTTGGTGAGGTGGCGCCCGATCACCAGGCGCTGGATCTGGTTGGTGCCCTCGACGATCTGCAGCACCTTGGCCTCGCGCATGTAGCGCTCGGCCGGGAAGTCCTGGGTGTAGCCGTAGCCGCCGAGCACCTGGACGGCGTCGGTGGCCACCCGCATCGCCGCGTCGGTGCAGAACAGCTTCGCCATCGCCGCCTCCTTGGAGAACGGCCGGCCGGCGTCCCGCAGCCGGGCGGCGGACAGGTAGAGCGAGCGCCCGGCCTCGATCTGGGTGGCCATGTCGGCGAGCATGAAGGACAGGCCCTGGAACTCGGCGATCGGGCGGCCGAACTGGCGCCGGGTGCGGGCGTAGTCGACCGCGAGGTCGAGCGCGGCCTGGGCCACGCCTATCGCGCAGGCGGCGATGCCGAGGCGGCCGGAGTCCAGCGCGGCGAGCGCGATCTGGAAGCCCTGCCCCTCCTCGCCGATCAGCCGCTCGCTCGGGACGCGCGCGCCGTCGAAGTGCAGCTGCGCGGTCGGCGAGGAGCGCATGCCCATCTTGTGCTCCGGCGGGGCCGCGGACAGGCCCTGCTGGGTGCCGGGGACCAGCAGGCAGCTGATGCCCTTGGGGCCGTCGACGCCGGTGCGCACCAGGGCGCTGTAGAAGTCGGCCTGGCCGCCGTGGGTGATCCAGGCCTTGGTGCCGTTCACCACGTACGCCTCGCCGTCGAGGTCGGCGCGGGTGCGCAGCGCGGCCGCGTCCGAGCCGGACTGCGGCTCGGAGAGGCAGTAGGCGCCGAGCTGCTCGCCGGAGAGCATGGCGGGCAGCCACGCGTCGCGCTGCTCGTCGGTGCCGAAGGTGGCCAGCGCGTGGCAGGAGAGGGTGTGCACGCTGACGCCGAGGCCGATGGCCAGCCAGCCGGCCGCGAGCTCCTCCAGCACCTGCAGGTACACCTCGTAGGGCTGTTCGCCGCCGCCGTACTTCTCGTCGTACGGGAGGGAGAGCAGGCCGGCGTCGCCGAGGGTGCGGAAGACGTCGCGTGGGAAGCGGTCGGCGGCCTCGTCCTCCGCCGCACGCGGCTGGAGCTCGCGCTGGACCAGGTCGCGGGTGAGGCTCAGCAGCTCGCGGGCCTCCTCGCTCGGCAGCTGGCGCTCCACGGCTTTCACAGGGGAGGGGGTCATGGCGGTGGTCGCCTCCTCGATCGGGCGCCGGACCGAGGTGTCGGCTGACCCGGCGGGGTGCGGCTTGTCGGACCGACCGGCACCGGGTTGCGGTGAACGGCCGTTCACAGTCGTGGCGAAGGCGAGTATGCCCGAAACCCGCGCTGCCGTCACGACCTGCACAGATGAACTGTCCGCAGTGGCGGGCTACGGCACCGTAGGGTTGACGTTGTGGCTGCATTCGAACCCTTCCCGCCCCCGCTCCGGCCCGCTCCGGAGGACCTGCCGGCCGCGCTCGCGGCGGAGCTGCGCGCGCTGCCGCCCTCCTGCGGGCCGGTGCGGCTGGTCGCGGTGGACGGGCACGCGGGGTCCGGCAAGACCACCTTCGCCGGACGGCTGGCGGCGGCGCTCGGCGGGGCCCCGGTGGTCCACCTCGACGACCTGGCCACCCACCGCGAGCCGTTCGGGTGGACCGGACGGCTGCGCGGGCAGGTGCTGGAGCCGCTGGCGGCCGGGCGGGACGCCGAGTACCGGGTGTACGACTGGACGCTGCGCCGCTTCGCGGGCACGGCCGCGGTGCCGGCCGCCCCGGTGGTGCTGGTCGAGGGGGTCGGCGCGGGCCGGCGGGCGGTGCGGCCGTGGCTGGCCCGGGTGATCTGGATGGAGCTGGACGCCGCTTCGGCCCGGCGGCGCGGGGAGGAGCGGGACGGTCCGGAACTGGCCGAGTTCTGGGCGGGCTGGGCCCGGGCCGAATCGGCGCATTTCGCCGCCGATCCGAGCCGTCCGTACGCCGCGACGCGGGTCGACGGGGTGACCGGCCGGATCGCCCCGGGCACCGTCGGTGAAACTTCAACCACCGCCTTGACCTGCGACATCGCCAGGATCTAGGTTCTCCTCAGCCGCCGGAACGAAAGCTTCCGGTTGCCTCGGACCCGGCGCCCCCGGCTTGTTCCCCCGTGAGCCGGGGACGCCGTCCGGTCCCCTTCCGAAACTCGCTCCCCGGCAGCCCGTTTCGTCGCCCGGCCGCTCAACGGCCGCTCGTGCGATCGCATTTGACCCTGTTCGGCACCCTTCCGGATCAGCGCCGCGCCGGTACGATTCCTGGCAGGCGCAGATGCGCCGCAAGGGGGTCGACGACCACCGGCCAGGCTAGGCGCAGGCAACCCGCCGGCCGAGCCCCGGGCCGCACCGCGGGGGGCGTGAGTGACGACGGTGGACAGTTCCGACAGCACGGCGGGCGGGCCCGACCGGCTCGCCGACCGCGCCTGGCTGCGCGCCATGGACGCCTACACGGCCGGTGCGTACACCCGGGCCGAGGAGGAGTTCCGGGCCGCCGTCCGGCTGGACCCGGGCATGGCCGACGCCTGGCTCGGACTGCACGCGCTGCGCAGCGACACCTCGGCCGCGCTGCTGGCCATGTACCGCCACCAGAAGCGGTTCGGCGAACAGCGGCGGCTGCACCGACGGCCGCTCAGTTCCTGGTACTGGCTGGGCTGGTGGGTGCAGCCGGTGCTGGAGGACGCCCGCGACCTCGCGCTGGCGCACGCCTCGCACTGGCTGGACGGCCGCCACCTGGCCGAGCTGGACCGGGCGCTGGAACAGTGCCCGGCGCCCGGCGAGGACCCCTGCGCCCGCTTCCTGTACGCCTGCCGGTCCTACCTGCTCAAGGACTGGGAGCAGCTGATCAGGGACACCGACCGCCTGCTGGACGACCCGCTGCTCGGCATCGAGGCCGGGCTGTTCGCCGGCATGGCGCGGGTGCGCCTCGACATGTGCGCCCAGGCTCAGGCGCCGCTGGCCGTATCGCTGGCCCGCTGCCGCTCCGAACAGCCCCAGCGCAAGGAACTGCGGTACTGGCTGGCCCGGGCGTACGAGGGCGCCGGACGCAGCGCCGCGGCGCTGCCGCTCTACCGGGCGGTGCACCGGGCGGACCCGGCGTTCATGGACACCGCGACCCGGCTGACGGCCATCGCGGCCGAGGACGCGCTCGCGGACGGACTCATGGACGCAATCGCGGACGGACTGCCGGCCGGCGGGCGCCCGGGAGCGGCCGACGCCGCCCTGCCGGACGCCCCCGGCTTCGACGCCGAGTACCCGGACGAGGCCGGGTTCACCGGGTTGCCCGGGTACGGCGGGTTGCCCGGGTACGGCGAGGAGTTCGGGGACGCGGGCGGGCCGAGCGGGCCGACCGTCTCCGGCGACGGGGTGTCGACCGGCGCCCTGTCCGGCGGCTTCCCGTCGGGCGGCGGGCCCTCGGTGGACGCCGGGCTGGTGGACGCCGGACTGGTGGACGTGCCCCCGGCGGACGGCGCCCTGACCGCCGGCGGCGCCCTGCTGGACGGCGGCGCGGCCGACGGCGCCGCCCAGGCCGCCGGGGAACGCTCCGGCTCGGGCGCGCCGCCGGCCTCCGCCGCGCCCCCGCCGCTGCCCGCCCTCGGCCGGGCACAGCCCCGGACCGCCGCCGTGCCCGAGCCCCGGTCCGCCGGCGACGAACGGGAGCTGGACGCGGCCCTGGCCGAACTCTCGCTGATGGTCGGCCTGGAGCCGGTCAAGCGCCAGGTGCGGGCGCTGTCCGCGCAGTTGAGAATGTCGCGGCTGCGGGCCGAGCAGGGCCTGCCCGTCCAGCCGCCGAAGCGCCACTTCGTCTTCTCCGGCCCCTCGGGCACCGGGAAGACCACCGTGGCCCGCATCCTCGGCCGGGTCTTCCACGCCCTCGGGCTGCTCTCCGGCGACCACCTGGTGGAGGCCCAACGCGCCGACCTGGTGGGCGAGTTCCTCGGCCAGACCGCCGTGAAGGCGAACGAGCTGATCGACTCCGCGCTGGACGGCGTGCTCTTCATCGACGAGGCGTACAGCCTCTCCAACTCCGGCTACACCAAGGGCGACGCGTACGGCGACGAGGCACTCCAGGTGCTGCTCAAGCGTGCCGAGGACAACCGCGACCGGCTGGTGGTGATCCTGGCGGGCTACCCCGAGGGCATGAACCGGCTGCTCGCCACCAACCCCGGCCTCAACTCCCGCTTCACCACCCGGGTCGACTTCCCCAGCTACCGCCCGGGCGAACTGACCGCGATCGGCGCCTCGCTGGCCGGCCGGGACGGCGACGGCTGGGACGAGGACGCCGCCGAGGAGCTGGCCAGCATCTGCGCCCACGTGGTCCGCGAGGGCTGGATCGACGAGCTGGGCAACGGCCGGTTCATCCGCACCCTGTACGAGAAGTCCTGCGCCTACCGGGACCTGCGGCTGTCGCTGCTTCGCGAGCCGCCGGGCCGGGAGGACCTGGCCACCCTGCGGCTGCCGGACCTGGTCCAGGCGTACGGGGAGCTGATCGACGGCCGGAGCTGACCGGCGGGCGGTGCCTGGCAACGGGCGGAGGCCGGCCCCCGCCCGCCCGGGGACCGGCCCGCCCGCCCGTTCAGCCGTTGAGGAGCGCCGCCTCCCGCTCCCGGTCCAGCCCGACCGTGACCCGGTCGGCCCGCCGCGGCGCGCTGCCGCCGATCGACCGCAGCCAGGCCCAGGTGTCCGCCACGGTCTCGGCGACCGGGCGGCAGCGCAGCCCCGCGCCGAGCGCGCGCTCGACCGAGCCGGTGTGCAGGAAGTCGTACAGCTCGCCGGGCGCCAGCCAGATCGGCAGCTCGGTCCACGGCTCGACGCCCGCCGCGAGGATCCGCTCCGGGTCCGTCCAGCGCAGCTCGGCGTCCGAGCCGGTGGCCTGTACGCAGGCCTCCAGCAGCTCGCCCATGGTGGCGTGGCCGGACGGGCCGACCAGGTTGTACGGGCCGGCGAGGCGGGCCGCCGCGGCGTCCAGGGTCCAGGCCGCGAGGTCGCGGACGTCGATGTACTGCAGGGCCAGCCCGCGCGGCCCCGGGGCGAGCACCGGGCCGCCCTCGGCGATCCGGTTGAGCCACCACGGCAGCCGGCCGATGTTCTCGTGCGGGCCGAGGATCAGCCCGGCCCTGGCCAGCAGCGCCCGCCCGCCGAACTCCGCCTCCAGCGCCAGTTCGGCGCCGCGCTTGGCCTCGGCGTAGGGCACCTCGCCGGTGAGGTCCGGGGAGGAGGCGACCACCGGCGCGGCCTCGCCGGCCCCGGCCCGCAGCGGGTAGTCGTACACCGACCGGCTGGAGACGTACGCGTAGTGGCCGACCCGGCCGTTCAGCAGGCGGGCGCTGTCGCGCACCGCCGCGGGGGCCCAGGACCAGGTGTCCACCACGGCGTCCCACTCCCCGGTGCCGAGCGCCGCGAGGCCGCCCTCGGCGGTGCGGTCGCCCAGCAGTGTCCGGACGCCCTCGGGCGCCGGCCGCGTGCCGCGGTTGAGGGCCGTCACCTCCCATCCCCTGGCCAGCGCCTCTTCGGCGACGACCCGTCCGACGAACTCGGTTCCACCCAGCAGGAGAAGTCTCATGCCGACCACCCTGCTCCCAGGGTGGCCGGCATGGAACGGCTGCATGCTCTGGGCGAAATCGCCGGGAGCGAACACGCCGTCAGCGGGGCCCGGACCTGCCGGGCGGGCGTCAGGCCGTGGCGCGGTGGTCCGGGTCGTGCACCTCGCCGACCAGCTCCTCCAGCACGTCCTCCAGCATGACCACGCCGAGCGTGCGCCCGTCCTGGTCCAGCACGGCGGCCAGGTGGCAGGTGGCCCGGCGCATCGCGCCGAGGGCGTCGTCCAGCGGGAGGCTGCCGCGCAGCACCGTGATCGGCCGCCACAGGCGGGCCGGGACGGGCGCCGAGGTGTCCTCCACGTCGAGGACGTCCTTGAGGTGGATGTAGCCGAGGTAGCCGTGGCCGGCCGGGTCGCCGTCGGTGACCGGGAAGCGCGAGAAGCCGGTGCGCAGCGCCAGCTCCTCGACCTCGGCGGCGGTCGCCTTGGTGTCCACGGTGACCAGCTGCTCGGGCTTGAGCAGCACCTCGGTGACCGGGCGGTGGCCCAGCTCCAGCGCGTCCTCCAGGCGCTCCTGGCGGCCCTCGTCGAGCAGCCCGGCGTCCCGGGAGTCCACCAGCAGGTACATCAGCTGCTCGGTGGTGAAGACCGACTCGACCTCGTCCTTGGCGTCCACCCGGAACAGCTTGAGGATGCCGTTGGCGAGGGCGTTCAGCACCCGGATCACCGGGGCGAGCCAGCGGGCCAGCCGGTCCAGCGGCGGGCCGAGCCAGAGCGCGGCCCGCTCCGGGCCGGCCATGGCCATGTTCTTCGGCACCATCTCGCCCATCACCATGTGCAGGAAGACCACGACGGCGAGCGAGATCCCGTACGAGAGCGGGTGCATCAGCGTGGACGGGACGCCGATCGCGTGGAACGGGCCCTCCAGCAGGGAGGCGATGGTCGGCTCGGCGAGGGCGCCGAGGCCCAGCGAGCAGACGGTGATGCCGAGCTGGGCGGCGGCCAGCATCGCGGAGACGTTGGACAGCGCGTGCAGCACGGTGCGGGCGCGCTTGTGCCCGGCCTCGGCGAGCGGTTCGATCTGGCTGCGGCGCACCGACACCACGGCGAACTCGGCGCCGACGAAGAAGGCGTTGCCGAGCAGGAGCAGCAGCGCGACGGCCAGTTGCAGGGCGGTCACCGGCCCTCCTCCCGGTCCTCGTCGAACTGCGCGGGCGCGGTGGTGCGCTCCACCCGGACCTCGGTGGTGCGGTGGCGGTCGACACCGGTGACGGTGAAGCGCCAGCCGGGCAGCTCGGCCTGCTCGCCCACCTCGGGGAGCTTGCCGAGCAGGTCGGAGACCAGACCGGCCAGGGTCTCGTACGGGCCGTCCGGGGCGTTCAGGCCGATCCGCTCCAGCTGGTCGATCCGGGCGCGGCCGTCGGCCTCCCAGACCGGCAGTCCGTTGACCGGCGGCAGCGGGAACAGCTCGGGGTGGTCGTCCGGGTCGTGCTCGTCCTGCACCTCACCGACGATCTCCTCGACGATGTCCTCGACGGTGACGACGCCGGCGGTGCCGCCGTACTCGTCGACCACGATGGCCATCGGCTGCAGGCGGCGCAGCTGGTCGAGCAGCCGCTCGGCGGGCAGCGTCTCGGGCACCAGCAGCGGCGGCGAGGCCAGCTCGCCGACCCGCACCAGGCCGCGCCGGGCGGCCGGGACGGCCAGGGCGTCCTTGAGCGTGACGGTGCCGGTGACCTCGTCCAGGCTGTCGGTGTAGACCGGGAAGCGGGACAGGCCGGTGGCCCGGGTCAGGTTGATGACGTCGGAGGCGGTGGCGTCGCGCTGGAGCGCGGCCACGTCGACGCGCGGGGTCATCACGGACTCCGCGGTCAGCTCGCGCAGGCCCAGGGTCCGGACGAACAGGGTCGCCGACTCCTCGTCTATGGCGCCGGCCTTGGCCGAGTGACGGGCCAGCGAGACCAGCTCGTCCGGGGTGCGGGCGTGCGCCAGCTCCTCCTGCGGCTCGATGCCGAAGGCCCGGACGGTCCGGTCGGCGGCGCCGTTCAGGAAGCTGATCAGCGGGCGGCAGGCGAAGGAGAAGGCCATGTGCGGGGCGGCGACCGCGCGGGCCACCTGGAGCGGGCGGGAGATCGCCCAGTTCTTCGGCACCAGCTCGCCGATCACCATCTGCACGACGGTGGCCAGCACCATGCCGACGATCACGGAGACGCCGCGGGCGGCCGAGTCGGGCACCCCGATGGCGGACATCACGGGTGCGAGCAGGGTGGACAGCGCCGGCTCGGCGAGCATGCCGACCACCAGCGAGGTGACGGTGATGCCGAGCTGGGCACCGGAGAGTTCGAAGGAGAGGTGCCGCAGGGCCCCGGCGACGCGGCGGGACTTGGCGTCGCCCGCCTCGGCGGACCGGTCGACCTCCCCGCGCTCCACGGTCACGAAGGCGAACTCGGCGGCCACGAAGAGGCCATTGGCGAGGATCAGGAGAACGGCCGCGAGCAACAGCAGCCAAGCGGTGATCACAGTGCCGCCTGCCTTCCGGGATCGGGAAGCGAGGCGGCGCAGGTACTACCGGACGGATCGTCCATCGAGGGGGAGTGTCACTCCTCTGGTCGGGTTCGGGCACTCGATTTCGGGCAGGGCGAACTTTGCCCTACTTTTACCAGCGTAGACCATACCCGGATGGGGGTAAGGAGCCTGTTCGGCCCGCCGGGAACGGAGAACCCCCGGTGGGGGCGGGTCCGGACTCAGACCCGGGCGTGCTGCTCGACCAGGTCGCGCAGCGCGCGGGCGTCCGCGATCGCCCGGTCCTTGCCGACGCCGGACTGGATGCCGACCGCGGCGAGCGAGGTGCCGTCGGCGAGGTCGAGGGTGGCCCACGGGTCGCCCTGGCGGAAGTTGACCCGGACGATCTCGGCCCAGGCGAGCCGGCGGCGGCGGACGAAGTTGACCACCGTCACGCCCTCCGCGTCGGCGCTCACCCGGGGGCGGGCCAGCATCAGGCCGACGCCGGCGAACAGGACGCCGCTGGCCATCATCATGATCCGGTCGTTGAGCTGCCAGTTCTCCGGGAGCAGCACGGCCATCGCGGAGAACAGCGCCACCAGCAGCACGCAGACCGGCAGCAGCACGGCGCGGGTGCGGCGCGGCGCCCAGGTGACGGGGAACTGGACGGGCGGCGTGGACACGTGGGGTCTCCGGGGTGGTTCTGGTTGCGGCAGCACGAGGGGCGGGGACGCGGTCGGCGTCCCCGCCCCATTGAACCGTTCTTTACCCGCGGGCCGGCGGGCAGGTCGCCCGGACACGCGGTGCGAGGGCGGCGGGCCCCCTGGTCAGAGGCGGCAGGCGTGGATGTTGGTGACCAGGATGGCCCGGGCGCCGATGCTCCACAGGTCGTCCATGATCTGCTGGGCCTCCTTGCGGAGCACCATCGAACGGACCGCGACCCAGCCCTCGGTGTGCAGCGGGGAGACGGTCGGCGACTCCAGGCCCGGGGTGAGCGCGACGGCGGAGCCGACCTTCTCGGCGCGGATGTCGTAGTCCATCAGCACGTAGCGGCGGGCCACCAGCACGCCCTGGAGGCGGCGCAGGAACTGCTCCACCCGCGTGTCCTCGCCCGCGCCCTTGGGCCGGATCACCACGGCGTCGGAGATCAGGATCGGCTCGCCGAACACCTCCAGGCCGGCGTTGCGCAGGCTGGTGCCGGTCTCCACCACGTCGGCGATCACGTCGGCGACGCCCAGTTGCACCGCGGTCTCGACCGCGCCGTCCAGCTTGGTGACCGTCGCCTTCACGCCGTGGTCGGCGAGGTGCTGCTCGACCAGGCCGGTGTAGGAGGTGGCGATCCGCAGGCCCTCCAGGCCCTTGACGTCCTCGACGTCCACGCCCTCGGGGCGGGCGAAGCGGAAGGTCGACCCGGAGAAGCCGAGGGCGAGCACCTCCTCCGCGTTGGAGTGCGAGTCCAGCAGCAGGTCGCGGCCGGTGATGCCGACGTCGAGGCGGCCGGAGCCGACATAGACGGCGATGTCCCGCGGGCGGAGGAAGAAGAACTCCACCTCGTTGTTCGGGTCGACGAGGACGAGCTCCTTGGGGTCCTTCCGCTGGCGGTAGCCGGCCTCATGGAGCATCTCCGCCGCGGGACCCGAGAGAGAACCCTTGTTGGGGACGGCGATGCGCAGCATGGGAGGTTGCTTCCTTACCTGTTGGGAGGATGGGTGTGCTCTGGGAGCGGGGTTTCTAGAGGTACTTGTAGACGTCGTCGAGCGTCAGTCCGCGGGCGATCATCATCACCTGAACGTGGTAGAGGAGCTGCGAGACCTCCTCCGCCGTCTGCTCGTCCGACTGGAACTCGGCGGCCATCCAGACCTCGGCGGCCTCCTCGACGACCTTCTTGCCGATCGCATGGACGCCCTGCTGGACGAGCTGCGCGGTACGGGAGGACGAGGGGTCGCCGGTGGCGGCCTTCTGCTGGAGCTCGGCGAAGAGCTCCTCGAATGTCTTCGAAGCCATGATGGGCCCACCTTACGGCGTGCGGGCGGACGGACGGTAAACGGTCCCGGAGCGTGGACAGTCCAGTGGACGTCCGTGCTCCGGGACCGGGCGGTTCGTCGTCAGAGCGCCGCGCGCAGGACCGCGGCGGTGGCGACGGCGGCGGTGACGGCCTCGTGGCCCTTGTCCTCGGCGGAGCCGGGCAGGCCCGCGCGGTCGATCGCCTGCTCCTCGTTGTCGCAGGTCAGCACGCCGAAGCCGACCGGGATGCCGGTGTCGACGCTGACCTGGGTGAGGCCGGCGGTGGCCGCCTGGCAGACGTAGTCGAAGTGCGGGGTGCCACCGCGGATCACCACACCGAGGGCCACCACGGCGTCGTAGCCGCGCTCGGCGAGGCGCTTGGCGGCGACCGGCAGCTCGAAGGTGCCGGGCACCCGCAGCACGGTCGGCTCGGCGACGCCCAGCTCCTTGAGCGCGCGGTGGGCGCCGTCCAGCAGGCCGTTCATCACCGTGTCGTGCCACTGGGCGGCGACGACGGCGACCTTGAGGTCGGCGGCGCCGTCGATGGTCAGCTCGGGGGCTCCGTGGCCGCTCATGTCTCTACGTCCGTTCTGTCTGTCGTGCGGGTGCGGGTGGCTGTCGTGCGGGTTCGGGTGCTCAGGGCCCGGGGCCGGGCCGGGGCCGGGGTCAGGAATCGAGGCCGGGCAGCTCGTGGCCCATCCGGTCGCGCTTGGTGCGCAGGTAGCGCAGGTTGTGCTCGCCGGGCGCGATCTCGACCGCTTCGCGCCCCTTGACCTTGAGCCCGTGCTCGGTGAGCGCGGTCAGCTTCTGCGGGTTGTTGGTGAGCAGGGTGAGCGAGCGGACGCCGAGGTCCACCAGCATCTGGGCCGCGATGCTGTAGTCCCGGGCGTCGGCGGGCAGACCGAGGTCCAGGTTGGCGTCGACGGTGTCCCGCCCCCGCTCCTGCAGCTCGTACGCGCGCAGCTTGTGGGCCAGGCCGATCCCCCGCCCCTCGTGGCCGCGCAGGTACAGCACCACTCCGCGCCCGGCCTCGGCGACCCGCTGCAGCGAGGCCTGCAGCTGCGGGCCGCAGTCGCAGCGCAGCGAGCCGAAGACGTCACCGGTCAGGCACTCGGAGTGGACCCGCACCAGGACGTCCTCGTCGTCCGGCAGCCGGCCCTGCGCGTCCAGACCGCCGGCCACCAGCGCGAGGTGCTCGACGCCGTCGATGGTGCCCCGGTAGCCGACGGCGGTGAACTCCCCGAACGCGGTGGGCAGGGCGGTGACGGCGGCCCGGTCGACGTGCAGCTCGGTACGGCGGCGGTAGGCGATCAGGTCCTCGATGGAGATGATCGCGAGGCCGTGCTCGCGGGCGAAGGCGACCAGCTCGGGCAGCCGGGCCATGCTGCCGTCGTCGTTGACCACCTCGGCGATCGCGCCGGCCGGCGGCAGCCCGGCCAGCCGGGCCAGGTCGACGGCGGCCTCGGTGTGCCCGGGGCGGACCAGCACGCCGCCCTCGACGGCTCGCAGCGGGAAGACGTGCCCGGGGCGGGTGAGGTCGCCGGGCTGGGTGCCGGACGAGGAGAGCAGCCGTACGGTACGGGCGCGGTCGGCGGCGGAGATGCCGGTGTCGACCCCCTCGCGGGCGTCCACCGAGACGGTGTACGCGGTGCCCTTGCGGTCCTCGTTGACCTGGGTCATCGGCGGGAGCTTGAGGCGGTCCAGCTCCTCACCGGTCATCGGGGCACAGATCACGCCGGAGCTGTAGCGGACGGTGAAGGCCATCAGCTCGGGGGTCGCGGCGGACGCGGCGAAGACGATGTCGCCCTCGTTCTCGCGGTCCTCGTCGTCGACCACGACCACGGCGCGGCCGAGGGCGATGTCGGCGATCGCCCGCTCGACCGGGTCGAGGACGAGTTCGGGCTCGGACCCGGTGGCGCCGTTGCTGGACTGGTTCTCGGTCATCTCGGTCATACCGTGGCTCCCTGCGGGACGGTGGCGGACTTGGCGCGCGGCTCACGGGTGCTCAGCCACCAGGAACGCAGGCCGAGCAGCACCAGGACGAAGTAGACGGAGTAGGTGAGGCCGGAGAAGGTGTAGCCGCTGTTGAAGGCGAACGGCACGCCGACCGCGTCGACCGCGATCCAGGCGAACCAGAACTCCACCCAGCCGCGGGCCTGGGCGACCATCGCGGCCAGCGTGCCGACGAAGATGTAGGCGTCCGACCAGGGGCTCCAGGACAGGCTGGGGAAGGACGTGAAGAGCAGGGCGAGCGCGACGGTGCCCGCCGCGGTGCCTGCCGCCAGCACGAGCCGCTCGGGCCAACTCGCGAACCGTACGGCGATCGTGCCGCCGTCGCGGCGGCCCCGCCGCCACTGCGCCCAGCCCCAGGCGGCGGTGGCGATAACGATCAGCTGCTTGCCGATCAGGCCGGGGACGTGGCCGCCGAAGTAGGCCGCGATCAGCACGGCGCCGGACAGCAGCTGGACCGGCCAGCTCCAGACCGAGCGGCGCCAGCCGAGCGCGAGCCCGCCGAGGCCGAGGATGTTGCCGAACATGTCGGCCCACTTGACGTGTTCGCCGAGGACGGTGAACGCCTCGCCGCTGAGCCAGCTCACTTGGACTCCCCCGGGGTTCCGTCGACCGGCCGGCCGGACGGGTTGGACAGGTCGGACAGGCCCGACGGGTTGGAGAGGTTCGGCAGGTTCGCCAGGTTCGGGAGGGTGCGGGACTCCAGGAGCCGCTCGACGTACTTCGCCAGCACGTCCACCTCCAGGTTGACGCTCTCCCCGACGCCCTTGGCGCCGAGCGTGGTGAGCGCGAGGGTGGCCGGGATGAGGCTGACGGTGAAGCTGTCCCGCGCGGCCTCCACCACGGTGAGGCTGACGCCGTCGACCGTGATCGAGCCCTTCTCCACCAGGTAGCGGGCGATGGTCCCGGGCAGCGAGAACCGCAGCACCTCCCAGCGCAGGTCGCCCGCCGCGTCGCGCTCGCCGGGCTCTCGGCTCAACAGCCGCCCGGTGGCGTCGACATGGCCCTGGACGAGGTGACCGCCCAGCCGGTCGCCGAGCGCCATGGCGCGCTCCAGGTTGACCCGGGAGCCGGGCGCCAGTTCGCCGAGGCTGGAGCGGTGCAGCGTCTCGGCCATCACGTCGGCGCTGAACTCGCCGGTGCCGGCGGCCAGTTCCGCCGGGCCGTCGACGACGGTCAGGCACACGCCGTTGACCGCGATGGAGTCGCCGTGCCGGGCACCCGTACAGACCACCGGGCCGCGCAGGCGGATCCGCGAGGAGTCGCCGATCTCCTGGATCGACACGACCTCGCCGAGCTCTTCGATGATGCCGGTGAACACCCGGGTTCTCCTCGCGCTTGGGGCGCGGACTCCGGGGCGGCATGGGAGATGACACGGACGGGCACCGGCGTACGGGCCGGGGACACCACCCGTCGCCGGGGATGCCGAGGCCGCCGGGAGATCGCTCGCCCGGCACGGGAGACACCGCTCCCGTCGTTCACCTGACCGGGGCCCGGAGGACGGTTCTCCGCCACTGGACCCACGGGTACTGCTCTTCGTCCGCCCGCGCACGCCTCCCATCCGGACTTTAACCGTCGGTCCAGGAATTTCACCTGGTCAACCGGCCGCTGGCTGCGGACGGGTCGCGGACTGTAACCGCCGGTTCGGATTTTCACCGACCCCGGAGTGCGCTGAACGTCACTGCTTGATGCCGTCATTGTGCCACGGTCGGCGCAACGGCAGGGAGGCCCCGTGCCTGTGGTCTGTTTCACGGGCGTGCGGGGAATGCGCGGCGGGTGCCGTCCGCCGCTCGCGCGAGCCGGTCCGCGGGCACGGGCCCGGCGGTCTGGTGGCGCAGGCGGACGGCCGGGGCGAGGCTGGTAGTCGGGGCCCTGTCGATGACACGTCGAAGCTACGGAGGCGAGGGCGATGGCGAAGTTCATGGACGTCCACCACGGGATGACCGGCATCACGGAGGAGCAGCTCAAACAGGCCCACATGGCCGATCTGGCGATCCAGGGCGAGGAGGGCGTCCACTTCCAGCAGGCCTGGGCGGACCCGGAATCGGGCACGGTGTACTGCCTCTCCGACGCGCCGTCCAAGGAAGCCGTGCAGCGGGTCCACGACCGCTCCGGGCACCCCGCGGACGAGATCCATTCGGTGCCGCTGTCGGTGTGAGAGCCCGGCTCAGAGCGTGGCCGGTGCGGCAATCTGCAAGAAGTGGGTGACCTCCGGCGGGTGGGCGAGGTAGCTCAGCTCACCCTCCGACCAGACCGGCCGGATCCGCCACATCGGCCCCGCGTACCCGCGCAGGGCCTCCTCGTCGCGCCAGCGGCTCAGCACCAGCACCCGGTGCCGGTCCTCGGACACCGAGCGCAGCAGCTCGCCGCCGAGGCAGCCCTCGGTCCGCCCGAGCTGCGGGATCACCTGGGCGGCCAGGTGCGCGCAGAACTCATCGAGTCGATCGGCGAGGACCTGCCCGGCCCAGATTCTGACGATCACGACCACCACCTCCGGCTGCCCGGCGGGCCTTGTCCCAGTGCTCCCTGGCCCCCATTATGAACGTGGAACCGCTGGTGGGGAGGGGTGAGGGCGGAATTTCACGGCGGGCCGCGGGAGTGCGGGGGCGGGGTGCGCCGAGCGGCCTCGGCTACATTCCCGGTATGACGACCACACCGGAATCTGCCGTTTCGTCAACCTCCGCGCCGGACCGGCCGGGCGGCCTGTTCGACGCCCTCCACGCGGGCGCGCTCAGCGACCCCGCCCAGCTGCGGGAGATCTACGAGCAGCCCGGCGACCAGGCCCGCCGCAAGCAGGTCGACCACCTGCACGAGGTCGCCCAGCACCTGATCGCCTGCTCCCCGCTGGTGTTCGTGGCCAGCACCGACGCCGCCGGACGCTGCGACGTCTCCCCGCGCGGCGGGCCCGCCGGGCTGGTCTCGGTGCTCGACCCGTACACCCTGGCCATTCCGGACGCCACCGGCAACAAGCGCTTGGACACCCTGCACAACATCCTGGAGACCGGCCGGGTCGGGCTGCTCTTCGTCGTCCCGGGCCGGGACACCACACTGCGGGTCAACGGGCGGGCCTGCGTCTCGACCGACCCCGAGCTGCTGCGGCAGCTGACCGCCGTCGGCAAGCCGCCGCGCAGCGCGATCGTGGTCGCCGTCGAGGAGGTGTACGGGCACTGCCCGAAGGCCTTCCTGCGCTCCTCGGCGTGGAAGCCGGAGAACTGGCTCGCCAAGGACGCGCAGCCGAGTTCGGCGGAGGTCACGCTCTCGCACCTGCGGGACGAGTCGCTGACCGTGGAGCTGATCGAGCAGTACGAGCGGGAGGCACTGCTGTACCGGTACGAGTGAGACGAGTGGGGCGCCGGGGTCGCTCGGACCCCGCTCCAAACGGACCCCGCTCCGTACGGACCCCGCTCCGCGCGGGACGCCCGGCGACCGGCCCCGGGGCGGACCGGTCGCCGGGCGGCGCGCGCTCAGGCCGCCCTGGGAAGGTCCTCCACGGCCGCGCCGTCGGCGGCCCGCCGGACCGCCTCGACACCCTTGTGGGCGGCGTCCTTGCTGGCGTAGCCCTGGCCGGTGGCGACGATCTCGCCGTTGCCCGCCTTGAGCCGGAACCGGTACTTGCCGCCGGCGTCCTGATAGACCTCGAACTTGCCCGGCATCCGGGCCACCTCCTCGCGGGGCCGCCTCGCGGAACGCTCGATGCGCCCGCCGTCCTGCCCCCGGCGCCACCGTGCGCCCGGCGCCGGAGCGGCCGCACCCGGGCGGGAGCCGGACGGGTGAAGCCGGATCCGCGGGGGTCGGCGGGAGTGCCGGGACGGCCGCCCGTGGTTTGAATGGACGGATGGACTGCGTCTTCTGTGCGGTGGTGGCGGGCGAGGAGCCGGCGCACCGGGTGCTGGACGACGAGGCCGCGGTGGCCTTCCTGGACCGCCGGCCGCTGTTCCCCGGGCACGTGCTGGTCGTACCGCGCGCCCACCACCCGACCCTGGCCGACCTGCCGGCCGCGGAGGTGGGACCGTTCTTCCTGCGGGTGCAGCGGGTGGCGACGGCCGTCGAGCGCGGGCTGGGCGCGGCAGGCAGCTTCGTCGCGGCGAACAACCGGATCAGCCAGTCGGTGCCGCACCTGCACGTCCACGTGGTGCCGCGCAATCCGAAGGACGGGCTGCGCGGGTTCTTCTGGCCGCGGCGGCGGTATCCGGACGAGGCGGGGGCGGCGGAGATCGCGGGCCGGCTGCGGGAGGCGCTGGAGGGCTGAGGGGCGCGGCGGGTCGAGGACGTCGCCGGCGTGCGGGCCACTGCCGGGCGTACGCCTGCGGGCCACTGCCGGGCGCACGCCTGCGGGAGCACCGGCGGGCGTACGTCTGCGGGAGCACCGGCGGGGGTCGATATCGTTTTCCGGGCGGACGATCCGGCCGGTGAGGGTGTCTAGGCTCGCGACCATGAACGAACTCGCCTGCCTCGTGCAGCAGACGGCCGACCGGCTCGCGGGCCGCCACGTCGGCGCGGTGGTCGCCGGGCTGGCCGGCGGTGTTGTGGAGATCCGCGGCGCCGGGCGGACCGGTCCGGGTGGTGGGGTGCCCGGGCCGCGCACCCTGTTCGAGATAGGTTCCGTCACCAAGGTGTTCACCTCGCTCGCGCTCGCGCGGCTGGCCCTCGACGGTGCGGTCCGGCTGGACGACCCGCTCGCCGAGGTGCTCACCGGGCCCTCGGGCGGTCCTGCCGTCGTCCCGGCCAAGGGCCGGGAACCGATCACCCTGCGGCACCTCGCCACCCACACCTCGGGGCTCCCCCGACTGCCCCGGGGCATGGCGCTGCAGTCGCTGCTGTCCCCCAACATGCCCGATCCGTACGCCGGTTGCACCGCCGAGCGGGTACTCGACGGGCTCGCGCGGACGCGACTGCGGTCCGCGCCCGGGCGTGGATTCCGCTACTCCAACCTCGGCGCGGGCCTGCTCGGCCTGGCCCTCGCGCAGCGGTCCGGCCTCGGGTACGAGGAGTTGGTGGCACGCGAGGTCGGTGCGCCGCTGGGCCTGGCGGACACCGGTCTGCGGCCGGACGGGGAACGGTCCGCGCGCCTGGCGCACGGTCACACGCCGGGCGGCCGGCCGGTGCCGCCCTGGACCTTCGCGGCCGTGCCCGGCATGGGCGGGCTCCGCTCGACCGCCGCCGACCTGGCGGTGTTCCTGCGGGCCCAACTGGCCGCCGCGCGCGAGCCGGACGCGCCGCTGTCGCCGGCGATCGCCCTCACCCGGGAGACCCGCCACCGGGTCAACCCGTTCGCCTGGACGCACCTGGGCTGGCTCGGGCACCGGCTGCGCGCCCAGCAGGGCGGGCACCTCCAGATCTGGCACAACGGGGGCACGGGCGGCTTCCGTTCCTTCGTCGCCTTCGACCCGGAGAAGCAGGTGGGCGTGGTGGTGCTGGTCAACACCCGCCGGTCGGCCGATCCGGCGGGCACGGCGCTGCTGCGCGAGCTGCAGAACGGGTTCGCGACGGCGGGGTGAGGGCGGGCCCGCCCCGTTCGCACCCCCGCTGGTGGGCGGCCCCGGCCGGGGCGCGATGATGGCGGGGCCGATTCGGTCCAAAAGGTGCCGATTGGCACTGTCGCCAGCGGCGACGAGCGGTTGATGCTGGGATCCGGCGGTCGCGGTTCCGACGGGGGATTCCGCCGAGTGAGAGGGGGTCGCCATGGCGGTGACGTGGTCGCCGACGCGCGTGCGGTCGGCCGGCGCTTCCGGTTCGGCCGGTGCGACCGGCGCTTCCCGCACCACCGGAACGAGCGGTGGTGCCGGTCGGCTCGGCCCGGTGGTGCGGGTGCACCGGAGGTGCCGGCCGCTGTCCTGGCCGGCACGGGTGTGGCTGCACTCCTGCGGAGTGGTCGTCTCCGTGGCGGTCTGCGTGGCACTCGGCGGGTGGTGGCCCTCGCCCGTGCTGGCCGCCGCCGCGGTGGTGGCGGTGAGCGGCTACGAGCGGCTGCGCCCCGCGCCCGGGCTGCGCTCCGTCCGGGTCCACGAGGGCGGGCTGGTGCTGGTCCCGGCCGAGGGCGGGGAGACGTCGCTGCCCTGGGGCGCCGTGGAGGCCACCGAGTACTCCCCCGGCGGGCCGCGCGGGGTGCCCGAGCACGGGCGAATATGGCCGGCGGGCGCGGACGAGCCGCTGGAGCTGGTGCACCTGCGCGGCCTGGGCGCGTTGTTCCGGGAGTTGGAGGAGCGCCTCTCCCCCGGGTTCCGGGCCGCGCTGCACGAGACGCTGCGCACCGAGGGGAGCGTGCGCTTCGTCCGGGGGCGGCTGACGGTGACGGCCGGCGGGCTGGTGCACCGGCCGCCGCACCCGCTCGCCGCGACGGAGGCCCACCGGTGGGCGGAGGTGCGCTCGGCCCGGGCGTCCGGCCTCGGAGAGTTGGAGATCCTGACCCACTCGGCCGGTCTCCCGCTGGCCCTCGCGGTGCCCAACGCCCGTGCGGCCGCGGACTTCCTGGAGGACCTCAGGGCGGCCGCCGCCGGTTGACTCCCGTCGGTCGGCCGCCGCCGGTCGACCGCCGCCGGGCGGGCACCCGCCCGCCCTTCCGACGCCCACCCCTAAGGGGCGCCGGCAGCCCTTCCCGGAAGGGATCAGTACGCCGCTGAGCGGACGTCAGTTCCCTTGCCCACGACCTACCGTCGCTGGCATGAGCCGACTCCGTACGACCGCCGCCGCGGCGGCCCTGCTGCTCGCACTTCCGCTGTCCGTCGCCGCCGCCGCGCCGGCCCTGGCCGCGCCGCCCGTCAACTCCGGCACCACAGCCGCCGACACCGCCGCCGGCCCGGCCGACCGGGCCGCCGCCCGGATCGAACTCCCCCGCCCGACCGGGCCGTACGCGGTCGGGCAGGAGGTCCTGCACCTGGTGGACCGGAACCGTCCGGACCCGTGGGTGCCCGCCTCCGGTCCGCGTCAGCTGATGGTCTCGATGTACTACCCCGCGCACGCCGGGACGGGCACCCCCGCCCCGTACATGACGCCCGCGGCCGCCCGGGCGCTGCTGGACGGAAAGGTGGCGGGCAACACCATCCCGACCGAGGCGGTGTCCGGAACCCGGACGTGGTCGGAGTCCGGGGCGCGCCCGCAGGGCGGCCACTACCCGCTGGTGGTCCTGTCGCCCGGCTTCACCATGCCGCGCGCCACGCTCAGCGGCCTCGCCGAGGACCTGACCAGCCACGGCTACGTCGTCGCGGTGATCGACCACACCTACGAGAACACCGGGACCACCTTCCCCGACGGCCGGACGCTCCCCTGCACGGCCTGCGGCATCGTCGTCGGCGACGCGGCCGCGGCGCGCCTGGAGGCGGGCCGGGCGAAGGACGTCTCCTTCGTCATCGACCGGCTGACCGACCGCCCGCACCCGGCCTGGCGCTACGCCCGGCTGATCGACCGCGACCGGATCGGCATGGCCGGGCACTCCGCGGGCGGCGCCTCCACCGTCCCCGCCCTGCTCACCGACGACCGGATCCGGGCCGGGGTCAACCTGGACGGCACCATGCACTACCTGGTGCCCGCGTCCGGCCTCGGCGGCAAGCCGTTCATGATGATCGGCCACCCGCTGGCCGACGGCGCCGAGGACCCGTCCTGGGTCACGAGCTGGGCCCGGCTGGACGGCTGGAAGCGCCTGCTGACCGTCGACGGCTCCGACCACGGCAGCTTCACCGACCTCCCGGTCTTCTTCGAGGGACTCGGCCTCCCCAAGGGCCCGTACACCACGCTCGGGAGCGGGCGCGCCCTCGCGCTCACCCGGCAGTACGTCGGGGCCTTCTTCGACCTCCAACTGAAGGGCGTCCCGCAGCCGCTGCTCGACGGGCCGAGCGCCGCCAACCCGGAGGTGCGCTTCACCTCCTGAGGGCTGTCCCCGGTCGCCGCTCCCGGGTGACAGCGGTCCCGGGCGGGGCCGTCGGCACTACGCCGGCGGCCCCGTCGGCGTGCGGGCCCGTCAGCGTGCGGGCCCGGCGGCGTGGGGCCGGCGGCGCGCGGGCCGGCGGTCAGCCGGTCGGGGGCGCCGCCGAGGCGATCGGTTCGAGCAGCGGGTGGGGGCGGACCAGGGCGCGGGAAACCGGGTCCTCCCGGTGGGAGCCGGCGCGGGCGGGGTTGGGCCGCATGACGACCGCGGTCGGCGGGACGGGCCCGCCGCCGCAGGCGGGACAGACGCCGACCAGGTCGAGGTCGGTGCCGCAGTCGGCGTGCGCGAAGAGGTGGTACGAGCCGCCGTCGGTGGCATGCCGGCCACCCCAGCGGCTCAGCTGGTAGAGCGGGCCCCAGAGTTCGAGGCCGGTCCCGGTGAGCAGATAGCCGTGGCGCAGCGGCGCCCGCTGGTACGGCTCCTTGCGCAGCACCCCGGCCGCGACCAGGGCGTTGAGGCGCGAGGTGAGGACGGCGCGCGGGATGCCGAGGTGGGCGAGGAAGTCGTTGAAACGCTGCACCCCGTAGAACGCGTCGCGCACGATCAGCAGGCTCCAGCGCTCGCCGACCACCTCCAGGGCGCGGGCCAGTGCGCACTCCTGCAGCTCGTAGTCGGTTC
Source organism: Kitasatospora sp. NPDC058063 (assembly GCF_042885395.1). NCBI lineage: Bacteria > Bacillati > Actinomycetota > Actinomycetes > Kitasatosporales > Streptomycetaceae > Kitasatospora > Kitasatospora sp. NPDC058063. The sequence goes on from NZ_JBHVSD010000018.1 coordinate 79,741, forward strand.
CCAGGGCCATGGGCGTCAGCCTAGTCCACCGCCATTGAGGGTTCAATGAACAGACTGACGGTGGTAGCGTGCCGCCCGAGAGAAGGTTCATTCACCAGACCAAAGGGTCCGGCCCCCGGAGGGAACACCCATGTCCCCCACACCACCTGGCTCCTCACCCGCCTCGCCCACCGCCCCCACCGCCCCGGGCCCGCGCCTCCGGCCCGCCGCCACGCTGGCGACCACCGCGGCGGCGACCGCCCTGACCACCGTCGCGTACACCGCCCCCACCGCCTCGCTCGCCGCCACCGCCCAGGCCGCCCACCTGGGCGCCGCCGGCCGCACCTGGATCCTCACCGGCACCCTGGTCGGCATCTCCGCGCTGCTGCTCACCGCCGGAAGCGCCGCCGACGACCACGGCCGCAAGCGGGTCTTCACCTTCGGCGTGCTGCTGTTCACGGCCGCCGAGGCACTGGCCGCACTCGCCCCCGGCGGCGCCGTCTACCTGGCCTCCCGGGTGCTCCTCGGTGTCGCCTCGGCAGCCGTCCTGGCACCCGCGCTCGGCCTGATCGGCCACGCCCACCCGCCCGGGCCCGACCGGATCCGGGCACTCGGCGTCTGGGGCGCGGCGGTCGGCCTCGGCATCGCGGTCGGGCCGGTGTACGGCGCGCTGGTCCAGCAGTGGGCCGGGTGGCGCGCCGTCGGCGGCGGCATCGCGGCGGGCTCGGCCGTGGTGGCCGGCTTCGCCGTCGCCGTCCTCACCGAGTCACGGGCCGAGCGGCCGCGAGCGCTCGACCCGTACGGGGTGCTCACCCTCGCCGCCGGCACCTCCTGCCTGATCGCCGGACTGGCCGAGGGCCGCGACGGCTGGGGGCGGCCCACCGCGGTGGCACTGCTGACCGGCGGGGTGCTGCTGCTGGCGGCGTTCGCGGTGGTCGAGGCGACGGCCCGGGAGCCGATGCTGGACCTCGCCCTGTTCCGCGAGCCCGGCTTCGTCGCGGCCACCGGCGGGGCGCTGTTCACCGGGCTGTCGCTGGTCGGCTTCATGAGCTACCTGCCCACCCTGCTCCAGGGCGTACTCGGCCTCTCCGGTCCGGCCGCGGCCGGCGTGCTGACCGTGTGGTCGGGCCTGTCGGTGGTCTCCGCGCTCCAGGCCCGCCGCCTGGCCGCCCGGCTGTCCGCCACCACCCAGGTCTCCCTCGGCCTGCTGGCCTGCGGCGCGGGCGAGCTGGGACTGTACGGGCTCGCGCCCGGCTCGTCCTGGCTGCGGCTGGTGCCGGGGCTCGCGGTCGCGGGCGTCGGCAGCGGGGTGCTCAACGCGGCCCTGGCCCGGCTGGCGATCGGCAGCGTCCCGGCGCACCGGGCGGCGATGGGCTCCGGCGCCAACAACGCCTCCCGCTACCTGGGTTCGGCCCTCGGCGTGGCGGTCACGGTCGCCGTCGCCGGATCCGCCCGGCCCAGCTCGTCCGAGCCCGGGGCCGCGGCCCGCGCCCTGGCGGCGGGCGCCGACCGGGCCGTCCTGGTCGCGGCCGCCCTCTGCCTGGCCGGCGCGCTGCTCGCCCTCGCCGCCCGCACCGCCGAAGCCCGCTCGGGCGCGGGGACGGACGCCGCACGGCCGGCCCGCCGGCCCACGGCCCCGCGGTGACGCACCGGACGTCGGCCCCGGCGGACGCCCACCCACCGGACCGGGCTCCCGCCGGACCGGGCTCCCGCCGACGGCGCCGCCGCTTGGGCGCCACCCGGGCCGGTCACCGGACGCCGACCCCGGACCGTGGCCGGACGTCCACCCGGAACGCCCGGAACGCCCCGAGCGCCCCGAGCGCCCGCTGCCACGGTGAGCGGCCGCCCGGGAGCGCGTGCGAAGATGGCAGATGCTGGTGGGAACGATCTCCGGACGGCATCTGGGACGGTTCTCTGGCCATGGTGGACCACTACGCGCAGCGCGCGGGGCAGCCTCGGCGGGACGCCCTGCTGATGGTGCCGATCGCCACTGCGCTGATCGACGCCGACGGACGCATCCTGCACTGGAGCAGTGACGCGGAGGCGCTGCTCGGACACCCGGCGCAGGAGGCGGTGGGTGCCCGGGCGGCGACCCTGCTGACCTCCGACGAGCACCGACCGGAGGTGCTCCAGCTGTTCCGGCAGATCCTGGCGGGCCGGCCCTGGTCCGGGGTCTTCCCGGTCCGGCACCGGGACGGGCACCTGGTGGACCTGGAGTTCCGCACCCATCCGATCCTTGGCCCCGGCGGCGCCCCGATGGTGCTGGCGGTCGCCTCCGAGGTGACCACGCTGCACCGGCTCCAGGCCGACCTGGCCCTCCTCGACGGGTTCTTCACCCAGTCCCCGGTGGGCATGGCGGTGTTCGACACCGACCTGCGCTTCGTCCGGCTGAACGGGGCGCTGGCGGAGGCCAACGGCCTGAGCGTCGAAGGCCCGCTGGGCCGACGGCTCACCGAGGTGCTGCCCAGGATCAACGGCCCCGAGTCCGAGGCGGTGATGCGCCGGGTGCTGGAGAGCGGCGAGCCGGTGGTGGACGACCTCGCGCACGGCCGCACCCCGGGCGACCCGAGCCACGACCACGCCTGGTCGGCCTCCTACTTCCGGCTGAGGGACCGCGGCGGCCGGGTGCTCGGGGTGTGCGCGACCGTCATCGACATCACCGAGCGGTTCCACGCCGACGCCCGGGCGGCCCGCGCCCAGGAGCGGCTGTCCCTGCTGGTCGACGCGACCGCCTCGATCGGCACCACGCTGGACCTGCGGCAGACCGCCCGGGAACTGGTCGACGCGATGGTGCCCAGGGTCGCCGACATCAGCGCGGTGTTCGGGCTGGAGGAACTGGTGGCCGGCCGGAGCGTCGAGCCGTCCCCACCGGAGGCCCCCTTGCTGGTCCGGCGCCTGGCGATCGCCTCCGCCGACAACCAGTACCCGGCCGAGGCGCTGCCGCTGGACGCCGTGTACGAGCTGCCGCCGGACTCCCCGTACGCCCGCGCGCTGACCGGCGGGCGCACGGTGGTGGTGCCGTCCTGGGAGCTGCCGGCACTGAGCGAGCGCCTCAACGAGAGCCGCCGCCAGGCCTTCTTCGGCGACCGCCCGCGCTCGGTGCGGATCACCCCCCTGGTGGCGCGCGGCACGACGCTCGGCATGGTGGTGTACTCGCGGCGCGGCTCGCGGGAATCCTTCGCGGCGGCCGACATCACGCTCGGCGACGAGCTGGCCTCGCGCGCCGCCGTCGCGATCGACAACGCCCGGCTGTACCTGCGCCAGCACCGGACGGTGCTGGCCCGGCAGCAGGCGCTGCGCGAGGCCAAGGCCGCGCAGGAGCGCCTGGCGCTGGTCAACGTGGCCTCCACCCGGATAGGCACCACGCTCGACCTCGCCCAGACCGCCCAGGAGCTGGCCGAGGTCGCGACGCCGAGGCTGGCCGACACGGTGGTGGTGGAGGTACTGGAGGAGTTGGTCCGCGGCGAGCGCGAGGCGACCGCCCCGGTGGACGGTTCGGCGCTGCTGCGGCGGATGGCCTTCCACTCGGTGCGCGGCTCGACCCTGTCCCCGATCGACCGCACCGGCAACCTGCACCGCTTCCTGCCCGGTTCGCCGTACGCGTGGTGCCTGGCGCACCGCAAGCCGGTGCTGGTGCCGCGGATGGACGAGGAGGGCATGGCCTGGTTCGCCGAGGACCCGGTGCGCCGGGCCGCCGTCCGGGAGCAGAACGTGCAGTCGTTCATGGCGGTCCCGCTGATCGCGCGCGGCACGCCGGTCGGCGTGGCGGGCTTCTACCGCACGCTGGTCGAGCGCCCGTACGAGGAGGCCGACGTGGCGCTGGCCGGGGAGTTGGCGCTGCGGGCGGCCGTCTCGATCGACAACGCGCTGCTGTTCACCCGCGAGCGCGACGCGGCCGCCGCCCGGCAGCGGGCGCTGGACGAGGCGTGGGCCGCCCAGCAGCGGCTGTCGTTGCTGAACGAGGCCAGCAACCGGATCGGCACCACGCTCGATCTGTACCGCACGGCCCGGGAGTTGGTGGAGGTGGTGATCCCGCGCTTCGCCGACTTCGTCACCGTGGACCTGCGCGAGGCGGTGCTCAGCGGCGAGGAGCCCGGGGCCGTCCCGGCGGAGGGACCGGTGCTGATGCGGGCGGTCGCGGTCGGCGAGACCGGCTCGGACGGCACCATGCACGAGGCCGCCGACGAGGTGGGCGAGACCTCGCAGTCGGCCGGCCTGTACGCGCAGAGCCTGCGCACCCGGCGCTCGATCCTGGTCGCCGAGGTGACCGAGGAGGAGCTGCGCCGGATCGTCGCCTCACCCGACCGGGTGCAGCCGAGCCTGGACGCCGGGGTGCACTCGTACCTGATGGTGCCGCTGGTGGCGCGCGGACACGTGCTGGGCGGCGCGGAGTTCGTCCGCACCCGCAACCCGGCACCGTTCGGCCCGGAGGACCGCTCGCTGGCCGAGGAGCTGGCCGCCCGCACCGCGCTGGCGATCGACAACGCCCGGCTCTACCGCCGCGAGCGGGACACCGCACTCACCCTCCAGCGCAGTCTGCTGCCGCAGGAGGTGCACCGCACCCTCGGGCTGGACCTCGCCTACCGCTACCTGCCGAGCAGCGTGGTCAGCGAGGTCGGCGGCGACTGGTTCGACGTGGTGCCGCTGTCTTCCGGGCGGGTCGCGCTGATCGTCGGCGACGTGATGGGCCACGGCATCCGGGCCGCCGCCACGATGGGCCAGCTCCGCACGGTGGCAAGGACGTTGATCACCCTGGACCTGGACCCGGCGCGGGTGCTGTACCGGCTGGACGAGGCGACCGCGACGGTCGGCGAGGGCCAGTTCGCCACCTGCGTCTGCGTGGTGTACGACCCGGTGGACCGCCACTGCACCGCGGCCAGCGCCGGGCACCTGCCGCCCGTGGTCGCCGACACCGAGGGGCGGGCGCACCTGGTCGAGCTGCCGTCCGGCCTTCCGCTCGGGGTGGGCGGAGTCGCCTTCGAGAACGCCGAGTTCACCCTCCCCGAGGAGGGCATCCTCACGCTCTACACGGACGGCCTGGTCGAGCGCCGGGGCCAGGACCTGGACGAGGGGCTGGAGCTGCTCTGCCGGACCGTCGCCGACCGGCGAGACTCGCTGGAGCAGACCTGCGAGGCCGTCCTGAGCCGGCTCACCGAGACCACCGGCGAGGACGACATCGCCGTCATCATGGCGCAGGTCCGGCCGCGGGGAGCCGACCGGATCGCCACCCTCCCGCTCACCGGGGACCACGCCATGGTCGCCCACTCGCGCCGCTTCACCCGCGAGACGCTGACCGCCTGGGGGCTCGACGCGCTCGCCGACTGGGCCGAGCTGCTCACCAGCGAGCTGATCACCAACGCCCTGGTGCACGCCGGATCGCCCACCCAGCTGCGGCTGTACTGCAACCGGGTGCTCACCGTCGAGGTCGCCGACCAGGAGTCCGAGGTGCCGCGGATCCGCCGTGCCCGCACCGAGGACGAGGGCGGCCGGGGCATCCACCTGGTCAACGAGCTCGCGCACCGCTGGGGCAGCCGCCGGACCAAGGACGGCAAGGTGGTCTGGTTCGAGCTGGAGCTGCCCCCGGGGACCGCCCCGCCCGCCTGAACGGCCTCCCCACCCGCCCGAGCGGCCGCCCCACCCGCGTGGACAACGGACGGTTGTCGGGCCGCCGCCGCGGTTGTTGGCCCGGCGGGCCGCCCCGGCGGTTGTCTGGTGCCACGAGCGGGACGGCCCCGCCCGGACGAACCGCAGGAGCCCACCGTGCAGCACCCCGACGCCCGCACCGTCGTCACCGACTACGTCACCCTCCTCGCGGCGGGCGACCGCGAGGCCGCGATCGCCCTGTTCGCCGAGGACGCCACCTGGAGTTACCCGGGCGGCCTCCCGCTCTCCCGCACCTGGCACGGCAAGCAGGAGATCTTCGGGGACTTCCTCGGCCGGGTCGGTGCCCTGTTCGCCGCCGACGGCCTGCCGGTCATCACCCTCACCCACGTCCTCGCCGACGGCCCGCAGGCGGTGGCCGAGTGGACCACCGTCGGCACGGCCGCCAACGGCGCCGCGTACGAGAACCGCTGCCTGGGGGTGTTCACCGTGACGGACGGCCTGATCACCGCCGTCCGCGAGTACCTGGACACCGACCACGTGGCCCGGACGCTGCTGGCCTGACCACGGCCCGCGCCGCGCGGACCGCCCCTCAGGGCCTGTGAACATCCTGGGACCCGGTCGCGGCACCGTCGGCCCAGCCCTGGGGGTCGGTCCAGGCGGCCAGCGTGCGACGGGTCTCGAAACGGCGCTCGCGGCCGGTCAGCGGGTCGGTGAACTCGACGGTCGAGGCGAGCAGCTGCAGCGGGCCGCGGAAGTCGTCCGGGGCCGGCTCGGGCAGCACCACCGGATAGACCGGGTCGCCGAGGATCGGCAGTCCGAGGCCGCACATGTGCAGCCGCAGCTGGTGGGTGCGCCCGCTCAGCGGCCGCAGCCGGTAGCGGGCCAGGCCGTCGCGGCGCTCCAGCAGGTCAATCCGGCTCTCGCTGTTCGGCGGGGCGTCGATCTCCCGCGCGGCGATCACCCCGCGCTCCTTGACGATGTGGCTGCGCACGGTGCGCGGCAGGCTCAGCTCCGGGTCGTACCCGGCGATCGCCCGGTACTCCTTGCGCACCAGGCGGTCCCGGAACAGCGTCTGGTAGGCACCGCGGTCCTCCGGGCGGACGACGAACATGGCCAGGCCCGCGGTGAGCCGGTCCAGGCGGTGGGCGGGGCTGAGCGCGGGCAGGTCGAGGCTGTGCCGCAGCCGGGACAGCGCCGTCTCGGCCACGTGCCGGCCGCGCGGGGTGGTGGCCAGGAAGTGCGGCTTGTCGACGACCACCAGGTGCTCGTCGCGGTGCAGCACGACCAGCTCGAAGGGGACGCGCACCTCCTCGGGCCGGTCCCGGTGGAACCAGAGGTGGGCGCCGGGCCGGAACGGCTCCGCCGGGGCGACGGGGCCGTGCTCGCCGACGATCTCGCCGTCCCGCAGGGCCGCGTCGATCCGCTCGGCCGGGACGGCGGGCAGCCGGTCCACCAGGTGGTCCCGCACCGTCGGCCAGGGGCCTTCGAGCGGCAGCCGGAGGTGCACCGGGTCCACACCGTGGCGCTGCGGGAGGGGGGAGGCCGGTCGGCGGCTCTTGCGTCTCATCTCCCGGCCCAGCGTAGTGCGCGCCGGCGCGCGTCCCGCGGCCGAGGTGCTGACCCGGGGCCGGGCAGGGACAGTGGACCGGAGGCCCTCGTTCCGCCGGGGGCCTCCGACCGTACGCCGGGCGGCCGGCGGACCGGGGTGCGGCCGGACCGACCCGGCCGGACCCGGCCGACCTGCACACCGGCCGGCCGGACCACCCCCGGGATCGACCCGCCGGACCGACCGACCGGCACCACTGGAGGACGCGTGACCGCCGACGGCCCGGACGGGGTGCCGCCGCTGCACCTGCCGAGGCGGACCCGGCTGCTGCTCTACGGCGCGCTCCTGCTGCTGGTCGCCGCCGTCGTGGCCGCACTGGCGATCGGGCCCGGAACCACCCTGGCCCCGCTGCTCGCGGTGGCCCCGGTGCTGGCCGGCGCGACCACCCGGCGGGCCCGGGTGCCGCTGCTGGTCGGTGCGGTCGCGCTGCTCACCGTCGGGCTGCTGGAGTCGGCCAACGCGCAGCTGCCGCTCTCGGTCCGGATCAGCGTGCCGGTCACCGTCCTGGCCTCGACCCTGGCCAGCGCCGCCAGTGTCGTCCTGGTGGCGGCCCGCGAGCGGGAGCTGTTCCAGGTCCGGACGGTGGCCGAGGCGGCGCAGCGGGCCCTGCTGCGCCCGCCGCCGGAGCGGATCGGGCCCTTGCGCGTGGCGGTGCGGTACGTGGCGGCGGCCGCCGAGGCGCGGATCGGCGGGGACCTGTACGCCGTGGTGGAGACCCGCTTCGGGGTGCGCATCCTGCTCGGGGACGTCCAGGGGCACGGACTGCCGGCGGTGGAGACGGCGGCGGACGTCCTCGGGGTGTTCCGGGAGGCCGCCCGGACCGAACCCGATCCCGGCCGGCTCGCCGAGCGGCTGGACGCGGCGCTCGCCGCCCGGCCGTCGGACGAGGGGCGGTTCGCCACCGCGCTGCTGCTCGACGTGGCGGCGGACCGGGGGCCGGTGCGGCTGGTGAACTGCGGCCACCCGCCCCCGCTGCTGCGCCGGGCGGGCCGGGTGAGCGAGCTGGAGCCGCCGTTCCCGGCGCCGCCGCTGGGGCTGCTCGGACTCACGGGCGGCGGGTACCCGGCCCGGCGCTTCGAGCCGGAGCCGGGTGACGTCCTGCTCCTGCACACCGACGGGGTGTCGGAGGCCCGGGACGCCGGGGGCCGGTTCTACCCGATCGCGGAGCGGCTGCCCGGCCTGCACGGCGGCTCGCCGGCGGACCTGCTGGACGCGGTGCTGGAGGACGTCGGCGACTGGGTCGGGGCCACCGGGCTGGCCGACGACGCGGCGGTGCTGGCGATCCGCTGGGAGCCGTGACCGGGCCGCGCCGCCGGCTCCGGCGGTTCCAGCTGCTCGCTGCTCCGGCGGGCGGCCCGGACGCGATTGTCAGTGGGGTGTGCAAGGCTCGGTTCGCGGTCGGCGGGGAGCCGGCCGCCCAGCAGTGGACGGTCGACGAGGGGACGGTGCCATGGGGAACAGGGCGAGCGGGTCGTTCGAGCTCACCGCGTTCGAGCCGGTGGAGACGGAGGAGCGGGAGGGCGCGGCCTTCGGGCGGGTCCGGATCGCCAAGACCTTCACGGGCGGGCTGAGCGGGGCGAGCGAGGTGCGGATGCTCTCCGTCGCGGGCCCCTCCGGCAGCCCGGCCTCGTACGTCGCGGTGGAGCACGTGACGGGTGAACTGGACGGGCGCGCGGGCTCGTTCGTGCTCCAGCACACGGCCTGGGACACCACCGGCACGACGATACGCGTGGTGCCGGGCACGGGCGCGGGCGAGCTGTCCGGGATCACCGGGGAGTTCCGGCTGACCGTCGACGGGTCCGGCGCCCACACCTACGTCCTGGAGTACGAGCTGGGCTGACGCCACGTCCTGGAGTGGCCGGCCGGGCTGACGCCGGCCGCGCGTGCCACGGCCGGCTGCCCAGTTGTCCGGCTGACCGGCTGACCGGCTGACCGGCCCGTCAGAGGACGGGCTGGCCCGCTTCCAGCCGCCGGATCGCGGCCCGGACCGCGGTCGCAAAGCTCCAGAACAGCGGCAGGGTGTTGGTCGCCCGGTCGGCGCGGGTGTTCTTGCCCGGGGCGAACATCGCGGCCCGCAGCTCGGTGGTCATCTCCAGCTGGGCGCCCATCCCGAGCAGGCTGCGGTTGCAGATGTTCTCCGGGGAGATGCCCGCGATCTCCTCCTCGCCGGAGGCGGTCACCGCCCGGATGCCCGCCGCCGCGAACTCCTCCATCAGGTACTGGCGGAGGGTGGCGTTCAGGCCGCCGACCAGCACGGCCTGGGCACCGGCCTCCAGACCGGCCTGGGCGGCGGTGCAGCCGTGCAGCGACACCACGTTGAGGCTGCCGCCGCACATCGCCCGGGCCACGCCGTCGTCGCAGTGGGTCGAGGTGACGTGCAGCTCGCCGTTGTTGGAGGAGCGCAGGCCCTCGAACATCCAGAAGTCGTGCGTCGGCCCGGCGGCCGGGGTCGGCGCGAGGTCGGCCGGGTGGTAGCCGGCGACGGCCAGGCAGAGTTCGGAGGTGCCGACCTCGATGCCGCCGCCGTGCGGAGCGACGACGGTGGTCCGGACGACGGACGTGCGGCCCTGCAGGCTCTGGTCGTCCATCAGGTGCCGGCGGTAGCGGCGGCCGTAGTCCACGCCCTCGACCACGGTCGGGCTGGCGTAGAGGGCCGTGTTGGAGGGGTACAGGTCGGCGGCGGCGCTCGCGGGGGTGCTTCCCACGACGGCACCGAGGGTGCCGAGGGCCGGGGCCGCGGCGAACGCGGCGATGAGGGTTCGTCGGTTGATCACGGCAGGGATGATGGCAGGGGGTGGGGAATCGGCAAAGCCCCTGCACCGTCATGACCGAATACCTGCCGTGCCACGGACGGAATCAGCCTGATCGTGTGACACCGGCTCGCCGGGCTCGTGCTGCGTCCCCCGGGCACCCGCCCACGCTGTCACGATGATGCGATCAGTGCACGATCGGCATCGGAGGGTGGCGCATGCCCGGCACGGCGGTGGATCGTACGACGGCAGCGCCGGCGCGGGCGGCCACGAGGACGGCCGCGGTCGGGCGGGTGATCGACCGGCTGCGGCGGATCGGGGCGGGGCTGCCCCCGGCCGACGGGGTGGCCGTCTTCAACCGGATCTACCTCACCGTGACGCAGGCGGTCCGCGACCGGCTGGACCGCGGGTGCTTCGCCGACCCGCGGGCGACGGCCGAGCTGGACGTGGTGTTCGCCGGGCACTACCTGCGGGCCGTGGCCGCCGACGCGGCCGGACGGGAGCCGCCCGCCTGCTGGCGGCCGCTGTTCGCGCTGCGCGCCCACCCGGGAGTACATCCGCTGCAGTTCGCACTGGCCGGGATGAACGCCCACATCCAGCACGACCTGCCGCTGGCCGTCGTGGAAACCTGCCGCCGCCGGGGCTGCGAGCCCGCCGCCGTCGAGGAGGACTACCACCGGATCAACCGGGTGCTGGCCGAGGTGGAGACGGCCGTCCGGGAGCAGCTGATGCCCGGGCCCGACCTGCTGGAGCTCGCCGAGCCGCTCCCCCACCTGCTCGGCGTCTGGTCGGTCGGGGCCGCCCGGGAGGGCGCCTGGAGCGCCGTGGAGGCGCTGTGGGAGCTGCGGTACCTGCCGGGCGCGGCCCGGGCCTTCGCCGCCGCGCTGGACGGTTCGGTCGGACTGCTCGGCCGCGCCCTGCTGCTCCCGCTCGGAGCACTGCTCCCACCCGGGCCGGACGGTGGGCCGGGCGCCGGGCCGGACCAGGTGCCGGACGCCGGGCCGGGCAGCGGACCGGTAGACGTGCCGGGCACCGGGCGGCAGGCCCCCGTGACGGCCGCGCCCGCCCGGCTCCCCGAGGCGAGGAGCCGGACGGCCGGCGGTACGGACGCGGGCGCGGCGGGCGCCGGCGGCGATCAGGCCCAGCTGGAGTGCAGCGGCTTGCCCTCGGCGTAGCCGGCCGCGCTCTGGATGCCCACGATCGCCTTCTCGTGGAACTCCTCCAGGCTGGCGGCGCCCGCGTAGGTGCAGGAGCTGCGGACGCCCGCGATGATCGAGTCGATCAGGTCCTCGACGCCCGGGCGGGCCGGGTCGAGGAACATCCGGGAGTGCGAGATGCCCTCCTCGAACAGCGCCTTGCGGGCCCGGTCGTACGAGGAGTCCTGGGCGGTGCGGTTGCTCACCGCACGGGCCGAGGCCATGCCGAAGCTCTCCTTGTACTGGCGGCCGTCGGCGGCGGTCTGGAGGTCGCCCGGGGACTCGTAGGTCCCGGCGAACCAGGAGCCGATCATCACGTTGGAGGCGCCGGCGGCCAGCGCCATCGCGACGTCGCGCGGGTGGCGCACGCCGCCGTCCGCCCAGACGTGCTTGCCCAGCCGGCGCGCCTCGGCGGCGCACTCCAGGACGGCGGAGAACTGCGGCCGGCCGACGCCGGTCATCATCCGGGTGGTGCACATGGCGCCGGGGCCGACGCCGACCTTGAGGATGTCGGCGCCCGCCTCGACCAGGTCGCGGACACCGACGGCGGAGACCACGTTGCCGGCCACGATCGGGACCTGCGGGTCCAGGCCGCGCACCGCGCGCAGCGCGCTGATCATGGACTCCTGGTGGCCGTGCGCGGTGTCGACCACCAGCACGTCGGCGCCGGCCTCGATCAGCGCCGCGGCCTTGCCCGCGACGTCGCCGTTGATGCCGACGGTGGCGGCGATCCGCAGCTTGCCGGCCGCGTCCACGGCCGGGGTGTAGAGGGTGGCGCGCAGCGCGCCCTTGCGGGTGAGGAGGCCGACCAGCCGGCCCTCGCCGTCCACGACCGGGGCGAGCTTGCGGTGCGCCTCGGTGAGCTTGTCGAAGGCGGTCCGCGGGTCGATGCCCTCGTCCAGCACCAGCAGCTCGCGGGACATGATGTCGGCCAGGCTGGTGAAGCGGTCCACGCCCTGGCAGTCGGACTCGGTGACCACGCCGACCGGCCTGCCGTCCTCGACCACCACGAGGGCGCCGTGGGCGCGCTTGGGCAGCAGCGAGATGGCCTCGGCCACGGTGGCGCCCGGGGCGAGCGTGATCGGGGTGTCGAAGACCAGGTGGCGCTGCTTGACCCAGGAGACGACCTCGGCGATGACCTCGGTGGGGATGTCCTGCGGAATGGCGACCAGGCCGCCGCGGCGGGCGACGGTCTCGGCCATCCGGCGGCCGGCGATGGCGGTCATGTTGGCCACGACCAGCGGGATGGTGGTGCCGGTGCCGTCGTTCGAGGAGAGGTCCACGCCCTGCCGGGAGCCCACGGCGGAACGGCTGGGGACCATGAAGACGTCGTCGTACGTCAGGTCGTACGAGGGCTTGAGGTCGTTCAGGAAGCGCATGAAGAAGGGCTCTCTGGCTGGGGGATACACCTCGGGTGCGGTTGCGGCGATGCCGCCGGAGCGCACTCGGGCGCCCGGCACCCAGCATTCGATTCTCCGTGAGGGCGGGGTCAAAAGCCAGTTCGAGGAGCTTTGCTGGGGCTGTCCACAAACCGTGATCAATGCTCCGCGCGTAGACATGGAGGATCATCCAAAGACCCCCTCCGACGTCCGGTTTTCGCCCCGGTCCGGACCGCTCCCGTAGCATTCACGCGGTAACGGGCATGGCTTCACGCGTGTGGGCGTGGCGAACGGGAAAGCGGCAGCAGGCGTGAGCATCGGGCAGACGGACATCGAACAGACGGACATCGCGCGGCCGGACATCGCGCCGGACCGGATCGGGGACGCCGAGGAGATCGACTACGGTCCCGGCCTCGACCCCGAGCGGCTGAAGCTCTGCCTGGAGGTGATCGCCGAGCTCGACGAGCTGCACGTGGACCACCCGGACGCGATCACCGTCCGCCAGGCCGTCGGCGGCATATTCCGCACCCTGAAGCAGCGGCGCCGCCAGGAGACCCGGGCCCGCAAGACCGCCAACGACCGCGAGGTCACCGCCCGCACCGCCACCGGCGCGCCGAGCCGGATCGACGACGAGACGGCCGGCGCCTTCGGCCTGACCACCGTCACCACCACCGAGATCGCCGGCATCCTGGAGCGCCCGCGCTCCTGCTACACCTGCAAGCAGCGGTACGTCGAGGTCGACGCCTTCTACCACAACCTCTGCCAGAACTGCGCGGTCAGGAACCGCGCCCGCCGGGACGCCCGCGCCGACCTCACCGGCAAGCGCGCGCTGCTCACCGGCGGCCGCGCCAAGATCGGGATGTACATCGCGCTGATGCTGCTGCGCGACGGCGCCCACACCACCATCACCACCCGCTTCCCCAACGACGCGATCCGCCGCTTCAAGGCGATGCCGGACAGCGCCGAGTGGATCCACCGCCTCAAGATCGTCGGCATCGACCTGCGCGACCCGGCCCAGGTGCTGGCACTGGCCGACGAGGTCGCCGCCGACGGCCCGCTGGACATCCTGATCAACAACGCCGCGCAGACCGTGCGCCGCCCGCCGGAGTCCTACCGCGAGCTGGTGAACGCCGAGTCCGCGCCGCTGCCGGCCGGCGAGCTGCCGCAGGCCACCACCATCGGCCGCTTCGGCAGCGGCAGCGTCGACCTGCCCGCACTCCCCCACCAGGCGGGCGGCGACGTGCAGCGGATCACCGCCGAGGACGTCACCTCGCTGGCCCTGGTCACCGGCTCCGCCACGCCCGCCCGGATCGCGGCCGGCACCGCGATCGACGCCGGCGGCCTGGTGCCCGACCTCGCGGACACCAACAGCTGGGTGCAGACCGTCTCGGAGGTCGGCCCGATGGAGCTGCTGGAGGTCCAGCTCTGCAACTCCACCGCGCCGTTCATCCTGATCAGCCGGCTGCGCCCGGCGATGGCCGCCTCCGCGTCCCGCCGCAAGTACGTGGTCAACGTCTCCGCGATGGAGGGCGTGTTCGCGCGCGGCTACAAGGGCGCCGGCCACCCGCACACCAACATGGCCAAGGCCGCGCTCAACATGCTCACCCGCACCAGCGCGGAGGAGATGTTCCGGACCGACGGCATCCTGATGACCGCCGTGGACACCGGCTGGATCACCGACGAGCGCCCGCACCCGGACAAGATGCGGCTCGCCGACGAGGGCTTCCACGCCCCGCTCGACCTGGTCGACGGCGCGGCGCGGGTGTACGACCCGATCGTGCGCGGCGAGGCCGGCGAGGACCTGTACGGCTGCTTCCTCAAGGACTACGACCGCGCCAACTGGTGACCTGCTGAAGGAGATGGCGAGTTGAGCACAGCACCGACCGCACCGCTGCTCGGCGCGGGGATCATCGTGCCCACCGGGGACGGCCGGGTGCTGATCGGCCGCCGGACCACCGCCGGCGAGCCGCCCACCTGGAGCCTGCCCGGCGGCAAGGTCGACCTCGGCGAGTCCTTCGAGCGGACCGCGGCCCGCGAACTCGCCGAGGAGACCGGCATCGTGCTGCCCGCCGAGGAGATGCGGGTGCTCGCCGTCCACCTCGACCACGAGCTCGGGAGGCCCCGGCTGACCGCCGCCGTGCTGGCGCCGCCCAGCCTGGCCGAGGCCGTGGTCACCGAGCCGCACGCCTGCGCCGGCTGGGAGCGCTTCCCGGTGGACGCGCTGCCGGAGCCGATGTTCTACCCGTCCGCGCTGGTCCTCGGCAGCTGGCTGCCGGGGCTGTCCCCGCGGATGCGGGCCGGGACGCACGGCTACCCCGTCGCCCGCTGAGGGCGGGCGGCGGGGCGGGCGGCGGGGCGGGGCGGTCAGCCGTTGCGGGCCGCCTCCGGCCCGGTGATCCGCCTCAGCAGCGGCAGGGTGGAGGCGATGATCCCGACCGAGGCGCCGATGCCGAGGGCGACGACGCCGAAGTACACCGCCCCGGGCGACACCAGGCCGTAGTCCATCTGGGACGAGAGGAACAGGGCCGCGGCGGCGAAGGCCGCGCCGAGCGAGATCACCGCCACCGCCAGCAGCGGCAGCACGCTCTCCAGCGCGATCACCCGCTGCAGCAGGCGCAGCGGCGACCCCGCGAGCCGCAGCATCGCGAACGGCCGCCTGCGGTCGGAGAGCCCGGCCACCACACTGACCGCGAGGCTGCACCCGGCGATCGGAAGCGTGGTCAGCAGCACGACGTTCGCCAACTGCCGCCATCCGGCGAGCCGTTGCTGCCCTTCGGTGGCCCAGTCGCCGACCGTGTGCGCGTCGTGGTCCGGCCATGCCGCGGTGAAGACCGTCCGGACCCGCTCCTTCGCCGCCGCCGATCCGTCGGTCGTGGCGTAGAGCGCCTGGACCGGGAGCCCGGCGACCTCCTCCGCGGAGATCGGGGCGGCGGGCCACTCGGCGTCGGGGTGCGACGTGAGGTTGAGGAAGTCGCGCGGCGGGACGGCGGCGACGCTCGCCCCGGCCGCGCAGTGGCCGACCACGGGGATCCGGGCGAGGTCCGCGCAGGACACCAGGCCGGGGGTCATGAGCGGGGCGTCCGGGCGCGGGTTCACGGGGAGCTTCGCGAGCCCGTCCGGATTGCTGTGGACCACCGCGAGGCCCTTGAAGCCCGGCACCGCCCGCACCTCGGCCAGCACCTGTTCCGGCGTCGAGCGCGCCAGCGGCGGCCGGCCGTCCCGGAACTCGCCCTGCACCACGGACGCCCGGGACATCGGATCGCCGTCCAGCGAGTCGCGGTTGGCGTTGATCGTGCCGATGATGCACACCGTGGACGTGGTGACGAACAGTGCCAGGATCAGGCCGCTGACCGCGCGGAACCCGGTCTTCGGGTCGTCCGCGAGCCGGCGCACCGCGATCAGCGTGGCCGGGCGGCCGGTGCGGCGGGCGACCGTACGGGCGGCGACCATGGTCAGCCACGGCCCGGCGATCACCAGACCCAGCATCACCAGCAGGAACCCGGGCAGGTAGGCCGCGGCCTGCCCGTTGCCGGTGGCCGGGCGGCGGCCGACGAAGTACACCAGCTCCGCGAGCCCGGCCAGCAGCGGGATCAGCCGCCAGGCCCGGGGCGGCCGCGGGGTGACCCGCCGGCTGACGCCCAGGGGGGAGATGGCGACCCGGCGCAGCGCGAACCGGGCCGCGACCGCTGCGGCCAACGGCACGGCCAGGGCGGTGCCCAGTATCTGGAGCCCGGTCAGGGTCAGGTCGTCGAGGTGGAAGCGGCCGCCGGTGAAGGGCACGTCGGCCGTCAGCGGGCGCAGCGCGAGGTAGAGGCCGAAGCCGGCGACCGTACCGGCCACCGCGGCGACGGTGGACTCGACCGCGGCGATCACCGCGATCTGCCGCGGGGTGGCGCCGACCAGCCGCATCGCGGCGAACCGCTGCTCCCGGGTGGCGGCGGACAGGCGGGTCGCGGTGCCGATGAAGATCAGCACCGGGAAGATCATCGCACCGCCCACGACAGACAGGATGAGCACCATCGCATCGCCCCGGATGCCCCGGCTCAGGCAGTCGCCGTTCCCGCACTCGGGTCGGGTGGTGGCGATGGTGGTGACGGCGACGGCCCCGTGCGCGCCCTTGACCTCGTCGACCGTCCGGCCCACGAGCACGGCCAGGGTGTCCGGGGACGGCATCGCCGAGTCGTTCAGCGTGCCGACCATCCGGCCCGGGATGCGGTCACCGAGTTCGGCGGCCGGGACCTTGCGCAGCAGCTCGGCCAGGGCCGGGGAGGCGTAGTACTCCCCGGGGGCCGGCAGGCGGTCGAGCCCCGGCGGGACGGGCGAGGTCGCCCCGGTGGCGGCGAGATCGATCTCGCGGATGTCCGAGCCGTCGTAGTAGTCCTGGTGCGGCCGCCACCAGAGCGGATCGACCTGCGCGGTCCCGGTCCGGCTCGCGGCACCGGTGTCGAGCCAGACCTGGCGCTGGTTGGCCCGCTCGATCGCGTTCATGCCGGCGAGCGTGGACAGCAGCAGCCCGACGCCGATCGCGACCGCCGCCGCGATCATCAGCAGCCGGGCGACCGCCTCCCGGCCGCCGCTGACGGCCAGGCGGAGCGAGAAGGCGATCACGGGGCCACCGTTCCGGCTCCGGCCGAGAGCGCGCGGGCCCTGCCGTCGCGGACGATCGCCTCGCGGTCGGCGAAGGCGGCGACCCGGGGCTCGTGGGTCACCAGGACGACGGTTGTGCCCTGCTCGCGGGCCGAGGCGACCATCAGCTCCATCACCTGCTCGCCGGTCAGCGAGTCCAGCGCGCCGGTCGGCTCGTCGGCGAACAGCACCTGCGGGCGGGCCACCAACCCGCGGGCCAGCGCGACCCGTTGCGCCTGACCGCCCGACAGCTCGCCGGAGCGGCGCTTCTCCAGGCCGTCCAGGCCGAGCCGGGCGAACCACGGCCGGGCCTCCGCCAGCGCGGCGGCACGGCGCACACCGTTCAGCAGCAGCGGCAGGGCGACGTTCTCCTCGGCCGTCAACTCCGGCACCAGCTGGCCGAACTGGAACACGAAGCCGAACCTGTCGCGGCGCAGGGCGCTGCGCTGCGCCTCCGGCATCGCGTCCAGTCGCTTCCCGTCGAACAGCACCTCGCCCGCGTCGGGCACCAGGATGCCGGCCAGGCAGTGCAGTAACGTCGACTTGCCGGAGCCGCTGGGGCCCATGACGGCGAGCACCTCGCCGGCCTCCACGGACAGGCTCGCCCCGCGCAGCGCCGGCGTCTCCCCGAAGGCGAGGGCGACGTCCCGGGCCTCGATGACCGCGGTCATCCGTTCACCTCCGCGGCGAGCGCGTCCAGGCGGGCGGCGGTGAGGTCGATCCAGCGCAGGTCGGCCTCCAGGTGGAACAGGCCGTGGTCGGCGAGCAGGGCGTCCACCAGGGCGCCGGTGCGGCGCAGTTCGGTGAGTTCGCGCATCCGGCGCAGGTGGGCGGCGCGCTGGGTGTCCAGATAGTGCTCGGCGTCGCGGCCCAGCATCAGGGCCAGCACCACCTTGGTGAACAGCACGGACTGGAGGTTGGGCTCGGGTGCGACCGGTTCCCGCAGCCAGGTCTCGAACTCGGTCGCCCCGGTCTCGGTGATGACGTACCGCTTGCGCTCGGGCCCGTCGCCGGGCTCCGCCTCGCCGGCCATCACCTTGCCGTCGCGGGCCAGCCGGCCGAGGGTCGAGTAGACCTGGCCGTACGGAAGGGGCTTGCCGCGGCCGAAGAGGGCGTCGTAGTCGCGTTTGAGGTCGTAACCGTGGCTGGGCTCTCGCTCCAGCAGCCCCAGGAGGGTCAAGGGAACACTCATGTGGGAAACATACACCCGGCGTATACCCCGAGTGTATATCTGGGCAGAATACGGCCATGAACTGGGACGTCGTCAGCTTCCCTGCGGGGCAGGGGCGGAGAGCGGGCAGGTGCCGGGCACAGCACAGGCAGGGGGTGACCCCACGACCACCCCCTGCCCCATACCTCGACCCGGCGCCCCCACGGCCGAACCGGGCCACGGCCGCGCCCAAGCACCGGGAGGGCGCCGCCGCTCCCCAGCCTGCCCGGACCGCCCGGCGGATGCCGAGGGCCGAACGTCCCGACTGCGGGGCCGAGCGGCCCTGGCGATCCTCCGGGCGCGCACGAGTCTTGTGCGCGGAGGCCCGCCGGGGGGACATTGGGGCGGGAACCACCCTGCGCCCCCGCGTCCCTGAGGAGCCCTCACCGTGTCCAGCACACCCCGTCCGGCCCGGCCCGCGTCGCTCCCCCGACGCGCCGGCCGACAGCTGCGGCGGGCCCTCGGTGCCCGGCACGAGCCGCTCGTCCGCCCCCTCGACCGCTCCCGGGCCCGCGCCTGGCTGTCCGCCCTGCTCGGCGCGGTGCTCGCGCTCGCCCTCGCCGCGGGCGGCTCCCTGCTGCTCTACCGCTCCACCGCCCACCTGGCCGACACCGACCGCGCACGGCTGCAGCAGGTCGACGCCGTGGTCCGCGGCGTCCCGGACCGCGCCACCGCCGCCGGCAGCCGCTTCGCCGGCGGCTACAGCAACCGGATCGACGCCGACGCGGCCTGGACCGCCCCCGACGGCACCCGGCACGTCGGCACCGTCCAGGCCCCGCACTCCGCCGTCACCGGCAGCCGCGTCCCCGTCTGGGTCGACCGGGCCGGCGCCGTCTCCGCTCCCCCGGCCGACCGCGCGGCCCTCGCGGTCTCCGCCGCCTGCACGGGCGCCGGGGGCCTCCTCGCCCTCCTGGCCCTGCTCGCGCTCGCCCTCCGGCTGCGCCTGCACGCCCTCGACCGCCGCGCCGAGACCGCCTGGAGCACCGGCTGGGCCCGCCTCGAACCCCGCTGGAGCGGCCGCGCCGGCCACCGCAGCGAGGACTGACCGGGCCCCGGGCCCGGTCCGTCAGTCGCCGGTGACGCCCCAGAAGTAGAGGCCGTCAGGAGCGCCGTCCGGCCCATAGGTGACCGTGCAGCAGCCCGAGCCCCGGAAGGAGGGCGGGAAGTCGATGTCACCCACGCCCTTCTCCTCGGCGGCGCGGACGATGTCCAGCGAAGGCCGGCCGGTGCCGAACAGCTCCACGACCTCGGCACCCTCCACCACCCGGACGTCGCCGTGGTCCTCCTCGTCGACGGCGCAGTGGACCACGGTGACCACGTCGAGCACGGAATGGGCTCCCTGCTCGTCGAGCCGGCCGGAGACCATGAGCTCCGCGAGCGATCCGAGCCCCTCCTCCCGGTAGGACTCGTCCTCGCCGAAGACCTTCTCCCTCAGCGCGTCCAGGGCGGCCTGGAGGTCCTCCCGGTGGGGAACCGCGTACGACCAGGCGCTGGCGCCCATGCAACTCTCCTGTCCCTCACGACGATCCGCAGGCCGCGGCCTGCCGGGACGGCAGCGTACCGGGAGGACCGCGGCTCCGGGGGGCGTCGCCGCCCGGTCAGCGGGGGCGGGTCCAGGCCGGGGCGGGGGTGGGCCCGGCCGCGCGGTGGGTGAGGGCGGCGACGGCGAGGAGCAGCGCGAGGGCCAGGGCGAGGGCGAGCGGGACGTTCGCGCGGAGGACGAGGACGGCGCCGAGGAGGGCGCCGGCGAACATCCAGACGGCGGAGGCGAGACGGCGGGGGCCGGTGCGGTCGGCGGCCAGGGCGGTGATGGTCATGGTGAGCACGGTGGTGGTCAGGTCGGGCACCTTCAGGGCGCGGACCACCGCGTTCTGGCCGCCCATGGCGAAGCCGAGCAGCCCGATCAGGGTGTAGCGGGCCGGGTCGCCGGTGTGGCCGGCCGCGGCCGCCAGCACGGTGGCCGCCGCGACCAGCGCCGACTGGACGGCGACGGCGACGGTCAGCAGGTGGCCGCGGTGACCGGGCAGGCGACGGGCGAGGTGACCGCCGGCCAGCGCGCCGAGCAGGAACGCGGCGAGGGCGGCCAGCGACGCGGTGGCGGAGAGGTTGGCCGCACCGGCCAGGGCGAAGCCGAGGAACACCACGTTGCCGGTCATGTTGGCGACGAAGACGTGGCCGAGTTCGAGGTAGCTGACCGCGTCCACCACTCCGGTGACCACGGTCAGCACCAGCAGCATCGGAACCAGCGGTCCGTGCTCGGGGTCGGGGGTCAACATCGGGCCTCCGGTCGGTTCGGGTGGGGTCGGGCGGCGGTTCCGGGGTGTGCCGGGCCTTCGGTGCCACGGCTGCACGGCACTGCGGCACTGCGGCGCTACGGCGCTACGGCACTACGGCCTCAGGCGAGCGCCGGATTGCCGGGGTCCTCCGGTTCGTCCTCCAGGTGCCAGTGCAGGTCGCGCACGCCCGGCTCCAACGACAGCCGGGTGACGACCTGTTCGAGCGCCGGGGCGACCGACCCGGTGATCGCGACGGTGGCCCGCAGGCTGGTGGCGTCCCCGCTGTCGGTGCGGCGGGCCCGCAGACCGGTCGGGGCGAGTCCGGAGGCGGCGAGGGCCTGGAGCAGCAGGGCCCGGATGTGGGTCTCGGACTTGCGGTCGCACTCCAGGTGGATGGTGGCGCGGCTGGTGGAGTCCGGGTCGCTGCCGGACTGCGGGGCCCGGTCGAGCAGTCGGCCGGCCGGGCGCAGCACCAGGTGGACGGCGAGCACGGCGAGCGTGCCGAGGACGGCCAGCTGCAGTTTGCCGGCGGCGGCCAGTACCCCGACGGCGGCCGAACACCACAGCGTGGCCGCGGTGTTGAGGCCGCGCACGCCGGCGCCGTCGCGCAGGATGACGCCACCGCCGAGGAAGCCGATGCCGGAGACGACGTACGACGCGACCCTGGTGGGGCTGCCGGTGTCGACGACGGCCTCGCTGTAGAGCACGAAGAGGGTGGCGCCGGCGGCGACCAGGGCGTTGGTGCGCAGGCCGGCCATCCGGGCCCGCCACTGGCGCTCGACGCCGATCAGCGCGCCGCAGGCGACGCCGGTGGCGAGCCGGACGAGGAAGTCGACGGTGGTCAGGGTGTGCACGACGGCACCTCCTTCACGGGAGGAGGGTACGGACGGGTGGCGAGCCGCCGCCCACCGACCGTCCGTGCGGGGCGGGCGGTGACGTGCGGTCGGCACGGCCGACGGTTCGGCGCGCGGTCTTGACGACCTCGATGATGGCCATCGCCGCCGCGGCCGACGGGTAGGCGCGCAGGGCGGTCGCACCGACCCCCCGCCGGTTGCCGCACCCGGGGCTGACCGCGCGTCGGGTGACGCGCTCGGCGACGCGGCACGGCACGGACCCCCCGAGCGGTGAACCGCGAGCCGCGAACCGCGAACCGCCCCGAGCATAGACCGCCCCCGAACGACCCGAGCCGGGTTTCCGCCCACATCCTCGACAGCTTTGTAGAAGTTTGACCGAACCCGATCACCCCCGCCGGAGAACCCTCCGGAAACCGTCCGGGAACCATCCCGCCGCGCAGCACGTCCTCCGGCATATATAGTTCACCGACATATGCAGTTGAGCAGCTCACGAGGGGGAAGTGTGTCCCACACCGATCCGACCCGGCCCGCACCCGTCCTGCACCTGGCGGGCGTCACCCGCGTGCACGGGCGGGGCGCCGCCGAGGTGCACGCCCTGCGCGGCATCGACCTGGCCGTCCACCCGGGCGAGTTCGTCGCCGTGATGGGCCCGTCCGGCTCCGGCAAGTCGACCCTGCTGACCCTGGCCGGCGGGCTGGACCAGCCCAGCGGCGGCGAGGTGCTGGTGGAGGGGGTCGCGCTCGGCGGCCTCGGCCGCGGCAGGCTCGCCGACCTGCGGCGGCGCTCGATCGGGTACGTCTTCCAGGACTACAACCTGATCCCGGCCCTGACCGCCGCCGAGAACATCGCCCTGCCGCGCGAACTCGACGGCGTCCCGGGCCGCCGGGCCCGCCGGGAGGCGCTGGCCGCGCTGGAGGAGCTGGGCATCGGGGAACTCGCCGACCGCTTCCCGGACGACATGTCCGGCGGCCAGCAGCAGCGCGTCGCCATCGCCCGGGCCCTGATCGGCGAGCGCCGGCTCGTGCTCGCCGACGAGCCGACCGGTGCCCTCGACTCGGCCACCGGCGAGGCGGTGCTCGCCGTCCTGCGCGCCCGCTGCGACGCCGGCGCCGCCGCCATGATGGTCACCCACGAAGCGGCCCACGCCAGTTGGGCGGACCGGGTGGTCCACCTGCGGGACGGCGCGGTCGCCTCGGAGACCCCCGGCCGCCGGTCCTCCGCCCGCCTCGCCGCGGTGCACCCGACCGGCGTGCTCGGCGAGGTGGCACCGTGAGGATCGGAGCCTGGCGGGTCGCCCTGCGCATCGCCCGCCGCGACGCCCTGCGGGCCAAGGGCCGCAGCGCGCTGATCGCCGCCATGATCGCGCTGCCCGTCCTCGGCGTCACCGGCGCCGACGTGGTCCACCGCAGCGGGCAGCTGACCCCGGCCGAACGGGTCGAGCGGGTGGTGGGCGGCGCGGACGCCCTGGTCACCTCGCTCGACCCGGGCCAGACGGTCGAGCAGGCCCCGATCGCCGAGGACGGCGCCTTCTCCGTCCAGCCCCGCCCCGGGGAGCAGCCGACGGCCGAGCAGGAGAAGGGCGCGAGCACCGCCCCGGCCGCCCTGATCACCTCGCTGCTGCCGCCCGGCAGCGTGCTCACCCCGGCCCGGCCCGGCCCGGAGGCCGGCGCGACCTCGCCCGAGGGCCTGGTCCGCACCCTCACCACCGAGGCCGATCTCGGCGACCCGGTCTGGCGCGGCCGGCTCGACCTGGTCGAGGGCCGCGCCCCGGGCTCCCCGCACGAGGTGGCCGTCACCCGGGCCTTTCTGGACCGCTCCGGGCTCCGGCCCGGCGCCACCACCACCGTCCAGGGCCTGGAGGGCACCACCTACACCATCACCGGTGTCGTGGAGCACCCGGGCGAGCTGGGACGGGTCGAACTCGTCGCCCGGCCCGGCGAGTTGGTCGACCCGCTGAGCACCGCACTGGCCGGCGCCGGACCCACCGCGCAGAAGCCCTCGGCCGCCCGGTCCGCCTGGCTGGTCCGGCTGCCGTCCGGCGCCTCCCTCGGCTGGGCCGAGGTCCAGCGGTTCAACGCCCACGGCTACACCCTGACCGCACGCTCGGTGGCACTCTCCCCGCCGCCGGAGCAGGCCGTCCCCTACTACCGGGACGCCCACCGCTACAGCGACCCGACGGCCGCCAACAACACCAGGATGGTCGTCGCCACCGTCACCGGGATGGCCCTGCTGGAGGTCGCCCTGCTCGCCGGGCCCGCGTTCGCCGTCGGCGCCCGCCGCTCGCGCCGCCAGCTCGCCCTGCTCGGCGCGGCCGGCGGGAGCCGTGCCCACGTCGGTGCGGTGGTGCTCGGCGGCGGCCTGGTCCTCGGCGCGGCCGGGGCCGTGGTCGGCGTGGTGCTCGGCACCGCGGTGGTCGCCGTGCTGCGACCGTGGATCGAGCAGATCGGCGGCGCGCGCTTCGGCCACTTCGCCGTACCGCCGCTGGACCTGATCGCCATCGCCGGGATCGGCCTGGCCACCGCGCTGCTCGCGGCCGCGCTGCCCGCGCTGCAGGCCGCCCGGCGCAGCGTCACCGCCGGGCTGACCGGCCGGGACACCGTCCGCGGCCCCAACCGCCTGGTCACCGTGTCCGGCCTCGCACTGCTCGCCCTCGGCGCGGTGCTCGCGATGTACGGCGCGGCCTCGGTGCAGCGCGACCGGCCGGGCGTCGGCGGCTACGACACCCGCACCCTCACCGTGCTCGGCGGCTCGGTGATCGCCGAACTCGGCCTGCTGCTGTGCACCCCGATGCTGATCGCGCTGATCGGCCGGGCCGCCGGCCGGCTGCCGCTCGGACCCCGGCTGGCCCTGCGCGACTCCGCGCGGCACCGCTCCCGCACCGCTCCGGCGGTGGCCGCGGTGATGGCCGCGGTGGCCGGAGCCGTCGCCATCGGCGTCTACACCACCAGCACCGACGCCGAGAACCGGCGCGACTACCGGCCCCAGGCCCCGTACGGCGCCGTCCAGTTGACCAGCCACGTCGACGGGCCCCGGCTCGCCGAGGAGCGCGCCGAGCTGGAGAAGCAGCTGTCCGGGCTCGGCCCGCGCGGCGACCTCGGCCAGGTGGAGTACCGCTTCTGCGACAACTGCGCCAGCACCGTCCAGCTCAAGGGCCCGCCGGAGCGGCGCGGCCTGGGCGCACCGCCGCACCTCGCCGCCGGTGACGCGACCGTGCTGCACAACCTGTTCGGCATCCATGACCCGGCCGCCGAACAGGCTCTGGCCGCAGGGAAGTTGCTGGTCTTCGACCGGGCCCTGGTGGGCGCCGACGGCAAGGCCGTGATGATCCTGCGCGGCGGGGGCGGCGCTCCGCTGCAGCCCGGCGAGATACCCAAGCCGGACCTGCAGGAGGTCCCGGTCGACGCGGTGCTGGTGGACAACCCGGCCGCCGCCGACTTCGCCCAGGGCCTGGCGCTGCCCTCCGCCCTGCCCGGACTCGGACTCGCCGCCCGGCCGACCGGCTCGGTCTGGCTGCCCGCCACCCCGCCCGACCGCAAGGCGCAGCAACGGGCCGAGGCGGCCGCCGCCCGACTGGACCGCTTCTCCACGCTGGAGGTCGAACGCGGCTACCAGCCGAAGAGCGACGCGCTCACCCTGGCGCTCACCGGCTTCGCCGGACTGGTCGTGCTCGGCGCGGCCGGGATCGCCACCGGCCTGGCGGCCGCCGACTCCCGGCAGGACCAGGCCACCCTGGCCGCGGTCGGCGCGCCACCGCGGATCCGGCGGACCATGGCGGGCCTCCAGTGCACGCTGATCGCCCTGCTGGGCGCACTGCTCGGCGCGGTCAACGGCTTCGTGCCCGCGGTGGGGCTGCTGAAGTCCCGGGCCAGCGGGTTCGGGGCCAAGCCCGCGCTGATCACCGCGCCCTGGGGCGAGCTGCTGCTGATCGTGCTGCTGCTGCCGGTGGTCGCGGGACTGCTCGCGGCCCTGTTCACCCGCTCCCGCATCCCGCTCGGGCGGCGGCTGTCCTGAGTCCCGGGCGGGTGGCCGCCCTGACCGCAGCCGCCCGCCCCCAGCCCCGGTCGGCGGCTTCGGACACGGCTTGCACACCCGCCGACCACCACCTGGGCACCACCCGCGGCACGCCGGGCGCCCGTCCCCTTCACCCGGGGGCGGGCGCCCGGCGCTCGCCGTACCATGGGCCGCGTTCCGGCGGGCGAAAGGCGCCGGTGGTCGGCTCGGCGAGGGAGAAGAGGGCGGTGCTACGGGGCTTCGGCGATCTGGAGGCCGAGATCATGGACCGGTTCTGGTCCTGGGGCCGGCCCGCCACGGTGCGCGAGGTGGTGGACGACCTCCAGCGGGAGCGGGCGGTCGCGTACACCACCGTCACCACGGTCGCGGACATCCTGCACACCAAGGGCTGGCTGCGCCGCGACAAGCTCGGCCGCGCCTGGGTGTACGAACCGACCTGCACCCGCGAGGAGTACACCGCCCGGCTGATGCACCAGGCGCTGGAGACCACCCCCGACCGGGCGGGCGCACTGCTCCACTTCATCGACCGGATCAGCGGGGACGAGGCCTCGGCCCTGCTCGCCGCCCTCGAACAGGTGAAGTCCCGGGGCCCTGAGTGACCCTCGCGGTGCTCTGCCTCCACCTGCTGGTGACCGGCGTCCTGCTGCCCCGCCGGCTGGCCGGCTCCGTCCGGCTCCAGGCCCGTCCGGCGACGGGCGCGGCGCTCTGGCTCGCCCTGATGGCCTCGTTCGCGGTGGCCCTGCTGCTCACCGCGCACCACGCGGTGGAGCCCTTCGCCCACCGGCCGGCCGGACTGCTCGGGCTGCTCGACCTGTTCGGCCGCCCCCCGCACGGCGAACCGGCCGGGCCGGGCCTGCCGCACACCCACGACTGGTGGCTGCTCACCGTCGGCGGGGCCCTGTTCGCCGCCCTGGTGACGGCCGTCGGTCTGCGCACCGGACGGGACCGGCGACGGCATCGGACGGTACTGGACGTGGTCGGCGTACCGGACCGGCGCTGGGACGCGCTGGTGCTGGAGCACGGCCGACCGACCGTCTACTGCCTGCCCGGGCGCCGCTCCCGGGTGGTGCTGTCGCGCGGGGCGCTGCGGCTGCTGGACGAGCGGCAGCTCGCGGCGGCCGTCGCGCACGAGCACGGGCACATCCGCGGCCGCCACCACCTGTTCCGGCTGCCGGCCGACACCTTCGCACTGCTGCTCGGGCCGCTGCCGCTGGCCCGGCTGGGGCGCTCCGAAGTGGCGCTGCTGCTGGAGATGGCGGCGGACGACGCGGCGCTGGAGCGGGCGTCGCGCGACGAACTGGCGTCCGCCCTCTGCGCGTTGGCGACCAGCGGCCCGGCTCCGGCCGCCGGGGCCGACGGGGCCGGGGCCGGGGCCGGAGGGGCCCTGGGGGTGGCGTCCACCGGGGTGCTCGCCCGGGTCCGGCGGCTGGCCCGGCCGGGGACCGGACGGCGCCGGCCGGTCTGGCGGTTCGGGGTGTCGGTGCTGCCGCTGCTCCCGTACCTGCTGGTCTGCGCGCCGCACCCCTGAGACACCCCGGGGCGCCCCTGGGCGCCCCCGCGGGCCCGTCGGCGTGGGGGTGCCGACGGGCCCCGGGTGGGGGCTGGGTGGGGGTCCGTGGGATTTGCCGGGACTTTGACCCGCGCGGGCGAACCCGCGGGTCGACGTCGTGCGTCCGGACCGGCACGTCCGGGCCGATGCGTCCGGATCGGCGGGCCCGGAGCGGCGGGGCGCCGCTACCGGTGCCGCAGGTACGCCCCGGCGGTCTCGCGCAGGCGGTCGTGCAGCCCGTCGTAGGCGCGGGCCCGGCCGAGCAGGTTCTTCGGCAGCTTGGCGACCATCGTGTAGTTGGTGTCGCAGACGTTCGCCGCCGGAGCCAGCCCGGCCTGACTGACCAGCTGGTAGGCGTCGAGCTGGTCGAGGCCGAGCAGTTCACCGGTCCAGCCGACCAGGTCGTGCTGGCTGATCCGGAACGCGTCCTCCAGCGGGCGGGCCGAGCCGGTGCTGATCAGGAAGTCGTCGCTCTCCAGCCGGGGCCAGGCCGGGCCGCCGCCCTTGATCAGGTCGACGATCACGGTGGTGCGCATCGCCGCCTCCACCGCCGTGCCGCAGACCTCACCCTCGCCCTGACGGGCGTGGCCGTCGCCGATGGCCAGCAGGCCGCCCTCGGCGTTGACCCGGAAGTAGGCGGTGGTGCCGGCCCGCATCTCGGGGGTGTCCAGGTTGCCGCCGTGCGCGCCCGGGGTGATGGAGGCCAGCACCTCGCCGGCCGCCGGGGCGACGCCGACCGTGCCGTGCATCGGGTCGAGCGGCAGCTCCACCGTGAAGTCGCCGGTGCGGGCCCGGAACCGGCAGACGCCCGACTTGACGTCCAGGTCGTAGACCCAGACCCGCTCCTCCAGGGGCGGGTGGAGCATCGCGGTGGAGTGGGTCGCGGTCAGCGCGCCGAAGTGCGGGAAGGTGCTGGAGATGCCGTACTCCCGGGCCGGGGTGATCTCCACGAAGTGCACCGCGAGGACGTCCCCGGGCTCGGCGCCGGCCACCGCGATCGGGCCGGTGACCGGGTTGAGGTAGGGGAAGACGCACACCTGGCTGGGCAGGTCGCCGGTGCCGCGCACCTTGCCGCCGAAGCAGTCCTCGGTGGTCAGCTCGATGACGGTGCCGGGCCGGACGGTGACCAGCGGGTCGCGGCCGCCGAAGGTGTAGGCGTAGTCCTCCGGGGCCGGGTTCAGCCGGACGATCTCGGGCAGGCTCACTGCTTCTCCTTGGCGGTGTTCGGGGCGGCGGCGGTGGCGGCGGAACCGTCGGTGGCGGCGTCGTTCGTGTCGGCCTCGGTGCGGGCGGCGGAACCGTCGGTGGCGGCCTCGGCCTCGGCGACGGCCAGCCGGGGCTTGCGCCCGGTCGCCATCAGCCCGGCGAGCACGATCCCGCCGACGAGCAGCCAGACGAAGCCGAGCCGCTGGGCCGCGATGTTGGCGTTGACGACCACGTACGCGAGGATCGCGAAGCCGAGCGCCGGGGCGATCAGGTGCCGCCAGTAGTCCTTGCTGCGCCTGCGGACGAGGTAGTGGACGACCACGGCGACGTGCAGGACCAGGAAGGTGGTCAGCGCCCCGAAGTTGACCAGGGTGCTGAGCAGGGTGATGCCGTCCTCGCGCGAGGCCATCCAGAGGCCGAGCACCAGCGAGATCCCGGCGGTCAGCAGGGTCGCGTTGACGGGCACCCGGCGGGTGGGGTGGATCCGGGCCAGGAAGGCGGGCAGCTGGCGGTCGCGGGCCATCGCGTACAGCAGCCGGGAGGTGGCCGCCTGGGCGACCAGCGAGTTGGCGAAGCCCCAGGCCACGGCGGTGGAGGCGGCGGTCAGCGTGGCGAGCCAGCCGCCGGCGGCGGTGCGGGCCGCGTCGTAGAAGGCGGTGCCGTTCGGGTCGCCGTCCCGGATCAGCGCGTCGGGGTCGGCGACCAGCAGTGAGGCGACCCAGGTCTGCACGATGAACAGTGTGCCCGCGAGCAGCAGCGCGGCGACCATGGACCGGCCGATGGCCTTGGCGGAGTCGCGGTTCTCCTCCGAGAGGGTGGAGATGCCGTCGAAGCCCAGGAAGCTGAGCACCGCGATCGAGACCGCCCCGAAGGCCAGGCTCCACGAGAAGGTGTGCGGGTCGTACAGCGGGGTGAAGTCGAAGCCCCGGCCCTTGCCGTTGGCCAGGGCGATGACCCCGACCACCACGAACAGGGCCAGCACGACGAGTTCGCCGATCAGCATCGCCCTGTTGACCCGGTTGGTGGTCTCGATGCCGAGGTAGTTGACCACGGTGTTGAGCAGCACGAAGCCGATCAGCCAGAGCCAGACCGGGATGGACGGCACCAGCGAGTTCATGGCCACGCCGGCGATCAGGTAGAGCAGTCCGGGCACCAGCACGTAGTCGAGCAGGATCATCCAGCCGGACAGGAAGCCGACCGGGGCGGCGATGCCGCGGCCCGCGTAGGTGTAGACCGAGCCGGCCATCGGGAAGGCCCGGGACATCTGGGCGTACGACAGGGCGGTGAACATCATCGCCACCATGCCGAGGACGTAGGCCAGGGCGACCATGCCGCCGGAGCCCTGGAAGACGCCGCCGAAGATGCCGAACGGTGCGATCGGCACCATGAACACCAGCCCGTAGACGAGCAGGTCGGTGAAGCCGAGCGAACGGCGCAGTTCCTGCTGGTAGCCGTAGCTCTCGATGCCCTGGGGCGCGGGTGTGTCGGCCATGGTGCTCTCTCTCCGTGACGACCCTGCGGGTGTGTGGGGAGACTGTAGAGGCAACTATTTCCAGATGGAAGGGTTTTGCCGCGGCATTCCACCTGACGGGAAGGAGGCACCCGCAATCAGTGCGGCAGCACCGCGAAGCCGAGGCCCTCGGCCCGGGCGAGGTGGATCCGCGCCCGGCCCGCGCCCTCGCGGCGCAGCAGCCGGCCGGCCGCCGCCAGCAGACCGTCCGGGGCCAGCGCCCCGCGGGCCGCCAGGTCGGCGAGCAGGTGCAGGCCCTCGTACAGGCCCACCGCGTAGGCGTCCAGGACCGGCGCCCACGGGCCGCACAGCGCCCGGTGCCGCTCGGCGAGGCTCTGCCGGCACTCCTCCGCCAGCGTCGCGAAGGAGGGCATCGCGGCGTAGAGCGTCCCGGTGTCGTCGCCGCCGAGCGCGAGCAGGCCGTTCTCCTCCAGGGCGCCGGAGAGCCGCACGAGCGTGCGGTCGAGACCGCTGCGCCGCAGCGCCCGGTTGAAGTGCACCAGGTCGCGCCCGATCAGGCTGAGCAGCAGGGCGTCCGCGCGGACGGCGCGCAGCGCGTCCAGCAGCGGGTCGAGCATCTCCTCGACCGCCCCGAGCGGGACCCGCCGCTCCAGCACCACCCGGGCACCGGCCCGCGCCGCGAGACCCTCGGCGGCCCGGTGGACGGCGCGCGGCCAGATGTAGTCGTTGCCGATCAGCGCCCAGCGGCTAACTCTGTGACGAACCGTCACATCCCGTACTGCGAAACCGAGTTGACGGTACGGGTCGATGCCGGTGCAGAGCACGCCGGGCAGCCGGGAACCGCCCTCGTGCGGCGGGGTGAAGACGTACGCGACGCGGCCCGCGGCGACGCTCTCCACCGCCCGGTGCACATCGCTGGTGTGGCACCCGGCGAGCGCGTCCAGCGCCCCGGCGTCCAGCAGCCGCCGCACCTCGTCGGCGACCCGGCCCGGCGCTCCGCCGCCGTCCACCAGCACCAGCTCCAGCGGGCGGCCCCGGACACCGCCGGCCGCGTTGACCTCGTGCGCGGCGAGCAGCGCCCCGTCCAGCGCGGACGGGCCGGTGAGACCGAGCGGGCCGGACTGCGGCACGACGAGGCCCACCCGAAGCGCCGCCCCCTCCCGTACCGAGTGCAGCGCGTCGAGCGGATCGATCAAGCTCACCTCGACGCTCACGGTGCGAGTATCGTCGTACCGCCGATATCGGGAAAGGCCGGAGAGGGAGCGTCCGATGACCGCAGCTGGTGCCGCGCCGGGGATCGACGCCCGTCCCGGTGATCCCGTCGGCCCGGCCACGAACCGGTCCCCGGGCGAGTCCGCGGGCGCGTCCACGAGTGAGCCCTCCGGCGACCGTCCCGCCGCCCCCGAGCCACTGCTGGTCGAGCTGGTGACGCTGGCCCACCGCCGGCTCTCCGGCGGCCTCGCCGCCGCCCTGGCCGAGGAGGACTGCACCGTCGACCAGTGGCGGCTGCTGCGCGCCCTCGCGGACGGCCTGGGGCACGCGATGGGAGAGCTGGCCCAGGCCCTGCTGATCCCGCAGGCGAGCCTGAGCCGGCTGGTGGACTCGCTGTGCGACTCCGGCTGGGTCTACCGGCGCCAGGACGACCAGGACCGCCGCCGGATCACCGCCCACCTCTCCCGCCAGGGCCGCACCCGGCTGACCCGCCTCGACGCCCTCGCCGCCGCCCACGACGCCGCCGTCCGCCGGGCCTGCGGCCTCACCGACCCGGCGCACCTGCTGCAGCGGCTCGCCGCGCTCTGACCGGCCCGTCCCCCGACCGGCGCCGCCACGACGGCGGCCCGTCCCGACCGGCGCCGCCACGACGACGGCGGCCCGTCCCGTCCGATGCCCGCGCAACGACGACGGCCCGCCCCCGCCGAAGCGGGAACGGGCCGGTGGTGGCGCGGCGGTCAGGCCGGGCGGACGGCGCCCTTGTACGGCATCGCGGAGATCGGCAGGACCTCGATGTTCTTGCCCGTGCGCGGGGCGTGGATCATCTTGCCGTCGCCGATGTACAGGCCGACGTGGTGGATGTCGTCGTAGAAGAAGACCAGGTCGCCGGGCTGGAGGTTGGCCCGGTCGACGTGCGGGCCGTCGTTCCACTGGTCCTGGGAGATCCGGGAGAGCTTGACGCCCGCCGCGCGGTAGGCGGCGCCGGTGAGGCCGGAGCAGTCGAAGCTGTTGGGGCCGGTCATGCTCCAGCCGTAGGGCTTGCCGAGCTGGGCCTGGGCGAAGGCGATGATGGTCGCGGCCCGGCCGCTGGCCGCCGGCACCGGGGCGTTCATGTCCGGGCGGTCGGCGGAGCGGGAGGCGCGGTCCTTGGCGGCCGCGGTGGCGGCCTGCTGGGCCTCGGCCTTGGCCTTCTCGGCGTTCTGCTGGGCGTTGATCTTGGCGCGGTCCTCGGCGCTGAGCTTGTTCAGCATCGCCTGGGCCTGGGCCAGCTTGCCCTGGATGTCCTTCTTCTGCTCCGCCAGCTGCGTGCCCACCGAGTCGAGCGCGGCCAGGGTGGCGGTGGCCTCGGCGCGGTCCTGGTCGAGCTTGCGCTGCTCGTCCTGGGCCTGCTTGAGCAGGTTCGCCTGGGACTCGGAGACCTGGCTCTGCACCGCGGCGCGCTCCAGGTAGGCGGACGGGTCGGAGTCGAGCATCAACTGGACCGACGCGTCTATGCCGTTGCTGCGGTACTGGTCGGCGGCGACCGCGCCGAGCCGGGTCCGCAGCTCGTTCATCGCCTCCTGGCCGCGGGCGACCTTCTCCTGGATCAGGTTGGCCTCGCCCTGGAGCTTCTGCTGCTTCTCCTGGAAGCCGTTGAACTTCTCGATCGCCTGCTCGGCGTCCTCGTTGAGCTGGTCGACCTGTTCCTTGACGGAGGCGAGGCTCGGGGTCGGCTCGGCGTGGGCGGTGCCGGAGGCGAGGACCGCGCCGCCGGCCGCCATGGCCGTGGTGAGGACCGCCATGCGGGCCCGGCTCGGCGGGTTGGGCTTGCGACGCTTTCCCATGACGGTCGCCCTCCTTCGGGGGAATCTGGGGACGGTCCGGACGGGGCGGGGAGTCGGCTCGGCCGGGACCGGGGACAGCGAAGGCGGGCAGGGCGAGCAACGGGGGGGTGCTGCCCCGCCCACCTTCTTCGAAGTAACTTAATAGATGAGGGCCCGGGTTCCGCAATCCCCCTGATCATGACGATTTGACGGCATGACGGGACATCGATCGCGTTCCGTGCCATCGGCGTTGACCTCGGACGCCGCCGCCCGCCGACGACGGCCCGGGCCACCCCGCCCGCCGCGGCCACCGGCCACCGGCCGCCGCCACCACCTCCCCCGCCCCTCCGCTCCCTGGTCGCTCCCCGGCCGTCCCCGGTTGCCACCCGTCACGACACCCCCTCCCACCCCTCCCACCCCTGGCGTCACCTGCGCCGACACCCCATGACACTCCCCGCCCCGGCGAGTGCCCGAAATCGGCCCGACCGAGGGAAAGGTCACACGGAATCCCCCTCCTGCGGCCCAGCGAACGGGCGCTAACCTGCGCACATGAAGGTCCCGCCCGAAGGGCTCCCCCTCGCAGCCGAGTTCCCGGCCGCGCACCGTGAGCAGTGGCAGCAGCTCGTCCAGGGCGTGCTGCGCAAGTCCGGTGCCGAGCCCGAGGACGGCCCCGCCGCCGAGCAGGCGCTCACCACCCGGCTCCAGGACGGGCTGAGCGCCCACCCGCTGTACACCGCCGAGGACACCGCCGCCGCCCCGGGCTACCCGGGCTTCCCGCCCTTCGTGCGCGGCAGCCGGCCGCAGGGCTCCGCCGTGGCCGGGTGGGACGTCCGCCAGCGGCACGCCGACCCGGACCGCCGGCGCACCAACGAGGCCGTGCTGGCCGACCTGGAGCACGGCGTGAGCTCGCTCTGGCTGGAACTCGGCGGCGCGGGCCTCCCGGTGGACGCCCTGCCCGAGGCGCTGACCGGGGTGTACCTGGACCTGGCCGCCGTGGCGCTCGACGCCGGAGCCGAATTCACCGACGCCGCCGAGCAGTTGTTCCGGCTGTACGAGGAGCGCGAGGTCTCCCCCGGCGCCGCCGCCGGCAACCTCGGCGCCGACCCGCTCGGCCTCCAGGCCCGCACCGGCCAGAGCGCCCGCACCGGGACGCTGCTCACCGAGGCCACGACGCTGGCCGCCCGCTGCGCCGCCGGGTACCCCGGCCTGCGCGCGCTCACCGTGGACGCCCTCCCGTACCACGAGGCCGGCGCCTCCCCCGCCCAGGAGCTGGGCTGCTCCCTGGCCACCGGCGTCGCCTACCTGCGCGCGCTGACCGCCGCCGGACTCTCCGTCGACGACGCGCTCGGCCAGCTGGAATTCCGCTACGCCGCGGACGGCGACCAGTTCCTCGGCATCGCCAAGTTCCGTGCCGCGCGCCGCCTCTGGGCCCGGGTCGCCGAGGTCTCGGGGGCCGGCACGGCGGCCTCGGCGCAGCGTCAGCACGCCGTCACCTCCCGGGTGATGATGACCGCCCGCGACCCGTGGGTGAACATGCTGCGCACCACCATCGCCTGCCTGGCCGCCGGGGTCGGCGGCGCCGACTCCGTCACCGTGCTGCCCTTCGACAGCGCGCTCGGCCTGCCGGACGCCTTCGCCCGCCGGATCGCCCGCAACACCCAGGCGATCCTGCTGGAGGAGTCCCACCTGGCCCGGGTGATCGACCCGGCCGGCGGCTCCTGGTACGTCGAGCAACTGACCGAGGAGCTCGCGCGGGCCGCCTGGGCCTGGTTCCAGGAGATCGAGCGGGCCGGCGGCCTGCGCGCCGCCCTGGAGGCCGGCCTCATCGGCGAGCGGATCGCCGCGACCTGGGCGGAGCGGTCCGTGCGGCTCGCCAAGCGGCGCGAACCGATCACCGGCGTCAGCGAGTTCCCGCACCTGGACGAGCAGCCGCTGGTCCGCGAACCGGCCCCGGCCGCGCCCGGCGGCGGGCTGCCGCGGGTGCGCCGCGCCGAGGCCTACGAGGCGCTGCGGGACCGCTCGGACGCCCGGGTCGCCGTCGACGGCGCCCGCCCGGCCCTCTTCCTCGCCTCGATCGGCAACGCCTCCGCGCACACCGCGCGCACCACCTTCGCCGCCAACCTGTTCCAGGCGGGCGGCATCGCGACGGCCTCGGCCGAGTCCGTCGACCCGGCGGCCTTCGCCGAGGCGTTCCGGGCCTCCGGTGCCACCGTCGCCTGCCTCTGCTCCAGCGACGCACTGTACGCCGAGCACGCCGCGCCCGTGGCCGAGGCGCTGAAGGCGGCCGGCGCCAGGCGGGTGCTGCTCGCCGGACGGCTCGGCGAACTCCCCTCCGGAGTGGACGAGTTCATCTTCGCGGGGGGCGACGCGATTGCCGTCCTGACCTCCCTCCTCGACCAGATCACCGGTGCGGACGGCACCGACGAGACCAAGGTGGCGGCCCGATGATCCCCGACTTCACCGGCATCGGGCTGGACGACGGCGCGGGCACCGCCGACGGCGCCGTCAGTGACGACCAGTGGCAGGCCGCCTGGCGGCAGTCCACCGGCAAGGACGTCGGCGAGCTGCTCTGGGACACCCCCGAGGGCATCGGCGTCAAGCCGCTCTACACCGGCGCCGACCTGGCCGGCCTGGACTTCCTGGAGACCTACCCGGGCATCGCCCCGTACCTGCGCGGGCCCTACCCGACCATGTACGTCAACCAGCCCTGGACCGTACGCCAGTACGCGGGCTTCTCCACCGCCGAGGAGTCCAACGCCTTCTACCGCCGCAACCTCGCGGCCGGCCAGAAGGGCCTGTCGGTCGCCTTCGACCTGCCGACCCACCGCGGCTACGACAGCGACCACCCGCGCGTCACCGGCGACGTCGGCATGGCGGGCGTCGCCATCGACTCGATCTACGACATGCGCCAACTGTTCGACGGCATCCCGCTGGACAAGATGTCCGTGTCGATGACCATGAACGGCGCCGTGCTGCCGGTCCTCGCGCTGTACATCGTCGCGGCCGAGGAGCAGGGCGTACCGCCGGAGAAGCTCGCGGGGACCATCCAGAACGACATCCTCAAGGAGTTCATGGTCCGCAACACCTACATCTACCCGCCGCAGCCGTCGATGCGGATCATCTCGGACATCTTCGCGTACACCTCGCAGAAGATGCCCCGGTACAACTCGATCTCCATCTCCGGCTACCACATCCAGGAGGCCGGTGCGACGGCCGACCTGGAGCTCGCCTACACCCTCGCCGACGGCGTGGAGTACCTGCGCGCAGGCCTGGACGTGGGCCTGGACGTGGACGCCTTCGCCCCGCGGCTGTCGTTCTTCTGGGCGATCGGCATGAACTTCTTCATGGAGGTCGCCAAGCTGCGCGCGGCCCGGCTGCTGTGGGCCAAACTGGTCAAGCAGTTCGACCCGAAGAACCCCAAGTCCCTTTCACTGCGCACCCATTCGCAGACCTCGGGCTGGTCGCTCACCGCCCAGGACGTGTTCAACAACGTCACCCGCACCTGCGTGGAGGCGATGGCGGCGACCCAGGGCCACACCCAGTCGCTGCACACCAACGCCCTGGACGAGGCACTCGCGCTGCCCACCGACTTCTCCGCCCGCATCGCCCGCAACACCCAGCTGCTGCTCCAGCAGGAGTCGGGCACCTGCCGGGTGATCGACCCGTGGGGCGGCTCCGCGTACGTCGAGAAGCTGACCCACGACCTCGCCGCGAGAGCCTGGGAGCACATCCAGGAGGTCGAGGCGGCCGGCGGCATGGCCAAGGCCATCGACGCGGGCATCCCCAAGCTGCGCGTCGAGGAGGCCGCCGCCCGCACCCAGGCGCGGATCGACTCCGGCCGCCAGCCGGTGATCGGCGTCAACAAGTACCGGGTGGAGAACGACGAGCAGATCGACGTGCTCAAGGTCGACAACTCCTCGGTGCGCGCCCGCCAGATCGAGAAGCTGCGCCGGCTGCGCGAGGAGCGCGACGAGACCGCGTGCCAGGATGCGCTGCGCGCACTGACGGCGGCCGCCGAGGCCGGTCCGCAGCGCGGCGGCTCGCTGGACGGCAACCTGCTGCACCTGGCCGTCAACGCGGCCCGCGCCAAGGCCACCGTCGGCGAGATCTCGGACGCCCTGGAGAAGGTGTACGGCCGCCACTCCGGCCAGATCCGTACCATCTCGGGTGTGTACCGAGACGAAGCGGGCCCGTCGGCCTCCCTTCAGCGCACCCGCGACCTGGTCGAGCGGTTCGAGCAGGCCGAGGGCCGCCGACCGCGCATCCTGGTCGCCAAGATGGGCCAGGACGGCCACGACCGCGGCCAGAAGGTGATCGCCACCGCCTTCGCCGACCTCGGCTTCACGGTGGACGTCGGCCCGCTGTTCCAGACCCCGGCCGAGGTCGCCCGCCAGGCCGTCGAGGCGGACGTCCACATCGTCGGCGTGTCGTCGCTGGCCGCCGGGCACCTGACCCTGGTGCCCGCGCTGCGCGCCGAACTCGCCGCGGCAGGACGGGAGGACATCACCATCGTGGTGGGCGGGGTCATCCCGCCGCAGGACTTCGACGCCCTGTACGAGGCCGGCGCGGCAGCGGTCTTCCCGCCGGGAACGGTCATCCCGGACGCGGCGTACGACCTGCTGAAGTCCCTGGCGGCCGATCTCGGCCACGAGCTGTGATCGCCTGATCCCATGCCTCCGCGGACGATCGACCTCGACAGCTACGTGACGGGTGTCCTGGACGGCTCGCGCGCCTGGATCGCGCGCGCCGTCACCCTCGTCGAGTCCTCCCGGCCCGACCACCGCGTACTCGCGCAGCAGCTGCTCCAACGGCTGCTGCCGCACGCGGGCGGCGCCGTCCGGGTGGGCATCACCGGCGTGCCCGGTGTCGGCAAGTCGACCTTCATCGACTCCTTCGGCACCATGCTCACGGGCCAGGGCCACCGGGTCGCGGTCCTCGCCGTCGACCCGACGTCCAGCCGGACGGGCGGCTCCATCCTCGGCGACAAGACCCGGATGGAGCGCCTCGCCGTCGACCCCGCCGCGTTCGTCCGGCCGTCCCCCACCTCGGGGACGCTCGGCGGAGTCGCCAAGGCCACCCGGGAGTCCATGGTGGTGATGGAGGCGGCGGGCTACGACGTCGTCCTCATCGAAACGGTGGGCGTCGGACAGTCCGAGACCGCGGTGGCGGGGATGGTCGACACCTTCCTGCTGCTCAGCCTGGCACGGACCGGCGACCAGCTCCAGGGCATCAAGAAGGGCGTGCTGGAGCTGGCGGACGTCATCGCCGTCAACAAGGCCGACGGCCCGCACGAGCGCGACGCCAAGGCGGCCGCTCGCGAACTCGCGGGCGCGCTAAGGCTGTTGCAGCCCGCGGACGCGGCGTGGACCCCGCCCGTACTGACCTGCAGCGGCCGCGACGGCGCGGGGCTGGACGTGCTGTGGGAACGGCTGCAGCAGCACCGCAAGGTGCTGGACGCGACGGGCGCCCTAGCGGCGAAGCGGCGGGAACAGCAGGTCGAGTGGACCTGGGCGATGGTGCACGACCAGCTCTACGCCCGCCTCCACGAGAACCCCGAAGTGCGGCGGCTGTCACCCGAGTTGGAAACTCAGGTCCGCGCCGGCACCCTCCCGGCAGGGCTCGCCGCCCAGCAGATCCTGGACGCCTTCTTCGCCTGACCCAGAGTGTGGAGATTGAGCGCCGTGCCCCACCCTGCGTGGGGCACGGCGCTTCGTCGGTTGCGGAGTACTCGAACGACAAGTCCGCGATCTCCTACTGGGCCTCCGGCACGATCCCCGGGCCGAGGTGCAGGAGGTCGTCCGGGAGGCCTGCTCACGTCGACTCAGGCGCCCGGTGACGCCCGAGGAGACCGGCTTCGGTTCCAGTGACGGGACGGGACACAGCCATGGCGTGCTGTCCGATCTGATGTCGATCGGAAGGTCCGACATGGATCCCTCACGCCGTGGCGTACACCACGTCCACAAGCTCCTTGCCGTCTGGGACGGCCTGCCGGCTCGCGGCCAGGGCGGGACGGCAGACGTCGTCGCCCTCGCTCGGAGTCGTGGCGTGCCGGTCGAGATCGTCTGGCCGGAGGGAACCTGCCGCCAACCGTGTCACATCGGCTTCTCGCCAAGAACGGCCCGCAGCCAGTCCAGGGAATCAGTGGCCAGGATGGCATCGGCAAGATCATTCGCGGTCTTCGTGGTGAGCCGGCCACGGCTGTTGTCGATCCATCGCTGCGCGTTCGCATAACCCTGCGCCTTGTACTCGACACCCTGGATCATGCACTCCAGCTTGTCCGCGTCCCGGGCACAGACCGCCTCCAACGACTCCTTCGACTCGTACTCCGCGACGAGATCCCGAATGGTCGAGGCCAGGACGTCCGGCATTCCATCGACTTGGTCGGCCGTCACCGCCACCGGATCCGCACTCGGCGCGTACTTCTTGCCCAGGTGGTTGACGTCCCCGGTGCGCGCTTCCTGGGAATCGTGCCAGACCGCCAGGAACGCGGCCTGCGCCGGATCGGCGCCTTCGAGCTTGGCGATGACCGAGGCGATCAGGGCGGTCCGCCAGGAGTGCTCGGCGACCGACTCGGGGTCGCGGACACCGGCCATCCACCAGCCTGTGCGCTTGGTCTGCTTGAGCGTCCCGGCTTCGAACAGGAACCTCGCCACCGCGTTCAGGTCCTCCGTCACTGTCCGGCTCCTCTCACGCCTCGGCAAGGCGGATCGCATAGTGAATGCTTTCGAGTTCTCGTCGCCCGCGTCGCGAGACCTCCTGGCTATCCAACATCATGGGCAGCCGCTCGCGAAGGGCGTTAGCCGCGGTTCCGAAGCGCAGCAGGTTCGGTCGAACCTGGAGCAGGGACCACACGGTGTGGACGTTGAGCTCCACGTATCCATGCTGAGGTGCGAGGCCCTCGGCAAGGTGTGCCAGGAGCTTGTCACCCGACCATGGGCCCGGCTTCGGCGCACCGATGAAGTCGTCGGAGAGTTCGAGGTACGCGACTTCGCCGATCCAGTACGCCCAGTAGTTGAGGTTCGCGATCGCGCCGGCTTCATCGGCGAGGGCTGTGTCGATGAAGTGGTTGATGCGGTCCCGGTCCCCGTGGCGAGCGGACACCATGGCTACGGAGCGAGCGTTGAGCCAGCGGGCCAGCCAGTCGCCAGGTTGCTCGTTCAACTGCTGCTGAGCGACCCACTCCCGTGTGTCGGTTCGATCGTCGTACCCCGCAAGGTAGAGCGCTTGGCGGCGGACGAGGAATTGGTCCGCTCCCCGAGCTTCGGCAGCGGTACGCCGGATGTTCGTGAAGAACCGCGCGCGGTCCTCTGCGGAGAGTTCCGGCCCGACCGGCACCGGCCCCCTTCGTGCACGTGGCGGCTTCGGAAGCGAGTGAATTGCCTTCGGCGCCAACCCACTGAGAGGCCATGCCAGGATCTCGACAAGGTCCCGTCGCATCACCACTGATCCGATCAGACTCTCCCGAGCATACGTCTCCTCCGTGAGCATGTCGGCCAGGAGCATGTCGGCCTCGAACGCCCGCTCCAATGTCTGGATGAGCACGGGTGCCGTGCCCATGCGCAGAAGCCGACGGCCAAGCATGAGCACCTGACCGACAGGCACGGCCGTGAGCGGACGTCGCCCACTCTCCCACCCCGCGATCGTGTCTGCCGAGACCGTCAGATTCACTGCGAACTCCTCCTGGGTAAAGCCGAGCTGCTCTCGTATCACCCGGAAGACGTACCCAGCGATGCTGACCGCGCGCGAGCACGGAGGCCTTCCCTGACCGCCAGTCAGGGATGCACCTGGGGTCGACCTCATGAAAGCCCCCAACTTCGGGAATTCGCGCCGGCTACCCGTACCGGCGGTCACTTCACGGCCTGATCTCGACTCTGTAGCGTCTTGCATGCCAGAGCGGTAAATCCTCCCAACGACAATACACAGGAGGAAAGTTGAGC
Organism: Kitasatospora sp. NPDC058063; assembly: GCF_042885395.1. NCBI lineage: Bacteria > Bacillati > Actinomycetota > Actinomycetes > Kitasatosporales > Streptomycetaceae > Kitasatospora > Kitasatospora sp. NPDC058063. Next base: position 120,409 of record NZ_JBHVSD010000018.1, read on the forward strand.
ATCATTACCGATCTCCGACCCATCGCCCCCTGGGGCTTCGGGCGCATGATGCCCTTGCGAAACGGCGAGCCGTCGCGGTGGCAGTACGCGGGCCTGGACCCGGAGACCCAGACCGGCCGGTGGTTCGGCGAGGACGGGAGCATGACCCCTGCCGAACTCGGTAAGCACGGCACGTCCGTGAACACCTACCCGCCGACCCAGCAGGGCAAGGACGGCAAGGTGGACGGCGACTCCGGCCACGACGCTTCGCAGGACTGAGAGGCAGGACCATGAACGGACACCCGGTGCTCGTTTCCACCGAGCACGAGGACCCGACGGCCGATCTCGTCATCGCGGAGCTGAACCGGCGCCGGGTGCCCGTTCTGCGGCTGGACCCCGGGAAGGACCTCCCCGGAATCGCCACCCTCGCGGCTCGATTCGGCGCCGGCGGGCTGACGGGGACGCTACGCGCCGGCGACCGAGCGGCCGAACTCGGCAGGGTGCGCGCGCTCTACCACCGCCGGCCGAGTCCTCATCTTCCCGGCACCGAAGATCAGGCCGACCGCTTCGCGGCGAACGAAACGCGCCGAGGCCTGGGCGGCGTGCTCGCGGCACTGCCTGAATGCCTCTACCTGAGCCATCCACAGGCCATCGCCCGAGCCGAGTACAAGCCCGAACAACTTACCGTCGCAGCACGGTTCGGGCTACCCGTGCCCGAAACCTTGATCACCAATGATCCAGTCACGGCGAGGTCGTTCGCATCCGGTCGGCCTACGATCTACAAGCCCCTCCATGCCGGCCCCTACCATGTCGGCGGTGAATCTGCGGGTATCTGGGCAGCAGTGGTCGACCCGGTGGACATCGACAACCGGGTGACCGGCTGTACCCACTTGTTCCAGGAGCAGGTGGCCAAGGTCTCCGACGTCAGGGCGGTGGTCGTGGGCGATCGGGTGTTCTGCTCGCTGATCAGGGCCCCGGAGGGCGTGGTGGACTGGCGCAGCGCGTACCGTCACCTCACCTACGAGGCGGTTGAGTGCCCTGAATCGGTCCGGTCGGCTCTGCTGCTCTTCCTCCGCGAATTCGGCCTGAAGTTCGGCGCGTTCGACTTCGCGGTGACCGCCGATGGCGAGTGGTGGTTCCTGGAATGCAACCCCAATGGCCAGTGGGCATGGCTTGAGCATGCGGCCCAGCTGCCGATCACGACCGCGATTGCCGACCTTCTGGAGAATGGAGAGGCCGCATGATCGACGTGCCGTCCGAGGGTCTGAGGGCGAAGCTCGTCGCCCAGCTCAAGGAGGAGGGGGTGATCCGTAGCCCCGAATGGGAGGCGGCGATGCTGGCCGTCCCACGTGAAGCGTTCCTCGCGGGCGGGTGGTTCGAGCACGACGATGGCGGGTGGTACCGGTCCGCCTCGCTCACCGACGAGCCGGGACTGATCCGGCGCGTGTACGAGGACGACAGCCTGGTGACTCAACTCAGTGGTGTGATCTTTCCGTTCCAGTTGGACGGACGCCTTCTGCAAGCGCCCACGTCCTCCTCCACCATGCCGGGCCTCGTGGTCCGCATGCTTCAGGACCTCCAGGTGTCGGAAGGCATGTCAGTCCTGGAAATCGGCACCGGGACTGGCTACTCCACCGCCCTACTGACGCACCTCCTCGGTGACGAGCAGGTGACCTCCATCGAAGTCGACCCGGACGTCTCCGGGCGGGCCGGCGCGGCTCTCGGAGGGCTCGGCTACTGGCCGAACCTCGTCGTCGGCGATGGACTCGTAGGCCACCCGGTCGATGCGCCGTACGACCGCTTGATCGCGACGTGCGAGGTACACACCATCCCGATGCAGTGGATCGAGCAGACCAAGTCTGGCGGCGTGATCCTGGCCACCGTGGGTGGCTGGATGCACTCCTCGGAGCTGGCCCGGCTCACGGTCCAGGAGGACGGGACGGCTGTCGGCCGGTTCCTCGGGGGCGAGGTCTCCTTCATGTTCGCCCGGCCCCACCAGCCGCCGCCCCTCGGGCTGTTGCCGGACCTGGACTCGGGTGTTGCCCGGGACGCCACGTACGGGCCGGAGGCCCTGGACGACTGGACGGCTCGCTTCGTCGCCCAGATCGCCGCGCCCCGGGCTCAGAAGCTCATGCTGCACCGCGACGGCCTGGACGAATACCTCCTGATCGATGTCGGAGCCGGATCGTGGGCGGTGCTCTCCCCGGCGGCGGGCGGCTGGATGGTCCGTCAGGGCGGCCCGGACCGGCTGTGGGACGACATCGAGAAGTACCTCTCGCAGTGGTACACCGACGGCGCACCACCGCTGGAGTGCTTCGAAATCACCGTGACTCCGCAAGCACAGACGATCAGCTGGACGAACGAGCCTCAGCACTAAGGTGAGTCGACGACAGCCGAACAGTGCCAACAGGTTCGGGCCCTCCTCAACAATCACCGCTTCGCGTCAACCACGCGGATCCTGGTCGAGAGCCCATCCGGCCGCTTGCTCCCGGCCCCCTCTGCTCGCCCGCCGGCACTGGATTCGACGCCGAGCTGTTCGACGAGATGTTCCAGCGGATCCTCTCCACCAACGACGAAGGCCACCGAATCGGGCTGGAAGTCGCCACGGGACGCTCAACCGGCATTCCCTTCACCGCGGATCAGGTGGATCGCCTCGCCTGCTCCGAGCCGATGCAGCCCGCCGGCGCAACGCTCCTGCGACTGGCCTGGCGGCACCAAGACGTACTCCTCCAACGTTCCGACGCTGGAGGATCCGGGGACGCACATGACCTCCGAGGGTCTGCGGGTGAAGCTCGTCGCCCGCCTCAAGAAGCAAGGAACGATCCGCAGCCCCGTGTGGGAGGCGGCGTCAAGGACCTGGATGAGCGTGCCTCAGCGCTGGAGTGATTCGTGGGAGAGTGGGACGAGCCGCTGGAGTTGTGGGCTGCCTGCCGGGAGGCTCTCCGCCGTCCGGTCGGCGAGCTGAAGGCGGTCCGACTGGACGGCCGACAAGTCGCCTCGCACGTCAGCCCGTCCGCACCTCGTCTGATTCTGCGGTGGGACGGCGTGGAGTGGGTTCCGGAGACCATTGCGAACGGCTACGCCACCGCCCAGCGCATCGTGCACGGCATCCGGGGCGACGGGACGATGTGATAGGGGGTCCTGGGCGCTGCTGTCCTGCGCGACGACAGTTGGGCGGCTCGGACGGGTCACTTGTACAAGGCACGCAGCGTTCCGTGGATGAACGACGCGAAGGAGGCCGCGCCTTCGTGCACTCCGTCGTGGCCCTCGGCGACCTCGTAGGTCTTCCCGCCCTCCTCCGCCGGGCCGATGAAGGAGTAGATGTACCCCTGATGGGCCATGAACACGACGCAGCCGTCGAGCGACTGCCCGGGAGCCGACTCCTTCAGGATCTCCCGGGCGTGATCCTTGATCCCCAGGATCTCCGGGAACGCGTACGTCTCTCCCCGCAGCGCGGAGAACCCGCCGCCGCCGGCGAGTGCCAGGAACTCCCGGTAGTCCTCGGGGAGGGCGACTCCCTGATCCTCCTCGATCAGCGAGATCTGCTCCGGGGTCAGGCCGACCGCCCCCTTCAGTGATTCGGGGAACGCACTCAGAATCGCTGCCGTCACACCCATGTGCCCCGCACCTCAGAACGTCGTGGAACCGCCCCCGAACAGGACCCATGATCCCGCAACGACGTCCTGGTCAGCCCCGGCGGACGGCCTGGCGGGTGCGGCGGGCGAGGCGGTGGGCGCGCTGGACGGCGACGAAGGCGGGCATGGAGTCGGCCTGGGTGAGGCGGTACTTGAGGCGGAGTTGGGGGCTGAGGCCGCTCTGCGCCTCGGGGCCGATGGCCCGCAGGAGGCGGGTGACGTGCTGCTGGTAGGCGGCGCGGTAGGCGCGGTCGCCGTCCGGGAGGGTCCAGAAGAACATCGGGATCTCCTCGACCAGGCAGTTGCGGTCGTAGGCGCGCAGGTGGTCGGCGAAGGCCGGCTCGGGGCGGGCGAGCAGCCATTCGCGGACGAGTTCCATCGAGCGGACGCGGTCGATCAGGCCGCGCGGGTCGGTCTTCTTCTGGGTGATGGAGAGGTCGCCGTCCTCGCGCACCCGCCAGTGGTAGATCGGGTCGGCGAGCACGTCGACGCGTTCGGCGAGGAAGTGGTGGGGCACGCTGACCGGGGCGTCCTCGTACAGGATGCCCTCGGGGTAGAGCAGGCCGGCGCCGTCGAAGAAGGTGCGCCGGTAGACCTTGTTCCAGGCGGTGCGGTCGGTGACGAGCGCGGGCAGTTCGCCGACGTGGGTGCGCAGCCGGGTCTCGCGGAACGGGCGGCGGTGGCCGTGCGAGGGGCTGAGGCCGGTGGTGCGCAGGCGCAGCGCGTTGCCGGCGGCGAAGTCGGAGCCGGTCTCGTCGAGGGTGCCGATCATCAGCTGGTAGGCGTGCGGCGGCAGGGTGTCGTCGCTGTCGACGAAGGCCAGGTACTCGGTGCCGGGGGTGAGGTGGCGCCAGCCGGTGTTGCGGGCGGCGCCGAGGCCCTGGTTCCGCTGCTGGACCAGTCGGAAGCGCGGGTCCCGTTCGGCGTACTCCTTGGCGATGGCGGGGCCGTCGTCGGTCGAGCCGTCGTCGACCAGGACGCACTCGAAGTCCTCGAACGTCTGGGCCGCGATCGAGTCCAGGCACTCCCCGAGGTAGCGCTCGACGTTGTAGATCGGGACGACGAGGGAGAGACGCGGGGCCATCGGGCGCCCTTTCGCTCAGGAGCGGACGGGCCGGGAGGCCGTCGACCGCCGGTCACCGACAGTGGCCCGAGCATACGGACCGTATGCGACCCGTGGGCGAACGCCGGGTTGAATCGAGCGAGCGGATCGGTGCATCCATCGGTCCGTCGACCGTGTCCGACGGCAACCCGCCCGCACGGGCGGCCCCTTGGGGCGCAAGGGGAAGGCCCCGGACCGCCCGACCGGTCCGGGGCCTTCCCTCACCCACTGCGGGTCAGGCGCTCTTGACGGCCGCGAAGCGGTCCGAGACGTCCTGCCAGTTGACGACGTCCCACAGGCGGGTGACGTAGTCCGGGCGGACGTTGCGGTACTGCAGGTAGTAGGCGTGCTCCCAGGCGTCGAAGGCGAGCAGCGGGGTGGTGTTCTGACCGACGTTGCCGTGGTGGTCGTAGACCTGCTCGACGATCAGGCGCTGACCGAGCGGCTCCCAGGACAGGATGCCCCAGCCGGAGCCCTGCACGCCGGTGGTGGCGGTGGTGAGCTGCTTCTTGAAGGCCTCGAAGCTGCCGAAGTGCTCGGTGATGGCGTCGGCCAGCTCGCCCTCGGGGCGCTCGCCGCCCTCGGGCGAGAGGTTCTGCCAGAACAGCGAGTGCAGCACGTGGCCCGACAGGTGGAACGCGAAGGTCTTCTGCAGGCCGACCAGGCCGCCGAACTGCTCCTTGTCGCGGGCCTCGGCCAGCTGGTCGAGGGTGTCGTTGGCGCCCTTGACGTACGCGGCGTGGTGCTTGGAGTGGTGCAGCTCCAGGATCTCGGCCGACATCGCCCGCTCCAGCGCGGAGTAGTCGTACGGCAGGTCGGGAAGCGTGTAGGTGCCCATCAGGACACGGCCCCTTTCGGCGGGTTGAACGGTGGTGGTGGTGCGGTGGTGCTGCGGTGATCGTGCCGGGACAACACTATTGCGTATCAGTTGCAAGAACGAAGCATGGGCTCCTGCTTATTCCTCACACCCCGTCGGGCACAATGGCCGCGGTTCGGCGCGCCGGTCGGAGAGGGGTGGGCGACTGCGGCGGGGCGGCGGCGACGCCGGGCCCCCGGCGGGTGATGCGGGCCTGACGCCCGTGCGATCCCCGGCCCGCGCGCGACTCCCGGTCGGACCCGGAGCCTCCACGGACCCGGCACCCGGCAGCCGGGGCGGACCTGACAACGTTTCGGTCTCGCCGCCCGGCAATCCTTTCCCGGGGCTTCCCTCCGCGTTCTCCGTTGTGCCATTTTACATGTCACACAGCAAGGCCCGTGTGCCCCACGCAGCACGGCTCCCCCACCCTCAACGGCCCCGGAGGCCCCCACAGATGCGTCCCTCCTCGATAGCGAAGGACGCCGCGCGCAGACTGCCCGCGCTCGGCACCGCCCTTCTCCTCTCGCTCGGTCTGTTCGCGCCGGCCGCCCAGGCCGCCGGCACCCCCGGCTCCGCGCCGGCCGGGAGCCCGGCCGCCCCGGCCGCACCCGCCGCCTCGGCCGGGAAGGCCGCGCCGCGCACGATCCCCGTGCCCAAGTCCCCGGACACCCCCGAGGACGCCCGCCCGCTCGCCTCGGACCCGCGGGCCAAGGCCACCGCCCCGACGGCGGGCAGCTCCGTCGGCGCCGCCAAGTCGGCCCGGCAGTTCTCGGCCGCGGCCGCCTGCGACGTCTCCGCCTTCACCGGCAAGTCCGGTGCCGCGCTGGTCCAGCAGGTCAAGTCGTCCGGCCTGGACTGCGTCAACACGCTGTTCCAGGTCACCGGCAACGACGCCAAGGGCGCCTTCAACGAGGCCCAGATGGTCACCGTCGCCAACGCCCTGCGCGACACCGCCGCCACCTACCCCGGCGACAACTCCACCTCCGCCGGGCAGCTGGTGCTCTTCCTGCGGGCCGGCTACTACGTGCAGTGGTACAACAAGGATGTCGTGGGCCCGTACGGCGACGGCCTCAAGAACGCCATCCGCGGCGCGCTGGACGCCTTCTACGCCGCCCCGCACAGCAAGGACGCCACCGACGCCAACGGCGCCACCCTCGCCGAGGCCGTCACCCTGATCGACAGCGCCCAGGAGAACGCCCGCTACACCGGCGTCGTCAAGCGGCTGCTGAACGACTACACCGGCAGCTGGCCCGCGGCGATGACCACCGCCGTCGCCAACACCGAGACCGTCATCGAGCGCGGCTTCGACCTGCCGGAGTTCGTCTCCGCACTCCAGGCCGACCCGTCCTTCGCCACCACCGCGGCGTCCTTCGTCACCCGCAACAGCGGCCTGATCAACGGCGGCGACCTGGTCACCAAGATCGGCATCCAGCTCGGCAACCTGGTGGCCAACGACGCGACGCGCGCCCAGGGCCGGCCGATCCTCAAGGACCTGATCAACCGCTACCCGCTGGTCGGCAACACCGGTCCGCTCACCATGAACCTGCTCTGGTTCGCGGAGAAGAAGGACAAGGACAACTGTTCCCTCTACGGCACCTGTGACATCCCGGCCAAGCTGGTCCCGCTGGTCCTCCCCATCGAGCGCACCTGCAACGCCAACCTGCGCATCCGTGCCCAGGAGATGACCGCGCAGCAGCTCACCGACACCTGCACCAGCCTGATCAACCAGGACGCGTACTTCCACAAGATCGTCAAGGACGGCGGCCCGGTCGCCAACGACAACAACACCAACCTCGAGGTCGTCGTCTTCGACGACTACTACAACTACAGCCTGTACGCCTGGGAGATGTACAAGATCGAGGTCGACAACGGCGGCATGTACGAGGAGGGTGACCCGGCCAAGGCCGGCAACCAGGCCCGCTTCATCGCCCACGAGGCCTCCTGGCTGCGCCCCCAGTTCCAGATCTGGAACCTCAACCACGAGTACACCCACTACCTCGACGGCCGCTACGACATGTACGGCGACTTCGAGGCCGGCATGACCACCCCGACCATCTGGTGGGTCGAGGGCCTCGCCGAGTACGTCTCCTACGGCTACCGCGGCGAGCACTACGACGCCGCGGTCGCCCAGGCCGCCAAGGGCACCTACACCCTGAGCACCCTGTTCGACAGCACCTACGACAACGCGGACTCCACCCGCGTCTACAACTGGGGCTACCTGGCCGTCCGTTACATGCTCCAGTCGCACCCGCAGGACGTCGACGCGCTGCTCGCCAAGTACCGCGCCGGCGACTGGAACGGCGCCCGCACCCTGCTGAAGACCACCATCGGCACCTCGTACGACGCCGACTTCGCCACCTGGCTCAAGCAGTGCGGCGCCGACAACTGCGGCTCGCTGCCCACCACCCAGGCTCCCCTGTGCACCGCCGCCGACACCCGGCAGTTCGACAAGAACTGCCGCCGCGACAACGTGGCCGCCACCACCGGGAACTACAGCTACAGCTTCCTGAACCTGCCCGCCGGCGTGAAGCAGCTGACCATCACCACCAGCGGGGGCAGCGGCAACGCCGACCTCTACTACAACGCCGGCTCCTGGGCCACCACCGGCTCCTACACGGCCAAGTCCACCACCAGCGGCAACGGTGAGACCCTGACCATCACCAACCCGCCGGCCGGTTACGTCTTCTTCAGCCTCTACGCCCAGCAGGGCTTCGGCGGCGCGACCGTCACCACGACCTACAACTGACCGACCGCGTCACAGGCGCCGTACGCACCGTACGCGCGCACCGTACGCACAGAAGGGCCCCGCGGCTTCGCGGGGCCCTTCCGCGTTCCCGTCCCCCCTCTCCCCTACCTCGCCCCCGCCCCCGCCCCCGCCCCCGCCCCCGCCCCCGCCGCGAATATCCAGGGGTTATAACGATTCGACCATCGAATAGATCGTCAACACCCCGTAAGAGATCGCATATTCCTCTGTCGAGGGGGTGTCCGGACGGCGAAGTTTCGGTTAGTGTCCATGAACAGATCAACCGGTTCGGCCTCCGGCAACGGAATGCCGAATAGTTCTGACAGCTCGGGTGCGGCATTCTCGCCGTTCCCGCCAATCCCCGGAATGGAGAGTTAGTCATGAAGATGGTCAAGGCGCTCGTCAAGAAGTTCAAGAAGAACGACGACCTCGCGAACCACGCGTGGGTGCTGCACGTTATCTAACGTGGCCAGCCGCTGGCGGGGGCCCGGGTCGGCCGTGCCCCCGCCGGCGCCACGGCGCGTCCGGGATTCCCCCGCGCGCCGCACCGAACGCACTACCAGCCATTTCGCATTGGAGGCCGGATTCCCGTGGAAGAAATGGCGACGGCAACCGCGCGCAGCCATTCCATCGTGTTCGCCCCGAGGATTCAGGAGCTGCTGGCCAGGGACGAGAAGGTGTTCCGGATCGACCCGGCGAAGGTCGGCGTCTCGGACTCCCGACTGATGGCCGAAATCGTCGCGGCCCGCCCCGTCCTTTCCAACGAGCGCTCGGTCTACAAGCCCGCCGCCGGCTCCGACATCCCCCACGACAGCGCGACGCGCACCATCCGCGCACTGGGGCAGGACGCCATGGCGGGAATCCGCAAGCCCCCGCCGCCGGCGCGCGGCATGTCCGGCTCCTGGCCCTACGCCGGCACCTCCTACCTGCGCCGCTGGCTGTTCTCCGCCGACCCGCTGCCGGTCTCGCTGCTGTGGAAGCGCGGCGTCACCCGCTCCGACACCCTCTCCCGGCTCGTCGACCGCGCCGTGACCCGCTGGCCCGGCTCCGCCGACCAGGACGGCCGCACCGCACTCGCCGGGCTGATCCGCGACGCCGACGACCCGCTGGAGCGCAAGCAGGCCGTCGCGATGTACCGGCGGGCGACGGCCACCCTCTGCGACGGCGTGGCCGCGCTGACCGGCAACGCCCTGTGGCTGATGGGCCCGGAACGGGAACGGCCGGAGCACCGCGCCGACCTCACCAATGTCCTCTGGGAGACGCTGCGGCTGCTGCCGCCCGCCTGGATGCTGTACCGCAACGGCGGCGCGGCGTACACCGAACTCCACCCCGAGATCCGGCCCGAGGACGACGTCGCGCTCTTCCCGCTGCTGATGCACCGCCACCCGGACTACTGGTCCGACCCGCTGGAGTTCCGGCCCGAGCGCTGGGACGGCGTCACGGACCCGGAGAAGACGCCCGGGTTCATGCCCTTCGGCTTCGACGGCGCCCGCTGCTGGGCCAAGCACCTGATCGTGCCGCTGGCCGAGCAGTTTCTGACCGCGGCCCTGGACAACCGGCTGGTCGTCCGCAGCCCGCAGCAGGACGCGCAGGTGCCGCTGCGCTCCCTGCTCTCCGTACGGTTCGAGGCGCGGGTCGAAGCCTGACGCCCCGGCATCCCGGCATCCCGGCGCCACCGAACACCCCTGACACCACGGGACACACCATGGAATCGCCCACACTGGCCGACTGGGTCGGCGACGTCGACGGCTTCACCGCCCGCCAGTGGCAGCGCGAGCCCGCGCTCTTCCCCCGGAAGGCCCCGGAGACCCCGGAGGCGCCCGCCGCGCCGTTCGACCTCGACGAGCTGGACGCCGCCTTCGACGGCGGGCTGCTGCGCACGCCCTACCTGGAGATGGTCCGCTCCGACAAGGTGACCATCCCGCCCGAGGCCTTCACCACCTCGCGCACCGTCAACGGCACGGCGCACCAAGGCTTCGCGGACCGCGCGAAGGTGCTCGCCCAGCTGCACCGCGGGGCGACACTGCTGCTGCGCTGCGTCGACCAGTGGCACCGCCCGACCGGCGAGCTGGTGGCGCGGCTGTCCGAGGAGCTCGACCGGCGGGTGGAGGCCTTCTTCTTCGTCACCCCGGCCGGCGGCCAGGGCCTCGCGGTGCACCGCGACGACGCCGACGTGTTCGTCCTCCAGGCCGCCGGGCGCAAGACCTGGTACGTCCACGACGCGCCGACGGCGGCGGACTGGCGGCTCGGCGAGCTCCCGGAGGACGAGCGCTCCCCGCTGCGCCTGCACGGCGTGCTCGAACCCGGCGGCGTGCTCTACATCCCGCGCGGCTTCGCCCACCGGGCGGTCGGCGCCGGGGGGCTGTCCGCCCACCTGTCGCTGACCGTCCGCGACCTCTCCGTCCAGGACCTGCGCACCGCCCTGGAAGGGCAGTTGGCCGAGGGCCTCGGCCTGCCCGCCCGCCCGCTCGGCGAGGCCGCGATCACCGACGCCTGCGCCGCCCTGCTCGACCACGCCCGGGCGAGGCTCGGCGCGCTCGGGCCGGCGGACCTCCTGCGCGCCGCCCGCGCCGCCCGGACCGGCACCCCCCAGGCGCCGGCGGCGCCGACGGCACCGGCCGAGACCGTGGAGACCCTCGCTGCGGCCGCCCGCACCTGGGAGTCCGGCGCACCCGCCGACGGACGCACCGGACTCGCCTCCGTCGGCCGCACCTGGCGCCGGCTGCGCGGCGCCGCCGAGTAGCCCACGGCGGCGACGGCGACCGCCCGGCGCACGGAATCCACCCCGATGATCCGACGGTCCGTCAGAAATGTTGTTGGGGCAGACTGCCCACCATGCGATCAGATGATCAGAGAGGCGCCCTGCCCAAGCCCGTCCTGCCGGACCTCGCCGCCGCCCGCGCGATCGGCCCCGAGGCCGCCACGGAGGCCCGCTGGGAGGGGCTCGTCCTGTCGTGGGAATGGCTCCAGCACGACATCGGACACGGCCCCGGAAGCTGCAACGACGGCCTGGTGCGCCTGCTGAAGGCCGCCCGCGCGGAGCCCCGGCTGCGCCGGCTCTTTCCCTGGACCAGCCACTACAACCTGCACTTCAGCCTGTCGACCTCGTTCCCGTGGGCAGCCGCGGGCGTGCCGTTCGCCGTGCCGCAGGACGGCGGCGGCTACCAGATCCACCGCCCGGGCGGCTCCGAGGTGCTCGGCACGCCCGCCACCCCGGCGGAGGCCGTCGCCCTGCTGGTCGAACACCTCCCGCCGGACCTCGGGCCGGTGTTCAACCACCCGGCGGACGGGCCGCGCTGAGGCCGCCGGGGTGGCAGCGCCCCGCACCGGGGGTCACGATGAAAGCCCGGCCACCTCCGGCCCCGGCCCGATCGGAGCGCGATGAGCGACCAGCACAACGTCGTCCTGCTGACCTTCCCCGACGCCGCCGCCTGGCGCCCGGCCTTCGACGAGGCGCAGCACCTGCCGGGCCTGCGGATGGTGGCGGCGATGGAGCGCAGCGCCGACGGGCTGCTGGAGGTCGCGGACACCTTCACCCGGGGCGCGGGGGTGGCCACCGTCGGCTCGGGCGTGCTGGGCGGCCTGATCGGGCTGCTCGGCGGGCCGGTCGGCGTGCTGCTGGGCTTCGCGGCCGGCGCGGCGATCGGCAACGCGGCCGAGGAGCACCAGGCGAGCGAGGGCGGCGCCGGGCTGATCCTGCTCTCGCCCCGGGTGCCGGACGGCGGGGCGCTGCTCGCGCTGGAGGTCCGGGAGTCCTCGCCCGCACCGGCGGACGAACTGGCCGACCGGCACGGGGCCTCGGTCGAGCGGATCGACGCGCGCGAGTTCGCCGAGCAGGTCCGGGCGGCCGAGCAGAAGGCCGACGAGCAGAAGGCCGACGAGCAGAAGAGCGACGAGCAGAAGAGCGACGAGCGGAAGGCGGACGGCGCGGGGGCCTCCTGAGCGCACCGGCCGTGCCGTCACTCCGCCCGCCGTCGCTCCCTCGCCGTCACTCCGCCCGCAGCGCGTCCACCGTGCGCGCCCGCGCCGCCCGTACGGCCGGGAGCAGGGCGCCGAGCAGGGCGATCAGCACGCCGCCGAGGGCGAGCAGGACCAGCACCGGGGTGCCGAACACGTCCAGCGCGGAGGCCGGGAAGGTCAGCCCGGCGCTGCGTCCCATCGCGGGCACCGTCAGGCCGTGGAGCAGCAGGCCCGCCGGCAGTCCGACGGCGCCGCCGACAGCCCCGACCGGGACCACCGAGGCGAGGACGACGCCCACGGTCTGCGCCGGGGTCATGCCGAGCGCCTTGGTGACGCCCGTGTCCCGGGTGCGCTCGCGGATCTCCAGGACGACGGTGTTGAACACCCCGAGCCCGGCAACCACGAGCAGCAGCGCGGTCAGGGTGGCGGTGAGCGAGTTCAGTGCGGCGATCGAGCCGCTGGAGCCGTGCGGCCCGCTGGTGTCGGCGGTCATGTGCTCCGGGGCGAGCGCGGCGCCGAGGGCGGTGGCGTAGGCGGTCCGGTCGGTGCCGGGCTTCAGTTCGACGACCCAGAAGTCCGGTGTCGGGGCCGCTCCGGACGGGTAGCTCGCGGCGTCGGTGAACAGCTCGTTGGTCTGCACGTGCGGGTCGAAGACCTCGCCGACGATCCGGACGGTGACCGTCCGGCCGTGGCTCGTGAAGGTCACCCGGTCGCCGAGCCCGACGGAGGCCTCGGTCAGGAAGGTGGCCGGGGCGACGGCCTCGCCCGGGCCCCGGTACCAGCGCCCGGTGACCATCCGGTAGCCCGCCCAGGAGGAGTCGCCGTCGAAGGCGGTCACCGTGGTGCTGCCGGCCACCCCGGGGACGGTGACGTCCTCGGTGCCGCTGCCGAAGTACGTGGCGGTGCCGGGCCGGGCGTCCAGCGCCGCGGTGACGACGGCCCGGTCGGCCGGGACCGGCCTGCCCGCCGGAACCGCCCCGGGCGGGCCGTCCGGGCGCGTCGGGTGCACCACGAGGTCCCCGGCGTCCCGTGTCTTCGCCTGCTGCACCCAGCCCATCGTCCCGCCCATGCCCACCGCGAAGACGGCCGCCGCCGTGCCGAACAGCACCGCCGCGAGCATCCCGGCCGCGCGGGCCGGGCGGGCGAAGGGCTGGGCGAGGCCGAGGGTCAGCGGGCGGGGCAGCGGCAGCCGGGCGACCAGCGCGGCGGCCCGGGTGGCGAACGCGTCCCGCCGGGTGCCGCCCGCCGTCCGGCCGACGGCGAGCGCGTCCACCGTGCGCAGCCGTCCGGCCCGGGCCGCGGCGGCCCAGGCGACCAGGGCGACGGCGGCCAGGGTGCCGCCCGCCACGGCGGCGTCCACCCGGGGGGAGAGGCCCGAGGCGGTGGTGCCGTAGAGCGATCCGGTGGTGGCGAGCACCGGGACGGTCAGTGCGTTGCCCGCGACCACCCCGAGCAGGGTGCCGGCGCCGGCCGGGATCAGTGCCTGGGCGACGTACGCGCGCACCACCTGGGCGGGGGTGCAGCCGAGCGCCTTGAGCACGCCGATCCGCCGGGTGGCGGTGCCGACGGCGCCGGCCACCACATTGCCCGCGACCAGGACCGACATGGCCATCCCGAGCAGGCCGAAGGCGACCATGAAGGGCAGGAACAGGGCGGTGTTGCGGTCCGAGCCCTGCTTGGCGGTGAGCCAGGACTGCGCACCGGTGAGCGCCCCGACGGGGGCGGCCGCGGCCACGGCGGCCCGGTCGGCGGCCATGGCGTCGGCGCTGCCGGTGTCCGTGAAGCGGTAGAGCATCTCGTAGCCGGGGGCGCTGCCGGGTGCGGTGAGGGCGGCGATGCCGTCCGGGGTCACCCAGGCGTCCGAGGTCCGGCTGACGGAACGGGCGAAGCCGACGATTCTGAGGGTGGGCGCGCCCGGCAGGCCGGGCAGCCGCAGGGTGCCGCCCGGTTGCCGGGGCTTGTCGCCGTACCCGGCCTCGATCACCACCTCGCCCGGCTGCTGCGGCCAACTCCCTTGGAGCAGAGTGACGTCGTCGACCCCGACGGTGGCCGCGGCGCGGCCGGTGACGGTCATCGGCGCCATCGTGATCCCGGGCGGCAGGTCCGTGCCGGAGCCGGGCTCGGGGTCGACGGTGACGGTGCGGTACGGCCCGGCGGCGGCCGTCACCCCGGGGGCGTGCGCGGTGGCGGCGAGCTGGTCGGCGCTCGCCCGGGCGCCGTCGAAGCGTGCGGTGAGGTGGGCGCCGTGCTGGCCGTCGAAGGCCTGCTCGAAGGGGGCCCGGGAGGCGACCAGCAGCGAGCCGCCGAGGACGGAGCAGGTGGTGGCCACCAGGGCGGCCAGTCCGACGGCGACGGACTGGGTCCGGCGCCTGCGCACACCCGCGCGCACGACCCTGCCGAGCGCGGTCATGACGCCACCGCCGAACCCGAAGCCGAGTCCGCCTCGACCCGGCCGTCCCGCATCCGGACCGTCCGGCTGGCGCAGTCCTCGGCCAGGGCCAGGTCGTGGGTGACGAGCAGGACGGTCTGCCCGTCCTCGTGCAGGTCGCGGAACAGCTCCTTGACGTCCTCGCCGGCGGCCGAGTCCAGCGCGCCGGTCGGCTCGTCCGCCAGCAGCAGGGCCGGCCGGTTCATCAACGCCCTCGCCACCGCGACGCGTTGGCGCTCGCCGCCGGAGAGCCGGCCCGGGTGGGCGCGGGTGTGGCGGTCGATTCCGAGCGCCTCCAGCAGTTCCGCCGCCCGGCGCCGGGCCTCGGCGCGCGGGACGCCGGCCAGTTCGCCGGCCAGCACCACGTTGTCGGCCACGGTGAGGTCGTCCAGCAGGTTGAAGAACTGGAACACCATGCCGATCGTGCCGCGCCGGTAGCGGGCCGAGGCCGCCTCGCCCAGCCGGTCCACCCGCACCCCGGCCACGGTCACCGTCCCGGCGCTGGGCCGGTCCAGCCCGGCGACCAGGTTCAGCAGGGTGGACTTCCCGCTGCCGGACGGGCCGAGCACGGCCACCGACTCCCCCGCCCGCACGCTCAGCGTGACGTCGTCCAGGGCCGCCCGGGCGCCCTCGTAGTGGCGGCTCACGCCGCTCAGTTCGATCACCGGATCGCTGTTCATGTCCCCGCTCCTCGTCGCTTCCCGTCTGGTGCCGCGACGAAGGTACGGACGGGCGGCGCGGGTCCGCGTCCGCCGAGCGCCGCAGGTTCCGTACCGCGTCGGGTGGACGGCCGCCGGCGTCATCCCTGCGATGTAGTCGTGGGGAGTACCGGCCACCCCCCGGCCGCGGGGCTGTCCCGCGGGGCCCGTGGCCCCCACAATGTCCCGGTGATCAACCATCCGACGGTGCGCCGGCTGCGCGCGGCGGTCCGCCCGGCCGACGGCCCGGGCACCGCGCCGCCGCCCCGGCCGACCCGGCGCGGCCAGGCCTTCGACGTGGCCCTGGCCCTCTTCCTCGCCTTCACCGGCGGGCGCTACGCGACCATCGCGGGCGGCCCGCACGGGACGGCGCTGTCCTGGCTGCTGCTGGTGGTGCCGCTCGTCCCGCTGCCGCTGGTCCTGCGCCGCCGCTACCCGCTGGCGGTGCTGTGGACGGTGCTGCCGGCCGCGCTGCTGGTCCGGCACCAGTCGCAGGACATCGCGTACTCGGCGGGCGTGGCGGTGGTCGTCGCCGCGTACAGCGCCGCCGCGTACGGGCGCCGCCCCCGGGCCCTGCTGCTCGGCCTGCCGGCCGCCACCGCCGCCCTGGTGGTGCTCTTCTCCGCGGCCAAACTGCCGCACTTCCCCAACGGGGTGATCGCCGTCCTGCTCCTGGTGCCGGTGTTCGCGGTCGCGTACGAACTGCGGATGTGGCGCCGCCGGGTGGAGGAGGGGCGGGAGCGGCTCTCCACCCTGGAACGCGAGCAGCTGGCCGCGCTGCAGCGCGCGGTGGAGCTCGAACGGGCCAGGATCGCCCGGGAGTTGCACGATGTCGTCACCCACAACGTGAGCATGATGACGATCCAGGCCGGGGCGGCCCGCAAGATCCTGGACACCGCGCCGGAGAGGGCCCGCGAGGCGATGCTCGCGGTGGAGTCCGGCGGCCGCGCGGCGATGACCGAACTCCGGCACGTGATGGGCCTGTTGACCATCGACTCGGAGAGCGCCGACAACCCGGCCGCCGGGGCCGGCCTCAGCCCGCAGCCGGGCCTCGGCCGGCTGGAGACGCTGGTCCACGGCGTCCGGCAGGCCGGGCTGCCGGTCGAGCTGACCGTCCGCGGCGAGCGCCGCGCCGTCCCGCCCGGGGTCGAGCTGGCCGCCTACCGGGTCGTCCAGGAGGCGCTCACCAACACCGTCAAGCACGCGGGCGGCGCCCGCGCCGCGGTGACCGTCGAGTACGCCCCCGACCGGCTGCTGGTGGAGGTCACCGACACCGGAGGCCGCCCCACCGGCGCCGCCGCCACCGGCAACGGACGCGGCCTGCTCGGCCTGCGCGAACGCCTCGCCGTCTACGGCGGCACCCTGCACACCGACCCCCGGCCGCGCGGCGGCTACCGCGTCAAGGCCCTGATTCCCCTGGAGAGTTCATGACCGAGCAGCCGCTGCGGGTGGTGGTCGCCGATGACCAGGCCCTGGTCCGCACCGGGTTCCGGCTGATCCTGGAGTCGGAGGGCATCGAGGTGGTGGCCGAGGCCGAGGACGGCGAGCAGGCCGTCGCCGCCGTCCGCCGCTGCCGGCCGGACGTGGTGCTGATGGACATCCGGATGCCCGGCCTGGACGGGCTGGAGGCCGCCCGCCGGATCCTGGCGGACGGCGCGCAGGAGCCGCCGCGGATCATCATGCTGACCACCTTCGACCTCGACCACTACGTCTACGCGGCGATGGCCGCCGGGGCCAGTGGCTTCCTGCTGAAGGACGTCACACCGGAGCACCTGGCGGCCGCCGTCCGGCTGGTCCGCACCGGGGACGCGCTGCTCGCCCCGGCGATCACCCGCCGTCTGGTCGAGCGCTTCGCCCGCCCGGAGAGCCCGGCCGGCCCCGCCGCCGCCCCGCACCGGGAGCTGGGCACGCTCACCCCGCGCGAGCTGGAGGTGACGGGGCTGCTCGCCCGCGGCCTCAGCAACGCCGAACTCGCCGCCCGGCTGGGGCTGTCCGAGGCGACGGTGAAGACGCACGTGGCCCGGATCCTCGGCAAGCTGGGCCTGCGGGACCGGGCCCAGGTGGTGGTCGCGGCGTACGAGACCGGGCTGGTCAGCGTGGGATCCGTCGCCGATCCGGCCGGGGGCCGGTGACGCGCGACGGGAGCCCGGGGCCTTGCCGCCCCGGGCTCCCGTCGTCAGGCGCCGCGGATCAGCGGAGGTCGAAGCGGTCCGCGTTCATGACCTTGACCCAGGCCGCGACGAAGTCCTCGACGAACTTCTCCTTGGCGTCGTCGGCCGCGTACACCTCGGCGACGGCCCGCAGTTCGGCGTTCGAGCCGAAGACCAGGTCGGCGCGGGTGCCGGTCCAGCGCACCCGGCCCGAACCGTCCCGGCCCTCGAAGGTGTGGGCGTCCTCCGAGGTGGCCTTCCAACTGGTGTCCAGGTCCAGCAGGTTGACGAAGTAGTCGTTCGTCAGCACGCCGGGGGTCCCGGTGAGCACACCGTGCGTGGACCCGCCGTGGTTGGCGCCCAGCACGCGCAGGCCACCGACCAGGACGGTCAGCTCGGGCGCGCTGACGCCCAGCAGGTTGGCCTTGTCGAGCAGCAGGTACTCGGCCGGCAGCCGGTTGCCCTTGCCGACCCAGTTGCGGAAGCCGTCCGCCTTGGGCTCCAGCGCGGCGAAGGACTCGGTGTCGGTCAGCTCCTGCGGCGCGTCCACCCGGCCGGGCGCGAACGGCACCTCGACGGCCAGCCCGGCCGCCCTGGCGGCCTGCTCGATGCCGACGCCGCCGGCCAGCACCACCAGGTCCGCGAGCGAGACCCGCTTGTCGCCGGCCTGCGCGTCGAACTCGTGCTGCACGCCTTCCAGGGCGCGCAGCACCGTGGCCAGCCGGTCGGGCTCGTTGACCTCCCAGCCGATCTGCGGCTGGAGCCGGATGCGGCCGCCGTTGGCGCCGCCGCGCTTGTCGCTGGAGCGGAAGGAGGAGGCCGCCGCCCAGGCGGTGGAGACCAGTTCGGACACCGACAGGCCGGTGGCGTTGATCCGCCGCTTGAGGTCGGCGACGTCGGCCGCGCCGATCGGCCGGTACGTGACCCCCGGCAGCGGGTCCTGCCAGAGCAGGTGCTCGCTCGGGACCTCGGGGCCGAGGTAGCGGACCACCGGGCCCATGTCGCGGTGGGTCAGCTTGTACCAGGCGCGGGCGAAGGCGTCGGCGAACTCCTCCGGGTTCTCCAGGAAGCGCCGGGAGATCGGCTCGTAGACCGGGTCGAAGCGCAGCGACAGGTCCGTGGTGAGCATGATCGGCACGTGCCGCTTGGCCGGGTCGTGGGCGTCCGGGACGGTGCCCTCGCCGCCGCCGTCCTTGGGCTTCCACTGGTGCGCGCCGGCCGGGCTCTCGGTGAGCTCCCACTCGTAGCCGAACAGCGTCTCGAAGAAGCTGTTGTCCCAGGTGATCGGGGTGGGCGTCCAGGTGCCCTCCAGACCGCTGGTGATCGCGTCGCCGCCGACGCCGGTGCCGAAGGTGCTCTTCCAGCCGAGGCCCTGCTGCTCGATCGGGGCGTCCTCGGGGGCCGGGCCAACGCTGTCGGCCGGGCCGGCGCCGTGGGTCTTGCCGAAGGTGTGGCCGCCGGCGATCAGCGCGACGGTCTCCTCGTCGTCCATCGCCATCCGGTAGAAGGTCTCGCGGATGTCGCGGGCGGCGGCGATCGGGTCCGGGTTGCCGTTGGGGCCCTCGGGGTTGACGTAGATCAGGCCCATCTGGACGGCGGCGAGCGGGTTCTCCAGCTCGCGGTCGCCGGTGTAGCGCTCGTCGCCGAGCCAGGTGGTCTCCGGGCCCCAGTAGACGTCCTCGTCCGGCTCCCACTCGTCGACCCGGCCGCCGCCGAAGCCGAAGGTGGCGAAGCCCATGCCCTCCAGGGCCACGTTGCCGGACAGGATGATCAGGTCGGCCCAGGACAGGGCGCGCCCGTACTTCTTCTTCACCGGCCACAGCAGGCGGCGGGCCTTGTCGAGGCTGGCGTTGTCGGGCCAGCTGTTCAGCGGGGCGAAGCGCTGCTGGCCGCCGCCGGCGCCGCCGCGGCCGTCACTGATCCGGTAGGTGCCGGCGCTGTGCCAGGCCATCCGGATGATGAAGGGGCCGTAGTAGCCGAAGTCGGCCGGCCACCAGTCCTTCGAGGTGGAGAGGGCCTCCTGGATGTCCCGCTTGACGGCCGGGAGGTCGAGGGTCTTGAAGGCCTCGGCGTAGTCGAATCCGCCGCCGAGCGGATTGGCCACCGCCGGGTTCTTCGCGAGGATCTTCAGGTTGAGCCGTTCCGGCCACCACTGGCGGTTCCCGCCGCCCTGGGTGGGGTGCGGCGCCCGCCCGTGGTTCACCGGGCAGCCCTCCGCGTTCGCCTCTACGCCGGTTGCATCGTGGTTGTCAGACATGGGAATCCTTCCCTCACAAGGCGGATCACGGTGTCTTCATCTGCTACCTACGGCACCTACTGCTGCTGTCTGGTCCTGGCGCGCCGCGTGTTGCCACTGCTGTCACTGCCCGCCGTTGCGCACGGCAGTGACGGGAGTCACGTGCTGCTGCCACCCAGGCTAGCGCCGGAGCCGATCCTACGATGGACGGAATCCAAGTCAAGAAAGACACCAAAGCCATATCCGATCGGGAACCGGAAGGCACCGGAAGTGAATTGGTAAACTCCGGTCCTCCCCTTGACCTGAATAGGTGAACCGATATGAGTGACCTGCTGGAGCGGCTGCGCGGGCGCGGCTGGCGCCTCACCTCCCAGCGGCGTGTCGTGGCCGAGGTCCTGGACGGCGAGCACGTGCACCTGACCGCCGACGAGGTGCACGCCCGGGCGGCGGAGCGCCTCCCGGAGATCTCCCGGGCGACGGTCTACAACACGCTCGGTGAACTGGTCACCCTGGGCGAGGTCGTCGAGGTGGCCACCGACGGGCGCGCCAAGCGCTACGACCCGAACGCCCACCACCCGCACCAGCACCTGATCTGCAACGGCTGCGGCGCCATCCGCGACGTCCACCCGCGGGGCAATCCGCTCTCCGACCTTCCGGCCGAACAGCGCTTCGGGTTCGCCGTGGTGCAGGCGGAGGTCACCTACCGGGGGCTCTGCCCGGACTGCGCGGGCTGATCGCCCCGGCGGCCGGCCGGACGCGGGACGGTGCCCGGCGGCGCGGCCCCGGGCACCGGCGGCGGGACGCGGCCCCGGGCACCGGGGGTGGAACGCGACGGCTGCACCGGTCGACGACCGGGATCCCGTAGGGTCGGCCAATGGCGAAGTACTTCGACGTGCATCCAGAGTCCCCCCAGCCGCGCACCATCGGCACCGTGGC
Organism: Kitasatospora sp. NPDC058063; assembly: GCF_042885395.1. NCBI lineage: Bacteria > Bacillati > Actinomycetota > Actinomycetes > Kitasatosporales > Streptomycetaceae > Kitasatospora > Kitasatospora sp. NPDC058063. Next base: position 141,132 of record NZ_JBHVSD010000018.1, read on the forward strand.
CGCCGGTCTCCGGTCCGGGAACCTCATCGCGTACCCGACCGACTCCTGTTTCGCCCTGGGCTGTCGCCTGGAGAACCGCGACGGCCTCGAACGGATCCGGTCGATCCGGCGTCTCGACGACCGCCACCACTTCACGCTGATGTGCATGGACTTCGCCCAGCTGGGCCAGTTCGTCCACATCGACAACGACGTCTTCCGCGCCGTCAAGGCCTCGACGCCGGGCAGCTACACCTTCATCCTCCCCGCCACCAAGGAGGTGCCGCGCCGCCTGATGCACCCGAAGAAGAAGACGGTCGGGGTGCGGATCCCCGATCACGCCGTCACCCGGGCCCTGCTCGCCGAACTCGGTGAGCCGCTGGTCTCCAGCACCCTGCTCCTCCCCGGCGAGGACGAGCCGATGACCCAGGGGTGGGAGATCAAGGAGCGGCTCGACCACGTGCTGGACGCCGTGCTGGATTCGGGCGACTGCGGCACGGTGCCGACGACGGTCGTCGACTACTCCAGCGGCGAGCCGGAGATCGTCCGACGCGGGGCCGGCGACCCCGCGCGCTTCGAGTGAGGGGCCGGGCACCGCGGCGGCCATGACGCCGGGGACCCTTCGGGCCCGGCTCGGGGCCGGGCCCGAAGGGTCCCCGGGAGGGAACGCCTCGGTGGAGACCGGTGCGACCGGTGCGACCGGTGTGCTCAGCGGGTGCCGAGACGGTCCGGGGCCGGGCGCGGGGCGGCCACCGGGGCCGAAACGGTGTCCGGTGCCGAGGCGGTGTCCGGCACCGTCGTGGTCGGGGCGGCCGGGGTGGGGCGCAGGGGCCACCAGAGGGAGCGGCCGAGGAGAGCGGCCAGGGCCGGGACCACGCCGAGCGAGAGGACCAGGGCGGAGAGCAGGATGCCGAGGGTCAGCGAGAAGGCGATCTGCTCGCTGCCCGGGGTGGTCGCCAGGGTGGCGAAGGAACCGGCCAGGACGAGACCGGCCGTGGCGACGGCCGGGGCGGTGTGCCGGACGGCCCGGGCCACGGCGGCGCGGGGCGCACCGGGCCGCCGCATCTCCTCACGGATGCGGTCGGTGACGAGGATGTTGTAGTCGGTGCCCAGGGCGACGACGAACAGGAACAGCACCAGCGGGAGCGTGAAGGCGACGCCCGGCTCGCCCAGGCCGTGCTGGAACAGCAGCGTGGCGGCGCCGAGGGTGGCGGCGAACCCGAGGCCGACGGCGAGCATCAGGACCACCGGGGCCAGCAGGCTGCGCAGGAGCAGCAGCAGGATCAGGGCGATCAGGGCGGCCGCGACGGGGAAGACCACGGTCAGGTCGTGGTCGACGGCGGTGGAGATGTCGGCGAAGACCGCCGCCGTGCCGCCGACGTGGGCGCTGGTCCCGGGCGGGGTGTGCGCGGCGACCGCGGCACGGACCGGGCCGGAGGCCAGGTCGCGGGCCCGCTGGCTCTGCGGGTCGGCGTTCAGGTAGACCTCGATCCGGGCGGCGCGGTGGTCCTCGTTGAGGACGGTCCGGCCCACCTGGCCGACGCCCTCGACCCCGGTCAGGGCCCGGGAGAGGCCGTCGAACCGGCCGGTGTCGAGGGTGCGGCCGTCCTGGGCGACGAGGTAGACGGTCGTCGGGTCGGAGACGCCGGCCGGCAGGGCGCGGGAGATCTCCGCGGCGGTGGCCGCGGCCGCCGTCGTGGAGCCGTCCGCCAGGCTGTAGTCCATCCGGAGCCCGACCGTGCCGGCGGCCAGCGCGCCGAGCAGGGCGACGGAGGCCGCCAGCAGCGCCAGCGGCCGGCGGGCGACGAGGCCGCCGAAGCGGGCGGCGACGCCCTCCCGCGGAACCTGCCGCAGACCGCGCGAGGGCCAGAACATCCCGCGGCCGCAGGCGGCGAGCAGGGCGGGCATCAGGGTGAGGCTGCCCAGCAGCATGACCAGCACGGCGACGGCGATGGCCGGGCCGAGCGAACGGAACTGGCCGAAGGTCGCCACGCCCAGGGTGGCGAAGGCGGCGACGATGGTCAGCGCCGCGGAGGTGATCGCGGTGCCCACCCGGCCCGCCACCTCGGCGGCCGCCTCCCGGGCGGGCTGGTCGGGCCGCGCCCGCAGTTGCTCGCGGAACCGGAAGAGCAGGAACAGCAGGTAGTCGACGCCGATGCCGAGCAGGACCACGGAGATCAGGCCCGGGGTGGAGGCGTCCAGCTTCAGACCGGCGAGCGCCGCCGCGCCCGCCACGGCTCCGCCGGCCGCGCCGCCGATCACGGCGACCGCGAGCAGCGGCAGCACGGCCGCGAGCACGCTGCGGAACACCAGCACGTTGAGCAGGACGATCAGCACCGTCACGAGGGCGCTGCCGATCATCGCGGCGGTCCGGTTGGCGTCGGTGCTGTCGGCGGCCTGGGCCAGGCCGCCGGTGAACCCGGTACGCATCCCGAGGTCGGCGAAGCGCGCGCGGGCGTCGTCCCGGAAGGCCTTGTAGACGCCCTGCACCCCCTCCTCCGTCGCGTTGCCGGTCAGCTCGACCGAGAGCAGTTCGAAGGTCCGGTCGGGCGCCACCATGGCGGGCGCGATCCGGGGCGTCTGGGAGTGGTCGGGCACGAGGAACTTCGGCTCGTCCTCCTTCCTCGGCATGACGACCCGGCGCTCGGCGAGCTTCGCCGCCCCGGCCTCGACCTTCTGCTGGTCGGCGGCGGTGAGCGCCCCGCCGTCGGTCCGGGCGACCAGCACCGTGACCGTGGTGGCGTCCGGCTTCACGCCGAAGTTGTCCTCGGCGATGCGCAGCGCGGCGGCCGAGTCGTAGCTGCGCGGCAGGAAGTCCCCGCTCTGGGACCCGGTCACCCGGGACATCAGCATCGGTGCCAGGACGCTCAGCCCCATGCCCAGTACCGCCCAGACGGCGATGACCTTCCACGCGTGTCTGGTGGAGAATCCGGTCAGTGCGCGGATCACGATTCCTCCGGCTGATGGACGCGAACGTCGGTGTCGGCGCCGGGGGTTCCCGGCCTGTCTCCAGACCATCAGGGCGAGGGGGTCCCGGGCGTCCGGGCAGCGGACGATCCGCGCCGGGGCCCGCGGTCCTCCACCCGGTACGGAACCAGGACCGTGGTCCTGGTCCGCCCTCCCGGCGTCGGCCGCGGGGACCACGTCCGGGCTGGAGGGCCGATGCCAGAATGGCTGCGTCAGTGATCAGCCGGGAGGACCAGATGAACGGGCGTCAGCGCGCCGGGGCGGCCGCGGGTACCGACGGCCCGCCGGGGGAACGGACGGCGAACGGCGTCGACGGGCGGCCCGGGCGGTGGACCGGCGGGCGGCCCGCGCGATGGGCCGGCGGACTGCCGGGACGGTGGACGGACGGGCTGCCGTGGACCCAGGGCGACGCCCTGGTGGCCGTCGGCGCCGGCACGATCGACCTGATCGGGTACCTGCTCCTCGGTCGGATCGCCGACGGCCAGGGCATCGCCGTGCCGGTCTTCACCCTGGTCGCCCTCTCGGGCCTGCCGCTGCTGGCCCGGCGCAGCCGCCCGGTGCCGGCGCTCGCCGCCGTCCTGGTGCTCCAGACGGCCGTCGAACTCTCCACCGCCCCGGCCGGCACCCGCTTCGGCGCCGTCCTGAGCGTCGCCCTGTACTCGGTCGGCCGCAACTGCACCGTCCGGGTCACGGTGGCCGCCGGCGCGGCGACGGCGGTGGTCACGCCGCTGAGCCAGGGTCACTTCCACTCCCTGACCTGGGAGGGGGTCGTCGCCGCGCCCTTCTCCGCCGCCCTGGTGGGCGGCGCCGGTCTGGCGGTCTCGCGCTGGCAGCGGGAGGTGGCCGCCAACCGCCAACTGCTGGCAGACCGCGCGGTCGCCGAGGAGCGCCGCCGCATCGCCCGGGAGCTGCACGACATCGTGGCCCACCACATCACCACCATGCAGCTGATGGCCGGCGGCGCCCGGGCCAACCTCGGCAGGCCGGAGGTGGTCCGGGACGCCCTGGTCACCCTGGAGTCCTCGGGACGGCTGGCCCTGCGCGAGATGCGCCAGCTGCTGAACGTCCTGCGGACCGGCGACGAACCGGACACCGCCCCGCCGCTGCCCCAGCCCGGGGCGGACGAACTCGACCGGCTGGTGGACGAGTCCTGCCTGGCCGGGCTGTCGACCGAGTTCACCGTCGACGGGCCCCGGCGCCCGCTGCCGCCCACCGTCGGCCTGACCGTGTTCCGGATCGTCCAGGAGGGCCTCACCAACGCCCGCAAGTACGCCGGCCCCGCCCGGGCCTCCGTCCGCCTGGCGTACCACCCGGACCGGGTCACCGTCGAGGTGCGGGACGACGGCGGCGGCGCGCCCCCGCCGGAGTGCGCCCCGGGTGCGGGCCGGACGGGGTACGGCCTGATCGGCATGCGCGAGCGCGTCGCCCTGCACGGCGGCACCCTGGAGACCGGCCCGCAGTCGGGCGGCGGCTTCGCCGTGGTGGCCGAGCTGCCGCTGAGCTCCGCCGAATCGTCCGAGGCGGCCGTCCAGCACGGCGGGGCGGGCCGATGACCGACCCGACCAGCCGTGCCGACGGCACCGGCAACGCCACCGCCGCCACCACCGGCACCGACGGCGCCGGGCCGACCCCGGCGATCAAGGTGCTCATCGTCGACGACCAGCCGCTGGTCCGCCGCGGCCTGTCCCTGATCCTCTTCCCCGACCCGTCCTTCGAGGTGGTCGGCGAGGCCGAGGACGGGGAGCGGGCCGTCGCCGCCGCCCTCCGGCTGCGCCCCGACGTCGTGGTGATGGACATCCGGATGCCCGTCCTGGACGGCGTCGGCGCGACCGGGGAGCTCGCCCGCGTCCTGCCCGGCTGCCGGGTGCTCGCCCTCAGCACCTTCGACATGGACGAGTACGTGGTCGCCGCGCTGCGCGCCGGTGCCCACGGGTTCCTGCCCAAGGACGTCTCCCCGGAGGAGCTGGCCACGGCGATCCGGACCGTGCACGCCGGGGAGGCGGTGGTCGCTCCGAGGCTGCTCACCCGGCTGATCTCCGCCTACGTCCGGACTCCGGGCGCCACCGCCGCGCCGCCGGCCGCCGCCACCGGCACGGACGACCTCACGCCCCGGGAGGTCGAGGTGTGGCGGCTGATCGCCACTGGCCTCGACAACACCGCGATCTCGCTGGCCCTGGACATCAGCGTGTCGACGGTGAAGAACTACATCACCAGCATCTTCGGCAAGCTCGACGTCCGGGACCGCGCCCAGGCGGTCATCGCGGCCTACGAGTCCGGCCTGGTCACCGCCCGCACCGGGAACGGCGACCAGGCCGGAGGGCGCGCCTAGCCGAACGGCCGCGCCGGCCGCGGCCGGCCGCCCGGAGGGCTCACCGGGCCGGCGCCTCCGGGGGCACCGGCCGTACCGGCCGACGAGGCGCGTCCCTTCTAAGTCCACTGGACCGGCAGCGACTTGAGGCCGTTCTGGAAGTTGGAGACCAGGTGCCGCGGCGGCCGGCCCGGCACCAGCGCGAGCCCGGGCAGGCGCTCGATCAGCCGGCGCAGCATCGATCGCAGCTGGAGCCGGGCGAGTTGGGCACCGAGGCAGAAGTGCGGGCCGTGGCCGAAGCTCACGTGGTCGTTCGGGCTGCGGGTGATGTCGAAGCGGTCCGGGTCAGGGAACACCGCCGCGTCCCGGTTGGCGGAGGCGTGGTAGACCACCACCTTGTCGCCCCGCCGGATCGTCCGGCCGCCCAGCTCCATGTCCCGCGTCGCCGTGCGGCGGAAGTCCGTCACCGGCGCCCAGTGGCGCAGCATCTCCTCGACGGCGGAGGGCACCAGGTTCGGGTTCGCGCACAGCAGTTGGTACTGCTCAGGCTGGCCGAGCAGGGTGTACAGGCCGCCGGGCAGGCCGTTGCGGACGGTCTCGTTCCCGGCGACGGCCGGAAAACACGCAAACATGTCCCCTCCACCCCAGATGGGCCGGTTCGAGGAGGGCCGTTTGCCGTGCAGGAAGTCGATCTCTATCTCCGGAAGTCCCAGGTCGTCCGCAACGCCGATCCGCGCGACCTGTTCTCCGTGGAAGCGCAGGAGGCTGCCGGCCGCGCGTGGGCGGCACGCGAGGGCAAGCGGGTGCGAAAGGTCTGGGTGGACAACCTGTCCGCCTGGTCGGACGTCGTCCGCCCGGAGTTCGATAAGGCTCTCGCCGCGGTCATGAACAGCGAGGTGCCCTGCCTGTGGAACTTCGCCATGGACCGCTTCACCCGCAAGGGGATCGACGAGATCGGTCCGGTCCTGGGCAAGGCCCGGGTCATCTTCGACTACGAGGGCCTGGACAGCTCGATCGAGCGCGATCGTCGGTGGATCACCGACCGCGCCGAACAGGCCCGCGAGTTCTCCCAGCGGCTGAGCACAACGTCAAGACCACCAAGGCGCGCCAGCGCGAGACCGGACGGTGGTCCGGCCGCGCGCCGTTCGGCCTTGAGGCCGGAACGGACCGCAAGCTGCGTCACGACGACAAGTGGCCGGTCGTCGAGCGCATCGTCACCGACCTGGCCGGCGGTGCCATCCGCGGCGCAGAAGAGCCCGTCCCCGCGCGAGCTCTTGCCCGAATACTCACCGGCGAAGGCATCGATGCCCCGGAAGGCGGTCCCTGGCGCCCGGGCGCGGTCATCGCCATCGCACGCAACCCGGTCCACCTCGGCTGGATGCCGATGCCCGGTGACGGCAACCGCTACCAGCCTCGCGAGTACCGGAACGCCGACGGTGACCGTGTCCGCGTGATGGCCGACGAGTGCGCCCCGCTCCCCGAAGAACTGGTGATGCGGGCCCGCGCCGCGCTCAGCGGGCACAACACGGGCGGCCCACGCGTCGGCCGAGCCCACCACACACTCACCGGTCTGTCCGGATGCCCGGGCTGCCTGGGTCCCATGCAGGTCGGCGGGAAGTACTACCGCTGCTCACGCCACGCGGCGGGGCTGTTCTGTCCCTGCCCCGCGCTCGTCTCGATCACGGCCCTGGAGGGCTACGTCTTCGACTGCTGGGGCGAGATGCTCGGCAACGCACACCCGGACGACCCGCTGGTGCCGGCGGTCGGCCAGCGCTGGGGCGCCCTGAACAACCCGCAGGACGCCGCCGCGGCCGCGGCCGCGCGCGAGCGGATCGCCATGGCCGAGGCCCCCGTGCGCCAACTCGCGGACGACCGCGCCGCCGGCCTGTACGCGGGCGAGATGGGCAAGCATTTCCCGCGCCTCGTCCGCGAAGCGGAAGCCCGCCTCACAACGGCCCGTGATCACCTCAAGGAGCTGTCCCCCACCCACGTCGACGTCGGCTTCCTCATCGGCCAGCCGGAGAACGCCACCCGCTTCATCCTCGACGCCGATCCCGCGGCCCGCCGCGAACTTCTGCGGCTCGCCATCGACAAGATCTGGGTGTCGAAGGGCCGGCAGGGCTACCGCTTCGACGGCGAGAAGCGTGTTCGCATCGAGTGGGCTGTGCCCATGACCGAAGCAGCCTAAATGCTTGTCGAGGAGGGACGTCTTCGCCTCCTCGTCCACCCGTCGTCCTCGCTCTCGCCGGCGACGGTGATCACCGCAATGGCGGCATCAACATAGCCGCCGCTCCACGCGATGTGGGGCTCTGCAACCTCGTCGTTGTCATCGGCGCTCCCGTCCTCGTCGGCTCCCGTGGGAGTCAGGAAGCGCTCGACAGCGAAGCGGCACAGCTCGGTGCCGCCGGGGTGAGCCACCTGGTGGGCGCCCTGCCCGACCGTGGGCAGGGCGTACTCGGCGATCACCCGCCCGTCGGCGGCGTCCACGACCAGCCAGCGGTCTCCGCCGTCGCCCCGGCCCGGCATGGCGTCCGGCCGAAAGATCCATGCGCGCGAACCATCCAGTGAGAAGGCGCAGTTGGCGAGCCCGATCGAGGAGTTCGCCGGGGCTGTGAAGGGGATCCGCCAGTGCACCGCGCCGTCGGCGTCCAGGCGTAGGGCCTCGTGCTGGGTGGCGGCAAGGACGTAGCCGGCGTCAGGCGCGAAGGCGGCGCCCCACGCGTCACGCGGGCGATCGTCCAATCGGAACTACGGGCTCGTTGTCGGCGGCCGAGAAGTCCACAGCGAGCAGCGAATCCGGATGCGCGGGAGTGGGACGCGATGGCAGCGTCCAGCCCCTTTCGGGAGCTGAACCGCCCGACCTGAGCGTCGGTCGCCGTGCATGCGGTGGACGATCAGGGCGACGGTCGCCCGCAGCCAATTCGTCTCCGAGACGGCGATTGCGTACGAGCTGTCCGCTGGTGACCAGCCATCCGGCAGGTGACGCTCATGATGGATTCCTGGGCAGCGGCCGCCACCTGCCGCAGGCATATTCTCGGCGGCGGCGAAAATGAGATTTCGCGCTGTGCGGGAAGTGCCGTAGAGTCGGTGTCACCGACGCGGGGTGGAGCAGCTCGGTAGCTCGCTGGGCTCATAACCCAGAGGTCGCAGGTTCAAATCCTGTCCCCGCTACTACGCAACAAGGCCGGGCCCGTCGCACACAGTGCGACGGGCCCGGCCTTCGTGTTGGTTCGGTCAACAATCGATGGCGGTGTCGACCTCGATTCGTCAGCGGTGAGCGGGCCGTGATCATCCTGGCGCTTTGCCCGTAATTTCCCCGTTGATGGAACGCTGGGCATGCCGACGCGAACTCCTCGACCGGACGCTGATCTGGGACCAGCGCCATCTCCTGCACGTACTGCGAGAGTTCGAGGACCACTACATCACCCACCGCCCCCACATCACGCACTCCACCAGGACACGTCACTGACACCACGGCCCGTCCCGATCGCCGATCCCGGGCGGATCCCCCGACTGGACGTCCGCGGACGCGACCGTCTCGGCGGCACCCTCCACGAGTACCGACATGCCGCATGACCTGCACGGACAGACTTATCGGCACCCACAGGGGCGGCGCGCGCCGGAAGACCCCCGGCAGGGGCCGCATCATGCACCGTCCGCCGTGCCAAGCGGCGCCGCCGTGCCGAGAGGTCGGTGATCAGTCCGCCGTGGCGATCAGCGGCTGGAGCAGGACGTCGGGCTGGGCGCGCTGGAAGGCGTTCAGGTGCCACTTGTCGGCGAACAAGGCCAGCAGCACGTCGTCCGAGCGGCGGGTGAGCACCTCGCCGTTGGTCAGGCGGGCTTTGGCCAGGGCTGCGGCGCCGTCGGCGTCGGTGATCCGGGCCAAGCGGTAGGAGAGCTGGTCGAGGGCGATCGGGGAAGAGAACTCGTGCTCCATCCGGTGCAGGATCACGTCGAACTGCATCGGGCCGACCGCAGCCATGACCGGCGCCTGGTCGCCACGCCGGTCGGAGACCAGCACCTGGATCACGCCTTCCTCATCGAGTTGGGCGACGCCCTTGCGGAACTGCTTGGAACGGCTGATGTCCTTGGGCCGTGCCACCGCGAAGTACTCAGGGGCGAAAGCAGGCAGCGGGGGAAATTCAGTCTTCTTGCCGGTGTGGAGGGTGTCGCCGACCCGCAGCGCGCTCGCGTTGATCAGGCCGACCACGTCGCCGGGGTACGCGGTGTCGACCACGGTGCGCTCGGCTCCGAAGACGGTGTGCGCGTACTTGGTGGCGAAGGAGCGGCCGCTGGCCGCGCGGGTGACGTGCATGCCGCGCTCGAAGACGCCGGAGCAGACTCGGACGAAGGCGATCCGGTCGCGATGGGCCGGGTCCATGTTCGCCTGGATCTTGAACACCAGGCCGGAGAACTCCTCGCCGACCTCGCGGCTGCCGCCCTTGGCCAGCGGGCGGGGCCCGGGAGCCGGAGCGAGGTCGACCACGGCGTCCAGCAGGGGCTTCACACCGATGTTGGTCAGCGCGGCACCGAAGAAGACCGGGCTGATCTTGCCGGCCTCGAAGGCTTCCTGGTCGTAGCCGGGGCCGGAGGAGAGCACCAGCTCCAGTTCCTCCAGCGCGGTCGTCCAGGCTTCGCCCTCCTGCTCGGCGGCCTTCTCGGAGGTGAGCTGCTCCTCGAGGGCAGCATGCGTGCCGGCTGGCACCTTGGTGTAGCGCAGCATCTGCTCGGTGTTCCCCGCTTCGACCAGGCCGCGCAGGTTGCCCGCGTTGCCGACCGGCCAGACGACCGGGACGGGGGTGATCCCGAGGTGCGTCTCGATGTCCTCGAGCAGGGTGAGTGCATCCCGGCCGCGCCGGTCCCACTTGTTGATGAAGGTGATCACGGGGACGCCGCGATGGCGGCAGACCGCGAAAAGCTTACGGGTCTGCTCCTCCAGGCCCTTGGCAGCGTCGACCAGCATGATCGCGCAGTCGACGGCGGCCAGCACCCGGTAGGTGTCCTCGGAGAAGTCGGCGTGGCCGGGGGTGTCGACCAGGTTCATCACGTGGTCGCGATAGCCGAACTGCAATGCGGCCGAGGTCACCGAGATACCGCGCTCGCGTTCCAACTCCATCCAGTCGCTGGTCACGCCGCGCCGGTCACCCTTGGCGTGCACCGCGCCGGCAGATGTGATCGCCCGCGCGTGCAGCGCCAGCGCCTCGGTGAGCGTGGACTTGCCCGCGTCCGGATGGCTGATCACGGCGAAGGTCCGTCGGCGGCCGGCCTCATGAAGGACCTGCGGGACGGGGACAGTCTGTTCGGTGCTCACGTGTTTCCTCGGGTACGCATCGGCAGCAGGCCGGGTGACGCCTCTCCGTACCTGGTGAGCCGAGGATCAGGTCCACAGGCCCAGGAAGCGATAATAGGCTGCCGGGCGGCATGACCCCGAAATTCCCGTTTGCCGGCTGCTGCCCCGGCTCCAGCTGGGAAAACAGCCGAACTGCCAGGAGTCGAAGCCGAGGCCGAGCCGGTCCAGGGTCCCCAGCCACGGGTTGCACCGGCCCGCTCGGAGTGGATTGTCAACTCGCCTTCCTCGACGCCCTGTTTGGCGACGGTGCCCTAATTGAAGCGCCGGGTGACCTCCTCGCTCTCGCAACCGGCCACCTGCGGGGATCAGAGACGGCAAACGCCTGTATCCGGGTGGCCGTTTTCAGGGATCGCCATCACCACGAACCACCGCGGCTGCGCCATGTCCGGGACCGGCTCACCACCAGGCCCCACCGCCCCGGTCTCCTTCACCTGAACGGTGGTAGTGACCGGCACGGCTCCCGCCTCGGATACCGTGTTCCTACACGGGGTGCCATAACGGATGTGGCGCCCCCTACGGAGGTAACCAGCGTATGAGTTCCAAGCGCAGCCAGAATCCAGCCCTGCCCGTCCTCGACGACGCATACCGGCTCGCGTCGGTCAAGGACACCGAAGAGTCCACCCGCGACTTGGCCGCACGGCTGGCCACCACCGAGCTGCGCCGCGTCTCCCACCCCGGCCGGGTCACCTGGGATCCCATCGATCAGGCCGATCCCGTACCGGCCCCGCCGACTGTGGTCGACGGTGACGGGGACCTGTGGCTGCGGGACCGGGGCACCGGCACCTGGACCATGCCCGAATTCGACCCGAAGACGTTCCCGGCCCGGTGTGGCGAGGTTCTGACGTGGAATCAGCTCGCCTGTGAGTACGGCCCGCTGACCGCACTGGCCAACGACCGCCACATCGGCGGCGGCGGCCGCCGCCGATGACCGCGCCGCCCTCTGAGTAGACCGCACCCCGGAAGGACATCGACGCGGCCCTGACAGTGGCCCTTCTCCCCGACCGGGCTCGGATCGGGCAACACGGTCCGGCGGTTGTTCTGGCCGTGTGCCCGCTTTGAGGTGTTGCGTGAGCCGGCGGGCAAGCAAACCGCCGCCACGGGATGCCTGACCTGACTGGTGATGCCCTGGGAACAGGCCCACAGCAGCGGCCGAGGCGGAGCGCACCTGCTCCCTGGTGGGGCCGCTGAGCTGCACTGATCTTCGTGGAGTCCTTGAAGCCTGGGTTACGATCCAGGCGCAAGGAGAGCCACAGCAGTGCCAGCACCGCGCAAGTACTCCAATGCCGCGTAGTTAACGTGAATCCGCAGGTTGCAAGTCCGCTTCGTGTAGCGGTTCTTGCTGGTCGGGCGGGGCCCAGTCGGGTGCAAGGATGCAGGTCACGGGGGCTGGCTTGAGGAGCATGCCCTCCTTGACCGAGCGGCCGAGTTCGGCGCTGACGCCGCGGTGGCCGGAGAGGCCCAGCTGCTTGGCGATCTCAGCCGCACGCCAGGCCCGGTTGGGGTCCGTACGCTTGATCTGGAGGGTCCGGTCGAGCACCCCCACCGCCCCCCTGGACGCCAGCCTCACCGCCCTTGCCCAGGTCGCCGCCGCCCAGGCCGCTCTGCCCCTCGAAGACCTGTGCCGGACCCTGGCCGACGCCCACCTCGGCGACGACATCGCCGTCCTCGCCCTGCGCACCTCGCCCGCCGGCACGACCCACGGGACACCGGTGACACACTCCCGGGCCCGGTGAGAGGACGCACCCCGCCCGCGGGTCGGCCCGCTGCCGGCGCTCAGTGGTGGTCCCTGAGCGCCTCATCCGGGCCGCCAGCACCCGTGTCCATGATCTCGGCCGCTGCGCGGGAGTGCGGCGGACCGGCTCGGCCTATCGGGTCTCCGGCGGGCGGTCACCGTGCTGCCCGGTGGTGTCGATGGCATCGCGCAGGGCTGGCAGGTCCGCGATGGCGGCCTGCTCGGCGAAGCGGGCCAGCAGCCGACGAAGGACCCGCTCGTCCCGGTCGCGGACGGCTTCGGCGATGGCCGTCACAAGCGACGCCTGTATATGCGGGTCGGGGGTGCGCACCTGCCGCGCGGTCTGCCGCGCTTCCAGCGCTCGCCTCCTGCTCACGGCCGCCTGGCGCGGCGTCCTCCGTCCTGGCGCGGCTGCGGCGGCCGGACCGCCCCGCCTGTGCGGGGCGGAGAATACCTCCCCGAGCAGCATCGAAAAATCTATGCCCGCTGAAGTAGACATTGCGGCTCACCGTGGTTAATGTTTCTCTCGTGGACGAGGTCAAGCGGTACCCGCCAGACATGAACTGGCGGGCAGCAGGACAGAAGTTCGCAGGTAGGAACGGTTGCAGGGCCCTGAAGCCAGGGATGGTCCATCAAGGCGACAGGGTCGGCGGCCGGGCCTGGCGGCCCGCAGGCATCAGGGGCCGCCACCGAGTGGTACCGATTTCGGCAAGTGCATGACCAGCAGGTGAAGTTGAGTCAGGCAGTACCGGCAGTCAAAGTACGCGGTATCCCAGTGAAGGCGCCAGGCTGCCGGCGCGCGTGCTGGGAGTCCGGCAGTGGGGTTCCAGGCCGAGTGGTTGAGCAGGACGGGCCACGGGGCTGGCTGCCGGAGCCGGCGGACCGCAAGGACCGCCACAGCAGTACCGGATAGTTGGCACTACCACGCAGTTCGCAGTACCAGCAGTTCCGAGTAGGTCGCAGTACCCGGAAGTTGGAAGTACCCGCAGTTCGCAGTTAATTCGGTCAGTACAGAGGATGAACGGAGGGGACAGAGCGCCATCAGGATCGCCCGGCCCGTGAAGCATCACCCGGGCGGATTCCGAAGACCCCAACGCAAGGACGGTGGTTTCCGGTCACGCATACGCGATCCCCGCACGCCCCCACCCCCGGGGCGAGGCGGACACAAGGAAGTCGGCCACAGGGCCGGCAGATGGTGTAAAACCCTTCGGGGCCCCGGGAGCCGCAACGGCCCCGGGGCCCCTCAGCGCGTCCCCCGACACAACAAGAAGAGGTGCAGTGACCACGGCAACCATCCGACCGCATACCCCCGACTCCCTCGACGACGACGACTACCCCGCCTACACCATGGGCCGCGCCGCCGAGATGACCGGCACGACCCCCGGCTTCCTGCGCTCCCTCGGCGAGCAGGGCCTCATCACACCGTTGCGCTCGGAGGGCGGACACCGCCGCTACTCCCGTTACCAGCTGCGGATCGCGATGCGCGCCCGTGACCTCGTCGACCAGGGCACCGCCATCGACGCGGCCTGCCGCATCATCATCCTCGAAGACCAGCTCGAGGAAGCGCTGCGCATCAACGAGCAACTGCGCGCCTCCCAGCACGGCCAGGAACCCGCGGCCGACACCTGACCCGCCCACCAGGGCGACGAGACCGGCCCGCGGTGGGCGCCAGCCGTGCACCGCCGGCCGCCCCAGAGACGAGTCCGCCGTTTCGGTGCACCGGACGACCGTTGCGCACCGTTCCGGCCGCCCGGCACCTGCCGCACCGGTCGCGGCCCTGCTGCACCGCCCGGCGTCGACCAGGTGTTGGGTGTGAGTTCCACCCCTGCGGAAGCCGCTTCCAGGCAGCGGGATTCCGGGGTCGGGTGAGGCCGCACCGACCTGCGCGTCCACTGCCCGGAGGGCCTCCCCCGGCGAGACACGGGGCCGAAGGCAGCGGTGAGGGATACTGCGAGCGGACAGGGCGATGGCCGGCGCATCGGCGCCGACGGGACGGTCCTAGAAGCTGAGCAAGCCGATGGCGTGGCCGTCATGGTCCACCACCGGCCACACGGCCAGGCCTCGGGCGCGCATGACGGCGGCCGCCGCGTCTGCGGGCATGTCAGCGGTGGCGAACGGGGCACGGTCGAGGACGACGGCGCGCACCGGGGTCCGCTCGGTGTACCAGGAGCGGGCCTGGAACGGCGCGAGGTGCAGGCGCGTCAGCAGCCCCGCACAGCGGCCGTCGTCGTCGCGGACCAAGAGGTGGTCGGCGCCGGAGCTCTGCAGGATGTCCATCGCCATGTCGACCATGACGTCGTCGCTGACCTGTAGCTCAGGGCATTTCATGAGGTCGCCGACCGTGGCGGTGGTCTCGGTGCGTTCGAGGGTGATGGTCATGGGCGGACTCCTTCGCGTATCCACCGCCGGGACCGGCGGTGGGCAGAACGCTGACGGTGGGACGGCTGGCGGGTGCGCCGGAGCGGGCCGAGAATGCTGTTCACTTGGTGAGCGGTGGAGCCGGGACTGCGGCGGCAGTCCCAGCCCCCGTACGCGCTAAGCGGCGAGGGCGACGCGGCGCGGTGCCCGGCGGCGGCCGGAGGAGCCCTTGTTGTCGCGGCCCGTGGCGGTTGCGCGGGTGTCGACTCCCGCGTGGGCGGGGCGGCCACGGCGGCCCCGGCTCGTGGACGCGCTGCGGCGGGGGCGTTCGACGACGGGGGCGGCGATCACAGTGGGTATGCCCGTGGGCGTGCGGGCGCCGGTGATGCGGGCCAGGTCGTCGCCGCCGGCGCTGACGCGGGTGGTGACGGGGGTGATGGCGGCCGTGTTCATCATGCGGGCCATCTCGCGGCGCTGGTTGGGCAGGACGAGGGTGACGACGGTGCCGGACTCGCCGGCGCGGGCCGTGCGCCCGCCGCGGTGGAGGTAGTCCTTGTGGTCGCTCGGCGGGTCGAGGTTGACGACCAGGTCCAGGCCGTCGACGTGGATGCCCCGGGCGGCGACGTTGGTCGCGATCAGCGCGGTGACCTGGCCGGTGCGGAACTGCTCCAGGGTGCGGGTGCGCTGCGGCTGGGACTTGCCGCCGTGCAGGGCGGCGGCCTTCACCCCGATCGCGAGCAGGTCCTCCACCAGGCGGTCAGCGCCGTGCTTGGTGTCGATGAACATGATCACCCTGCCGTCGCGGGAGGCGATGTGCGCGATCGTGGCGGCCTTGTCGTAGTTCTGCACGTGCAGCACGTGGTGCTCCATCGTGCTGACCGCGCCCGCGGACGGGTCCACCGAGTGGGTGACCGGATCCTTCAGAAACCGCCGGACCAGGCGGTCGACGTTACGGTCCAGGGTGGCGGAGAACAGCATCGTCTGGCCGCCCTCGGCAACCTGGTCGAGCAGCTCGGTGACCTGCGGCAAAAAGCCCATGTCGGCCATCTGATCGGCCTCGTCGAGGACCGTGACACCCACCCCGTCCAACTGGCAGTCACCGCGCTGGATCAGGTCCTTGAGGCGACCGGGGGTGGCGACCACGACCTCGGCCCCCTGGTTCAGGGCGTGGGCCTGGCGTCCGATCGACATCCCGCCGACCACGGCCGCCATGCGCAGCCGCACCGCGTGGGCGAACGGCGTGAGGGCATCGGTGACCTGCTGCGCGAGCTCGCGGGTGGGCACCAGCACGAGGGCCAGCGGGCGACGCGGTTCGGCACGCTGTCCGGCGGTGCGGGCCAGCACGGCGAGACCGAACGCGATGGTCTTGCCGGAGCCGGTGCGGCCCCGGCCGAGGACGTCACGCCCGGCCAGCGAGTTCGGCAGCGTGGCGGCCTGGATCGGGAACGGCGCGGTGACGCCCTGCCGGGTCAGCACCGACAGCAGCGCCTTCGGCATGTCCAGCTCGTCGAACGCTTCGACGGCCGGCAGCGCCGGGGTGGTGCTCACCGGCATTGCGAACTCGCCCTGAAGGGAGTGTCCCTGACGCGAGTTCCGGCCGCCGGTGGGCCGGTCGCCATAGAAGGAGCTGCCGCCGGAGCGGGACCCGTGGGAACCGCCGGAGCGGGCGGAGGCCGAGGATCGGGAGTTGGTGTTCTGGTACGGGGAGCGACTGGAGCGCTTCATGGGAGACCTTCCTGGGGCGGCACGCAGCGAGGCGGCTCCGCAGCGCCGGGCGCCGGCAGGAGATCGCGAGGAACGGGCCGAAAGTATGGAGAGGGCGGGGCGTGGACGGTGAAACCGTGCGGCACGTCACCTCAGGACCGCGCTCACCGCGGAGAGCGGGAGCGAAGAACCTCGAACCGTGAACTGTCACGGCAGGGCGCCGATCCGGACGCGGCGCTGTGCGTCTCGCGTGGGGATGGCCGCCGGTGGCGGAGCCAGGGGGCCGGAAACGGCCGGGGATGCGCGTCGCGCAATGCCGAGGGGCCCGCACCGGGCATCATGTACGCGGTGCGGGCCCCTCGCTACCAGGCGGGTGCCGTGGCAGAAAAACTACAGCGGACGAATGTTCTCGGCCTGCGGGCCCTTCTGGCCCTGCGTGACGTCGAACTCGACCTTCTGGCCCTCGAGCAGCTCACGGAAGCCGTTGGCGTTGATGTTCGAGTAGTGGGCGAAGACGTCGGGGCCGCCACCCTCCTGCTCGATGAAGCCGAAGCCCTTTTCCGCGTTGAACCACTTCACAGTGCCATTAGCCATAAAGAAATCTCCTTCAAGGGGCTGTCCGAAGCCCGCACAGCGCGTACTCCGAGTCGCTGCGATGAGCACCCACCCGGGGAAGAGCCGGGAAAGAAAAAGGCGCCTGCGATACATCAGCAGGCGCACACAAAGTTCATGGGAACCACTACTGCAACTAGGACGACTCTAGCAGGCCCGGGCCCGCCGCGGGCGGATATTTCGCCCCGGCTCTGCGGCACCCCGCCCCTGGCGCCGCCGACAACGAGGCGACATGGCGGCCAACATGCCTGGAAACAGGTCTGGTTGGGCATGCTCCCGCCCATTCGGCGCCGACCGCCGGCCCTCCCGGGGAGAGCGAGTCGTGCGGGCGGCGCGCACCTGCCTCCCCGAGACAGACCCGTGAAAGCGCGCCGCACCGAACCCGCCGATGCCATCCACGACCATGTGGACGGATTACGCGAAGTTCCCGTCGTGGCTCTGAACTTGCGTGCGCCGAAAAGACCCGCTCCCGCGACTTTCGGCGCATACTGCAGGGAATGTCGAAATCTGCAGCGGTTCGCCGCATCCTGCCCACCAGCCCATTCAAGGCCCGGATCGAGGCGCCGCGCAAGCACTTCGCCGTCGGCGCCCGCGTCACCCAGCCCTACGCCGCGATGTTCAAACTCTGACCCGAGCCGAACGGGCACCCGCCACTGCGCCTCTGGAACGGCGCCGGCGATGGCCGGAAAGGGCACGTCACGAGCCGTCATCGATGGCCGGCTCCGGGCCGGGCGGGCAGTAAACTCGGCGTGTGGATGACAAACATCTGTTTGAGTCCGTCTGTGCGGTGCTCGCCCGCCGAGGGTTCGAGCCTGCACCGCCCCAGGCCGCCGGACTCTCCGCCCGGCACCATCCAAAGACAGGCCTGGTATTGGGATGGAGTCCGGGCCAGGACCTGATCGGCCCCACCCTCCACGCCTGCCCGCATCCCGCCGACGCCGCCGGGCGCACCGAGTTCCGCGGCATCCGCAGCGCGCTGATACTGGCCCTGTCGGAGATCCTCGGCGCTGCGGGCTTCACCGTCACCCCTCTCGGAGTCGACCTGCTCGTCACCGCCGGCCCGCACGATCCGGGCGATGCCCCGACCCTCACGGATGCCCCCAACTGCCCCGCACCACGGCGCAGCCGACCGGCACGTCAGGTCGCCGCCGCGTAGCCCCCGGCCGCGCGGCCGGTGCGGGGTCCGTGGCTGCCATGACCACTGCCCAGGCCTGTGGGTCACGGAGGCAATGTCCTATTCTGGTGGGCATGTCGAACCCTGACGGGCTGCTCGTCGACATCGCGGCGATGGTCGAGTCCGAGCACAGCAACCAGATGTCCCTGACCGTGGTGGTCCCCGGAGCGGTGATCACCGGCAGACTTGCCCCGGTGACCCTGTGGTGGGAGCGGGTGGCGGAGGTCCTCCAGACCTCGGAGCACCTGAAGCCGTTCGCCGCCCTCTTCGCCCCGCCCGTCGACGGCCCGCCCGCACGGCCGACCCATCTGCATCTCCACCGGGCGAAGATCCTTCAGGGCGACTTCGCGCTGCCCCACACCGGCGGCATGTACCGCATCGCCATCGAAGACATCAGCAGCTGGACCATCGGCGACCTCAGCTACTCCGACTCCTGACAGCGACGGCAGGCCAAGTGGCCGCCCGGCTTGGCGTCGTACGTCCCCGCAACGAGGAGATGCCGAGCGCGTTGAGCGGGGTTCAGACCGCTGGTCCGGGTGCCGTGGAGATTCGGCGGCCCCGCCGGGGAGACGACGGGCGCAGCGGGCGGGCGGAAGGCGCCGACGCCCCGGGCGAGGCGGCCCATCTCGGAGCGGACCATCCCGAGCACCTGTCCGCGGCGGCGTCCGGCCCGGCCGCGCCCTCCGGCCGCCACGTCCTGTGCCGCGTGCGGTGCCACCGTTCGGGGCGACCAGAGCGTACAGCGCGAGGTCGCCCCCACCTTTCTGGCGCCTGCGGCGGGCGGCCGCACGGCTGGAGGGGACTGTAGGCCGGGAGCCCTACCGGTCCGTCAGGTGTCGGCGGCGGGTTCCTGGCCGTGCTGGGTGCGGCGGAGCTGTTCGTTGATGCGCAGGGCTTCTTCGAGTTGGTCTTCGAGGATGACGATGCGGCAGGCGGCCTCGATGGGGGTGCCCTGGTCGACGAGGTCGCGGGCGCGCATGGCGATGCGCAGCTGGTAGCGGGAGTAGCGGCGGTGTCCGCCGTCCGAGCGTAGCGGGGTGATGAGGCGGTGTTCGCCGAGGGCTCGTAGGAAGCCGGGAGTAGTGCCGGTCATCTCGGCGGCGCGGCCCATGGTGTAGGCGGGGTAGTCGTCGTCGTCGAGTTTGTCGGGTGTGTCGGGGCTGGTCGTTGTAGTCACTGCACCTCTCTGGTTCTCGGGGAGAACGCGTCGAGGGGCCCCGGCGCCGTGTCGGCTCCGGGGCCCCGAAGGGGAACAACACCACCTACCGGCCTGGGCCGGTCCTTGGGTTCCGCACT
The DNA here is from genome assembly GCF_042885395.1 of Kitasatospora sp. NPDC058063. NCBI lineage: Bacteria > Bacillati > Actinomycetota > Actinomycetes > Kitasatosporales > Streptomycetaceae > Kitasatospora > Kitasatospora sp. NPDC058063. The sequence goes on from NZ_JBHVSD010000018.1 coordinate 160,609, forward strand.
GCCCCGGGGGAGGGGGTGTGCGGGGATCGCGTATGCGTGACCGGAAACCACCGTCCTTGCGTTGGGGTCTGCGGTGTCCGCCCGGGCGAGTGTTCACGGGCCGGGCGATCCTGGTGGCGCTTGCGCCCTCCATTCATCCTCTGGACTGCACTGTCACTTCGTACTGCTGGTACTGCCGGTACTGCACCTGACTGTATTGCGTCCTGCTGGTCGGTGGCCGTGGTGGCCCACCCGGTCCGACAGCCAGCCCCGTCGCCCGTCGTGCACTTGCGTCGGCTCGGAACCCCACTGCCCGGATTTCCCGGTGCGCGCGCCCGCAGCCTGGGCGCCTTCACCGTGGTCATGCCTGTCTCGTGCTGCTGGTACCGCACTCACTGAACCGCGTACTGCGGGATACCGCTGACGGCGGCCCCTGATACCTGCGGGCCGCCGGTCCGGCAGCCAGTCCCGTCGCCGTCCTGCACCTGCCTGGCTTCGGAACTCCACTGCCGGACCGCACCGCGAACTCTGTCCAACAACCCCGGGCAGTTCGTGTCTGGCCGGTATCGCCGACTGCTGTCTACGAGAGAAACGCTAGACCAGCCCACGAGCAATGTCTACTCCGGCGCGCATAGATTTTGCGTTCGCCGCGAGTGAGGTACTCTGCCGGTGCGCGGCGGCGGCACCCCCCGTGCCGCCGCCGCGCACCGCCGACGAGCAAGCAGTACCGCGCAGGAGGCGGGAGTGGAGGACCTGGTGCCCGGAGCACCGGAGACCGCCCGGGACGGGCAGTCTGCCCTCGTGGAGGCGATCACCGAGGCCGTGCACGACGGCGACGACCGAACCATCCGCCGGTTGCTGGCCCGCTTCGCCGAACTGGCCACCATCGCCGACCTGTACGCCCTGCGCGACGCCCTCGACACCGCCCGCCCAGCTGGCGCCCACGGGCAGAGGTGACTCCTGCCGGGCCGCGCTCGCGGACCTGCCCGACCAGATGTCCAGGTCGATCCTGCGCCTGGCGTCGTGGTGCGCAGCGCGCTCGCCCTGGCTTGGCCGGGGCGAGGGAGCTGATGCCCGGTCGGGAGGCGAACTCCAGCATGGCTCAGCTGCTCGGCAGGGCTGGGCCGGTCACACGTGGCCGAGGTGGATGTCGCGGGTACATCGGCCTGGCGCCGGATTCGAACCGGTGCCCGGCGGTGGCGGTCCTGCGTCGTCGGCCTGTACTCCGGTCGCCGTCGGCCGGATTGACGGCCCGGCGCCGGCCGCCCTGCCACGCTGGGTGGCGGGTGGCCGGCGCCGGCAGTGCCGTCCCGGGTCAGGCCGCGATGGTGAGGTCGGCGCGGCCGAACAGGAGCGCGCAGCCACGGGGCAGGTCGGCGAGGAGGCGGTCGGTGAGGTGGTCGCCGACGAGGTCGGTGAGGGCGGCCAGGACGGAGGAGACGTCCCAGCGGGCGGCAGTGAGGCTGGTGTTCAGGCCGCGGGCGACGGCTTCGACGAAGGCCGGTGCGGCGACGGGTTGGGGCAGCGGGATCTGGTTGACGAAGACGGCCCGGGCGCGCTCGGGCAGGGCCGCGGCGAGGTCGCAGCGTTCCTCCCCGGTGAACTGGGAGCCGAGGACGGCCAGGACGGCGTGCAGGACGCGTTCGGCCTCCTCGTCGCAGGTGTAGCGGCCCAGGGTGCGGACCTGCTGGAGAAGGAGGCGGTACCGGGTCATGGCGGTGGCCTTCCAGGGGACGGGGCCGGCCGGGCGGGTGCGGCGGCGCGGACGGTTTTCAGGGGCGGTGGCCGGGCCGGGGCCGGCCGAACAGGAGGTCGTAGCCGGGCGGCAGCTGGAGCAGGACGCGCTCAGTGAGGTCGTCGCCGGCGGCGTCGGACACCGTGCTGAGGACGGCGCCGATGTCCCACAGGGCGGTGGTCTCGGTGGCGCCCTCGATCCAGGCCGCGGTCGCGCGTGCGAACCGCTCGGGGCCGAGGGGCTCGGCGGCCTGCAGCGGGTTGAGCAGGATCAGGGCGAGGGTCTCGGGCAGGCGGGCGGCCAGTTCGGCGCGCACGTCGCCGACCAGGTGGGCGCCGAGCAGGGCCAAGACGACGCGCGCCGCCCGCTCGGCCTCCCGGGGCGTGTCGTACTCACCGCGTTCCCGGACCTCCTCCAGGAACGCCTCCCATCGAAGAGTCACGATGTGTCTCCCTCCGTCGGGGCCGGTGCGAACCCGGCCGGCGCCCGGTCAGGGCTCGACGGCCAGCCGCCGGTGCGGGCCCGTGAGCTCGAGCAGCCGCACCACACGGCGGCCGGCCCCTCGCAGGACCAGGCGCCCACCGCACCGGTCGGCCTGGTTGCGGGCCCGGACCAGGGCGCCCAGGCCCGCGCAGTCGATGAACGTCACCTCCGACAGGTCGAGCGCCACCTCCCGGTGCGACTCGAATGCGGCGGTGAGAGCACCGCGCAGCGCGGGGGCGGTGTCGAGGTCGATCTCGCCGCTGGCCCGCACTACGAAGGGTTGGTTGCTCCGGACGTTCATGGCGTTGCCCGGTCTCCGCGGGTGGGCGGCCGGCGGTTGGGGGGTGTTCCGCGCCGCTTCTCGGGGGGATCAGGAGCGGCGCGGAACAGTCTGGGGGGTCAGGCCTGGATCTGCCTGCGGTCGCCGCTGTGGCTGATGGCGATCTTGCGGGGCTTGGCCTTCTCCGCGACCGGGATCTTCAGCGTGAGCACGCCGGCGTCGTAGTCGGCGCCGATCCCCGCGGGGTCGAGGGTGTCGGACAGCATGACCTGGCGGGAGAACACGCCGAGCGGGCGCTCGGACAGCTCCCACTTGACATTGTCGCCCTGGTGGCGCGGTCGGCGTTCGGCCTTGACGGTCAGCATGTTCCGCTCGACATCGATGTCGATCGCGTCCGGGTCCACCCCGGGCAGGTCGAAGCAGATCACGTACTCGTCGCCGACACGGCAGGCGTCCAGCGGCATCGGGGCCGGCCGGGACCAGGTTCCGTTGGTTCCCAGGAACTGCTGGGTCAGCCGGTCCAGTTCGCGGAACGGGTCAGTGCGCATCAGCATCGCGAAACACCTCCACTGATCGAATGGGAGCCAGTGCGCTTCACCTGAAACTGTGGCGGGCGCGGCCGGTGGAGGCCGGCGTCCAGCCCGGGCAGTTTCCCGGTGCAACGGGGGCCAGGCGTTCCGGCAGTCGCCTGACGCGGTGGTTCTCACCGCAAGGGATTTCACCTGATCCCAGACGGGGCGATGGCGACCCCCGGTGAACGCATTGAGCGGGCCGGAGTCCACCTCGGTCGTGAGAGCGCAGGATTGGCCGTCCGGACTGCGGCGGGGTGTCGGCCGGGTGCTGGAGTTCGGGCCCCAGCACACGGGTTTCGTCCTGGGTCGCTGCGTGTTCTCCCGTTTCAGGAGGAGCCGGCGCCGCAGCAGCCCGTGCGAAGCGTCGGTGAAAGGGGACGGTGACACGTAGCCCGGCTTGTCGAGTTCAGCCGGCCGTGGCCCACTGGGTGGTTCGCGCGTGCAGAGGGGAGACGACGGCGGCGTAACAGTTTCCGGGCAGGTCGGCGACCCAGTCGAAGACATCGAGGGTGATGCCGTGCTGGGCGGCGGCATTGAGCATGTCGGCCAGCAGGGCGGTCACGGCGCCCTTGTCCTGCTCGGTGCCCTGGCCGAGGCGGCGCTCGGCGGCTTCGTTGACGCGGTCGGCCAGGGTGCGGTTCCTGCGGTCGGTGTACTGGTACACGCTTCTGTCTCCTTGCTCGGTCGGTCGGCCGCCGGGTGGCCAGGGGTCCGTTTCCGGCTGCCGAAGCGGGTGATGGCGGCGGTGCCGCAGGGGCGTGGAAGCCGAACCGGGCGCAGCGCACGTGTCCCACCGGGGCCAGCGTCGGCTCCGGCGGGACGCCCGGTTCGGTGCGACTCGTGCGCAGCGCTTCCGACCCCTTCCCTGCGGCGTGTGCCGGGTGGGGGCTGGCCGAGCGCGGTGCGGGGTGCGGCTGGCCGGGCTGATCGGTCGTACGGCGGGCCGCACCCCGGTGGGGGTCAGAGGGTGTGGGTGAGGCGGTCGGTCAGGAGACGGGTGAAACGGGCCGGATCGGGCAGGTCGCCGCCCTCGGCGAGCAGGGCGCTGCCGTGGACGAGTTCGGCGATCTCGGCGAGCGCCGGGTCGTCGGCGTTCGTCTCGTGTGCCCGGCGCAGGGCGGTGATCAGGGGGTGGGTGGGGTTGAGCTCCAGGATCCGCTTCACGGCCGGGACTTCCTGGCCCATGGCCCGGTACATCTTCTCCAGGGTGGGGGTCAGGTCGTGGGCATCGCCCACCAGGCACGCCGCGGAGGTGGTCAGGCGGGTGGAGAGTCGGACCTGCTTGACGTGCTCGGCCAGGGTGGTCTGGAGCCAGGCGAGGAGGGCGGCGAAGTCCTCTTCGCGCTGGGCCTTCTCCGCCTTCGCCTCGTCACTGCCTTCGCCGTCGGCGTCGTTGTCGAGGTCGACCTGGCCCTTGGCGATGGACTGGAAGCGGTGGCCCTCGAAGGCGGGGACCTGGTCGGTCCAGACCTCGTCGACGGGGTCGGTAAGGATCAGGACCTCGTAGCCCTTGGCGGTGAAGGCCTCCATGTGCGGCGAGTTCTCCACCATCGCCCGGTTCTCGCCGGTCAGGTAGTAGATGGTGTCCTGGCCGTCCTTCATCCGCGCGACGTACTCGCGCAGCGTGGTCGGCTTCGCCGCGTCATTGGTCGAGGCGGCACTGACCAGTTCCAGCAGTGCGTCGGTGTTGTCGCGGTCCTCGATCAGCCCCTCCTTGAGGACCCGGCCGAACTGTTCCCACACCTTCGCGTAGGTCTCGCCGTTCTTGGTCTGCATGTCCTTGAGAGCGCCAAGGACCTTCTTGACGAGGCGCCGGCGCACGGCGGTGATCTGGCGGTCGTGCTGCAGGATCTCGCGGGAGACGTTCAGCGACAGGTCGTGGGCGTCCACCACGCCCTTGACGAACCGCAGGTAGTTCGGCATCAGCGCGTCGCAGTCGTCCATGATGAACACCCGCTTGACGTACAGCTGCACGCCCCGCTTGGTGTCCCGGGAGAACAGGTCGAACGGGGCATGGGCGGGGATGAACAGCAGCGCCTCGTACTCGAAGGTACCCTCCGCGCGCATGTGGATCGTCTCGGCCGGGGCCTGCCAGTCATGGCTGATCTGCTGGTAGAACTCGCTGTACTCGGCCTCGGTCACCTCGCTGCGCGGGCGGGCCCACAAGGCCTTCATCGAGTTCAGTGTCTCCAGCTCGCCCGTGGCCTCACCGTCGGAGCCTGCGCCTGCGTCGGCACCGCCGTCGGTAGTGGTACTGATGGGCTCGGTGGCCATGCGGATGGGCCAGCGGATGAAGTCGGAGTACTGCTTGACGATCTGCCGGATCTTCCACGGGGCCAGGTAGTCGCCCAGCCCGTCCTCGCTGTCCTCGGTCTTGAGGTGCAGGGTGACCGAGGTGCCGACCGGCAGGCCGTCGGCCGGCGCGATGGTGTAGGTGCCCTCGCCGTCGGACTCCCACACGGTTCCCTGCTCGGTGCCGGCGCGACGCGTGTGGAGGGTGACCTTGTCGGCGACCATGAACGCGGAGTAGAAGCCGACGCCGAACTGCCCGATCAGGTGCTGCGCGGCGTCCGCGTCCTTGGCCTCCTTGATCTTCGCCAGCAGGCCGGCGGTGCCGGACTTGGCGATGGTGCCGATCAGGTCGACGACATCGTCGTGGGTCATGCCGATGCCGTTGTCCCGCACGGTCAGGGTGCGGGCGTCCTTGTCGGCCTCCAGGACGATGTGCGGGTCGGGGGCCTCAAGGGTGGTGTCGGTGAGGGATTCCAGGCGGAGCTTGTCGAGGGCGTCGGAGGCGTTGGAGATCAGCTCGCGCAGGAAGATGTCCTTGTTGGAGTAGATCGAGTGGATCACCAGCTGCAGCAGCTGGCGGGTCTCCGCCTGGAATTCCAGCGTCTGGGTCGGGCTGGCCACGGGAGGCGTCTCCTTCGAGGGTTCGGATCGGGTCGAGCCGCCGGGGCCGGCCGGTGTGCTGTGTGGCCGGCCCGGGGGTGTTCAGATGTGGCTGAGGGGCTGGTAGGGCTGCTCGGGGCGGGTGTGGCCGGAGCGGGCGGTGCCGTAGCAGGACAGGAAGAACTTCCAGCCGTCGCGGCACTCCAGCGTCGCGCCGTAGCGCACCGCGGGCGGGTCCGGGCGCGTGCTGTACCGGTCGACGCGCACGACCCCGCCGGCCGGGTCGTCGGCCGCGACGGCGGAGGCGACCAGGCCCTGCTCGACGAGGGCCACTGGAACCGACGAGCCCGTCAGGTCCGGCACCTCCACGCTCCCGTCGCCGTCACCGTCGCCTGTGGTGATGGTGGGCGCGGGGCCGCTGGCGCCGGTGATGGTCCACCACATCGGTCCGCCGCCCTCCAAGGCCACGGTCAGGCCGTAGGGGCTGTCGTCGTCACGTTTGCCGGCACCGGTAATGCCCGGTATGCCCGGGGCACGTTCGATAAGCAGCTGCTGCAGGTCGGCTGGAGTCATGGGAGTCGGCTGGGGTCGGGGACAGCGCGGCCGTCACGGTTCGGAAGATACGGGTCCTCTGCACGGCGGTAGCCGTCAGGCGTCGGCTCGCGCCCCGCGTGCCGGGGCAGGCGCCTCGCGGAGGTGTGCCGCGGTGAACCGGTCACAGAATGCGGGGCGCGGACCGGGCAGGGGAGCGTCCCGGCGGGGCGGTCACGGGCCGGCCGGGGGCGTGCGGCGCTGCCGGTCGCTGTCGGCACGCAGCTGGTCGGCTCGTGCGGTCAACTGATCGAGGCGGTCGGTGATCTTCGGGTGGTTCGCCTCCAGGAGGGGCCGGGTCTCGGCAAGCGGGGCGAGCAGACGGGCAGGGTCCTGGTGGCCGAGCGCGTCCAGGAGGCGCTCTATGGCGGGGGCCGCCTGGGCGCTGAGGTCGTCCAGCGCGCCGATCTGCCCGGCGAGGCGGCGCAGGTCGGCAGCGTTGTCGCGGGCCCAGGTAGTCACCGCCCGGTCTGCGGCGCGCTGGTCGCGCGTGGCCTGGACGCGCTGCTCGCCGGTGCTTCCCGCCTCGGCGCCGGCGTCCCCGTTAGGACGCAGACGCAGGTAGCGGCGTTCGGCGGCCTGGCGACTCTGGACGCCCATCGGCTCGGCGAGGTCGGCCCAGGTGGCGCCCGCGTCGCGGGCGGTCACGATCAGCCCGGTCTCCCAACCGGCGAGTTCCTCGCGCAGGTGGCGCAGCAACAAGAGCGCGGACAGGGCCTGCTGCGGATCGCTTTGGCCCGCGTCGTCCGGGGGCGCGTGACGGGCGGTGCGGGCGGCGGCGGCCATCATGCCCAGCGCGGCGGCGGCGGCCAGGAACGAGGCCGGCCTCACCCCGGCCGCGCCGGTGTCCCGAGTATCCACGTCGTCACCCTTTCGCTGACTGGATGAATGTCATCGCATGGGCGACAATGTTACACGGCTCGCGTCGCGCTGCACCGGTGCGAACCGCCTGCGCCACGTCCCCCGCCTAGACCGCGCAAGGCCGGCCGGCAAGTCGCTGAGCGTCGGCGAACTGCCCGAACACCACCTCCGCAACCTCCAGCCGTACAACCTCCGCGTCGAGCTCGGCGAGTTCCTTCCGCAGCCGCTCGGGACGGGCGGCCAGTACCAGCCGCCGCTGCATCACCCACGTCAACACGTCCACCACCAGCACGCCTCCCGTCCGAACCCTCCTCGGAGGGCAGGAGGCCTCGGCGGGCGGCATCGGAGTTCGGGCGAACGGGCCGCACGACGGACGATCTCCTGCTAACGATCAGGTTCCCGGCCAGCCCCGGGTGCCCAGCTCTGCACCACGCCAACCCCCGTGACCTCCATTTTTCAGGGTGGCACTACCTCAGTGACCGAGCCGCCTACCCCGCGCCGCCGCCCTGTCGGCCAGCTACCCCGAGGCCGGGCGGACTCGTGATCACTCTCCGGCAGGGAGACAACGCAACCGCACGAGAAGGTCGGAGGCAACCAGCGGCCCTGGCCTGCCAGCCGGTCCGGCTCAGAAGTCCCTGAACACCCCGTCCTGGTCGACGGCGCGGGCGAAATCGTCGAAGTCCGTGTTCGCGATCGACAGGTTGTTCTCGATCCCCCAAAGCTCTGCGGCAACAACCCAGTTAAGCGCCCCGGCTCACCCCACGGGTCCACGACGACGACCGGCAGCCCGGCCGAGCCGAGCGCCACCGTGTCCGCCAGGACGAGCAGCGGGTACCGATAGTCGCGCAGCAGCAGCTTCCTCGCCTCGGCACAGGTCGCACCCGCGAAGCGGGGATCGTCCACGAGCTCAGCCTCGGGACGGAACCCGTACTCGTTCGGGGTGGCCAGGACCTTGCGCAGACGCCCCCACGAAGCGAGGCCGGAGAAGTCGGTAAGCATCACCAACGTGGCCAAACTGCTGGGAAGTTGAGTCACGGGACGACCGTACCCCGAAGGAACCGGACCACTCCCGATCGAGTCCGCCCGCTGCCGGGCCGAAGGCCTGTGCCCGCGCCTCCGGATCCCGCCGGTCGGTCACAATGGGCCCCTCACGGCGACCGAGCACCGCGGCAGTCCTGGAGGTAGGGATTCGTGACCCGCTACAGCATCGACCCCGAGCGGCACGAGTTGCTCGCCACCTTTGGAACCGGCGAAGGCGACCCTGCCACCTGGGTAGCCTCCTTCCCGGCCGACCGCATAGCCGGGAGGTCCATGAACGGTCAGCAACCGGGGATTGGCGCGGTGGTGTCGCAATGATCCCCAGGGCTGAGGTCAGCGCCCCGGGGCCTTCCCGGCGGCCATGAGCGTCTCGGCGATCTCGGCGGCCCAGGCGTCGATGGCGTCCCAGTCACGGTAGTCCCCGGTGTGGCCGCCCAAGAGGCGGAGGGTGAGTGTGCCCACCCGGCCGAGTTGTTCGCGGGTGACGACACCGGAGAACAGGCGGTGTCCGCACAGGCCGGGCAACGGCGCGAGCGCGTCGAGGATGATCGCCTCCTCGCGCCAGGCGAACCTGCGCCACGGCCCCCGCAGCGCGGCGGGCATACCGACGCTGAAGGCCCAGACCCGACCGTGCACGAGCGTGTCACGGTGGCGTCGCAGGAAGGCGGACGCCTCCGGCAGCCACCGTCGGTTGTGGACCGCGCTGCCCAGGACGAAGGCGGTGTACCCGTCCACGGTCGTCCCGTCGTCGAGCGGCCGGACATCGGCAGGGCAGCCGGACTCGGCCAGCCAAGCGCCGATGCGCTCGGCAATCTCCCGGGTGGAGCCGTGCGCGCTCGCATAGCCGACCAGGACCGTCATCGTGCCTCCTCGGAACGCCCCTGCCGCGGGTCATGACCAGTCTCCATACCGTCCCCGTGCGGCGCCCTGGGTCCGACGGTCCCGATGCCGGGCTGGCCGGCCCCAAGCCAGCCCACGTCACCGAGCGTTTACGGCGTGCCTCCATGCGTCCAGCCTGCACCCGCCCCACCCGGTTACGCCGCGCGAAGCCGCGCGGGCGATCGCGTGACGGGCCGGGCGCCGACCGTCGGTGGGCGCAGACCACCGGCAGTGTGCCGATCATGCCCACCCCGGCGGCCCGGGGCAGACCGACCACGGTCACCTGTGCCAGCTCGGTGCCGTCCGTGCGGCGTTGCGTAGCAGTGAAGGGGATGCGCCCGAAGAGCGCGACCGACGCCGACCGACGCGGAGCGGGCCCACGCAACGATGGTCGGCACGACTTCGGTACCGGCGACCGGTGAGCGGCAGCGGTGCCGCGGGCGGATGCCCGCGTCTCGGCGGGCGGTACTTCAGGGAGCGAGGGAGAAATAGCTCTCCTCTTCCTGTTGGAAGTGCAGGCGCAGGACGGCGTGGAGTCCGTAGAGGCAGGCGGTGAGGTCGTCGATCTGCTCAGGCCGCAGGTGGCCTTCCTCGTTGGCGAGGTGGAGGTGGGTGGTGATCCGGCGGGCGAGGCGGTCGATCTCGGTGTGGGCGCGGCTCATGGTCTCGGTGGCTTCGGGGCCGCCGAGGCGGCGGGTCAGGGCGGGGTAGAGCTGGTGTTCCTCGCCGTGTTCGTGCGGGAGGAGGCGGTCGGTGAGGAGGCGGTCGATCTCGCGGACGGCGGCCAGGGCGCGGGGGCCGTGTTCGGTGGTGAGCAGGCCGGCTGCTTCGCGGATGGCGTCGAGGGTGTCGCGGAGGTCGTCGTGTTCGGTGGCGAAGCGGTGGATGAGGTCTTCAGTGTCGGGTTCGAGCGCGGGCCGGGTGCCGCGGGCGGGCAGCAGTGCGCGCAGGGCGTTGAGGATGACCAGGACGTCGATTGCCTCCTGGAGGAGGGCGCCGACGGCCGGGGGCAGCAGGCCGAACAGGGCGGCGACCATGGCGAGCAGCGACAGGGCCATGCCGCCGACGGCGCTCTGGACGGCGATGCGGCGTGCCCGGACGGCGATCTCCATGGCGTCGGAGAGGCGGTCGACGCGGTCGGTGGTGAGGACGATGTCGGCGGCTTCGGAGGAGGCGCTGGAGCCGCGTGCGCCCATCGCGGCGCCGATGTCGGCGGCGGCCAGCGCGGGGGCGTCGTTGACGCCGTCGCCGACCATGAGGGTGACCGCACGGGCGGATTCGTCGCGGACCGCAGAGACCTTGTCGGCGGGTGACTGCCCGGAGCGGACCTCGTCGAGTCCCAGGACGGCCCCGACCTCACGGGCGGGTTCGGGGCGGTCGCCGGTGAGCATGACCAGCCGGCTCAGTCCGGCCTCGCGCAGTCGTTGGACAGTGTGCGGGGCGTCGTGGCGCAGCGGGTCCCGCAGCAGGACGGCGCCAGCGAGGGTGTCGTCGACGGTGAGCCAGGCGAGGGCGGCGCCGTCGAGGACGGCGCGGTTGTCCACGGCCCGCGCCCAGGCGGGGAGGGCTGCCGGTGCGAGGTCGCTCTTTCCGACGGTGAGGCGGTGGCCGTCGACGGTGCCGGCGGGGCCGCGTCCGGGCGCTTCGGTGCTGTCCTGCGGGAGGGAGAGGGCGAGGTCGCGGGTGCGGGCCTCTTGGACGATGGCCTGGGCGAGGACGTGGGTGGACACCTGGTCGAGTGAGGCCGCCAGGCGCAGTACCTCGGTAGGGGTGCGGCCGGGGGCGGCGGCGACTTCGAGGACGCGGGGGCGGCCGGCGGTGAGGGTGCCGGTCTTGTCGATCACCAGGGTGCGGGCCCGACCCAGGTTCTCCAGTGCCACGCCGTCGCGGACGATGACGCCGCGCCGTGCGGCGCGTGAGAGTCCCGAGACGATGGCGACCGGCGCTGCCAGCAGCAGGGGGCAGGGGGTCGCGACCACCAGGACCGCCACGGCACGCGTGGCGGAGCCGCTCAGCAGCCAGGCCAGACCGGCCATCGCCAGCGAGAGCGGCAGGAACCAGGCGGCGTAGCGCTCGGCGAGGCGCACGGTCGGTGCCCGCTGCGCGCCGGCCTGTTCGGCGAGGCGGACGATCTCCGCGTAGGTACTGTCCCGGGCGGTGGCGCTGGCAGTGATCTCGAAAACGCCACCGGCGTTGACGACGCCGCTGCGCACGGCCTCCTGGATGTCGCGTTCCACCTGTTCGGACTCGCCGGTGAGGACGGACTCGTCGAGGACGGCCGTGCCGTCGGTGATCCGGCCATCGACCGGGACCACGTCACCTGGGCCGACGACGAGCACGTCGCCGACGGCGACTTCGTCCAGCGGGACGACGGTCACCTCCTGGCCTCTGCGGCGGCGGGCGGAGCGCGGTGCGTGTTCCAGGAGGGCGCGCAGGTCGTGGGAGGCGCGGCGTTCGGCGGCGGCGTCCAGGGCGCGTCCGGTGGCGAGCATCAGGGCGATCAGGGCGCCCGCCAGGTACTCGCCCACCGCCAGGGTCCCGACCAGGGCCAGGACCGCGATCAGGTCGACGCCGGCCCGCCGCTTGCGCAGCGCGACCACGACCCAGGCCACCGCCGGAAGGACGGCCAGCACGGTGCCGACCGCCCAGCACAGGTCGGCGGCGGTCTGACTGCCGGCCAGCCAGGCGATCCCGCCGACGGCAAGCGCCGCGGCGGTCGCCACCAGCAGACCCGGCTCCAGCCATCGCCGCGCACGCGCCGCCCCTGGCCGGCCCTGGTCACGGCCGGTCGTCAGGCCCTCCGTGTCCGGCACGACATCCTCCGGTCTCCCCGGGTAGCGCCGACAGCAGCAGCAACGGCGGCCCGGGCCCCTTCACCTCATCGCGGTACCGCGTCCCGGTACAGGGCCCACCGGCCCACATCGCCTCCCCTCAATGGTCCACTCCAACGGAGAACGCGGCCACCAGGTGGCCAGCTCTGTGGCCGAACGCCATGGCGGACGGCCACAAGGGTGCAACGCGATGACCGGACCCGCCAGCGTGTCCGCAGCCTCCGTCGACAGGACTCCGCACGGACAGGCGGGGCCTCCGCAGCTGGCGCTCGCGCGGTTGTCGGCCCGACTGGTCCGGCGCGGCACGGTCCTGCTGGCCCTGGCGGTCGCCGCCTACAGCGCGGTCGAGGTGCCGCCCGGTCCCCGGGCGGCACGGCAGCGCCGTTTCGGGTCCCATAATTTCGGCTCCCATAATGGTGCCCATTCGACACGCCGGGCGGTGGGGGCGAGCAGGTGCAGGGCTGGCAGGTCAGGAACGGCATCGAGAACAGCACGGTCAACGGCAGCACCTTCCAGGCGCGCGAGCTGACCGTCCACCAGTACGCCGCGCCGGCCGCCGAGGTGCGGTGGCCGGTGGTGATCGGGCGGATCCCGCCCAGGGCGACGGCCTTCCAGCCCCGGGCGGAGCTGCGGCAGGCCATCGACGAGGCCCGCGGGGAGTACGGGACGGTCGTGCTGAGCCAGGTGCTGGCGGGCGGTGGCGGCGTCGGCAAGTCGCAGCTCGCGGCGCACTACGCGCGCGCGGCCGTCGAGGCGGGCACCGATCTGGTGCTGTGGGCCGACGCGGCCGAGCCCTCCGCGGTGACCGAGCTGTACGCCCGGGCCGCCGTGCAGCTGGGGGTGCCCGGGGCGAGCGGTGAGGCGGCCGAGCAGGACGCGGAGCGCTTCCTCGCCTGGCTGGCCGCCACCGAGCGGAGCTGGCTGGTCGTTCTCGACAACACCACCGAGCACACGCCCGAGGAGCTCTGGCCCGTCACCAGCCGGGGCGGGCGCGGACGGGTCATCGCGACCACCCGCCACCGGGGAGCCGCCAGTACGGGCGGCGACCGGACCCTCGTGGACGTCACCACGTACTCCCCCGCCGAGTCCGCCGCCTACCTCGGCGAGCGGCTGGAGCGGGCCAAGTGCGCCCGCTTCCTCGACGAGCACGCGGAGGAGCTCGCCGAGGCGCTGGGCCACCTGCCGCTGGCGCTGGCCCACGCCGCCGCCTGCATGGTCAACACCCGGCGCGGCTGCGGCCGTTACCTGGAACTCTTCCGAGACCGCTCCCGCAGCCTGGACGCCGTGCTGCCGGCCCGCTCCGGTGCCGACGGCTACCGGGGGCCGGTCGCGGCGGCGCTGCTGCTGGCCCTCGACGCGGCGCAGCAGGAGGAGCCGGTCGGGCTCGCCGGGCCGGTCCTCCGGCTGGCGGCGCTGCTGGACCCGGCCGGGCATCCGCAGGAGCTGTGGGGCACCGGGCCGGTGCTGGAGCATCTCGGCAGGGTCCGCGGCGCGCCCGTCACGGCCGACGACGCGATGGAGGCGCTCGCGCTGCTGCACAACTACAGCCTCGTCACCCTCACCGAGACCTCCCACCGGGAGGTGACCCTCCACGCGCTCACCGCCCGTGCCACCCTCGACACGGCTCCCGACTCGACGCGGGCGGGCATCGTGGTCGCCGAGGCCCTTCTCGAACTGTGGCCGACCGCGGACTACGGCGTGCAGGGTTTGGCCGCGACGCTGCGGGCCAACACCGACGTGCTCACCCGGCACGGGCCCACCGGCCTGATCCAGCGGCCGCTGGGGATGCACCTGCTGCTGTTCCGCTGCGGCGCCAGCCTCGTGGAGGCGGGCCTGTACGCCACCGGCATCCAGTACTGGACGCATCTCTCCACCACGAGCGAGCGCGTCCTGGGAGGCGACCATCCCGACACTCTCGCGGCCCTCGGGAACCTCGCGCAGTCGTGCTGGGAGGCCGGACGCACCGACGAGGCGATGAGTCTCCAGGAGCAGGTCCTCGCCGACCTCCAACGCCTCCACGGCAGTGACCACCCCACCGTCCTGATGGCCCGCAACAACCTGGCCGCCACCTACTCGGAGGCCGGACGCGTCGAGGACGCCATCGGTCTCCAGGAGCAGGTCCTCGCCGACCGCCGGCACGAGCTGGGCGCGGACCACCCCGACACCCTCACGTCCCGCAACAACCTGGCCGCCACCTACCTGGAGGCCGGACGGGTCGAGGACGCCGTCGGCCTCCAGGAGCAGGTCCTCGCCGACCGCCGGCGCGTCCTCGGCGGCGACCACCCGGACACCCTCACGTCCCGCAACAACCTCGCGGTCATGTACCTGCACGCCGGAGACGTGGAGCGAGGGCTGGAGATGCTCCGCCGGGCGGCGGCGGACCTCGACCGCGTCCTCGGGCCGGACCATCCGTCGACCGTCCTGGCCAGGGAGAACCTGCTCGAAGTGACGGGGGAGCCTCAGCCCGAGGCCGCCCAGGACAGCAGCAGCCGCAGCCCGTCGTCCGACGCCGAGCCCGGGTCGGCGGTGTAGGTCACCAGCGCCTGGCCGGGGTCGTCGGCCGGCCGCAGGGTGTCGTACACGAGGTCCAGCGTGCCGGCCAGGGGGTGGCGGAAGGCCTTGCGGCCCGAGGTCTTGTCGGCGACCGGGTGGTCGGCCCACATCCGCTGGAACTCTTCGCTGCCCAGGCAGAGTTGGCCGATCAGCTCGGCGAGCAGCGGGTCGTCGGGGCGGCGGCCGGCCTCCAGGTGGAGGAAGGCGACGTTCTCCCGGGCGCACGCGGCCCAGTCGGCGTAGAGCTCGCGGGAGGCCGGGTCGAGGAAGGTGATCCGGGCGATGTTGCGCTCCTCGGCCGGCAGGGCGCCGTAGTCGCCGAGGAGCGCGACGGCGGCGTGGTTCCAGGCCAGGACGTCCATCCGGTGGCCCATCACCAGGGCCGGGGTGTGCGGGAGCTGCTCCAGCAGGCGCAGCAGCGAGGGGCGGGGCCGCTGGCGCTCGACGGGGCGGCGGGGGCGGGCCGCGGGCCGGGCGAGGCGGTGCAGGTGGCCGGACTCGTCGGGAGCCAGCCGCAGGGCGCGGGCGACGGCGTCGAGGACGGCGTCCGAGGGGTTGCCGACGCGGCCCTGTTCGAGGCGGGTGTAGTAGTCGACGCTGACTCCGGCGAGGTGGGCGAGCTCCTCGCGGCGCAGCCCGGCGACGCGGCGGCGGCCGCCGTAGTCGGGGAGGTCGACGTCCTCGGGCCGCAGGCCGGCGCGGCGGGTGCGGAGGAATTCGCTCAGGGCGCTGCTCGGGTTCACGTCATGGATTGTCACCCGGACGAGTGACGCCGTGCCTGGCCCTGTCAGGACCAGGCACGGCGGGGCCTGGGCGGGGCCAGGGCGGTCAGGCGGTGCGGTCAGGCGGGGCGGTCAGCCGGTCAGGGAGGGGAAGGCCGGGACGAGCCCGCCGTCGATCACGATGTCCTGCCCGGTGATGTACGAGGAGCGGTCGGAGAGCAGGAAGGCGACCGTCTGCGCGATGTCCTCGGCGGTGCCCAGCCGGCCGAGCGGGACGTGGCCGCGGATCGGCTCGTGGTCGGCCGGGTCCGGGACGGCCGCGTGGAACATCTCGGTGACGATGTAGCCGGGGCTGACCGAGTTGACCCGGATGCCGCGGCCGGCCAGTTCGCTGCCGAGGGTGCGGGCGAGGCTGAGGACGGCGGCCTTGGTGGCGGCGTAGACGGCGGCGCCGGGCAGGCCGCGGTGCGGGGTCCAGGAGGCGTTGAGGACGACGGATCCGCCGCCGGCGGCGTCCAGCAGCGGCAGCGCGTGCTGGACGGTGAGGAACACGCCCTTGAGGTTGACGGCGACGATCCGGTCGAACTCGGCCTCCGTCACCTCGTCCACCGGCTGGAAGCCGGCCACGCCGGCGTTGGCGAAGACCCCGTCGAGCCGGCCGTACCGCTCCCGCACGGTGTCGGCCAGCCGGGTGAGGTCGGCCGCCACGGAGGCGTCGGCGCGGACGGTGAGCAGCCGGTCGCCGGCGCCGAGGCGTGCCGCGGCGCGGGCGAGCCGCGCGTCGTCGCGGCCGGTGACGACGACCCGGGCGCCGGTGGCGAGGAGGTGACGGGCGGTGGCGAGGCCCATGCCGCTGGTGCCGCCGGTGACGAGGACCGTGGCATCGCCGGGGACCGTGGCATCGGAGGGAGCGGCGGCATCGCCGGGGACGGTGGCGCCGGAAAGAACGGCGGCGTCGGAGGAAGGGTGGCTCATGCCGTTCACCTTCGCGACGGGTGCCGGGCCGGCACCAGGCCCGCCTCGACCGTGGGTCCCGGAAAACCACCCTGCGAACCGGGAATCGGCGCGATCACCGGACGGTTGGGCCAGGGCGACGGTCCAAATACGGCACTCGCGAAGAAGGACTTCCCATGAAGATCGGCATCATCGGCGCGGGCAACATCGGCGGCAACCTGACGCGACGGCTGACGTCGCTGGGGCACGAGGTATCGGTGGCCAACTCCCGTGGCCCGGAGACGCTCAAGGCACTGGTCGAGGAGACCGGCGCGACGGCGGTGACGGTCTCCGAGGCCGCCCGGGGCGCGCAGGTCGTGGTGGTGACGGTGCCGCTGAAGAGCGTGCCGGACCTGCCCTCCGGGCTGCTGGACGGCGCCGCCGAGGGCGTCGCGGTGATCGACACCGGCAACTACTACCCGAAGGAGCGCGACGGCCGGATCGACGCGATCGAGGACGGCGGGCTCACCGAGAGCCGGTGGACGGAGCAGCACCTCGGGCACCGGGTGGTGAAGGTGTTCAACGGCACCTACGCCCAGGACCTGCTGGAGCGCCCGCGCCCGGCCGGGGACCCGGAGCGGCTCGCCGTGCCGGTCGCGTCGGACGACGAGGCGGCCAAGCGGGTGGTGCGGGAGCTGGTCGACGCGTTGGGCTTCGACACCGTGGACGCGGGCGGGATCGACGAGTCCTGGCGCCAGCAGCCGGCCACCCCGGTGTACGGGCTGCGGGCCGGGGTCGAGGCGGTCACCCGAGCGCTCGCGGAGGCCTCCCCGGAGCGCCCGGCCGCCCACCGGGCGTAGGGCCTGTCCTCGGGCCCCCGCCCGGCGGAGCGGTTCAGCGGAGCCGGCGCGCCCCCTCCGCCGGGACGGCGGTGAGGGTGCGCGGCTCGGCGTACCCGGCTTCGCGGAAAGCGGCGGTGACCTCGGCGGCGACGCGCTCGGCGGTGTCCGTGTCCACCAGGGCGATGACCGAGCCGCCGAAGCCGCCGCCGGTCATCCGCGCGCCGTGGGCGCCGGCGGCCAGGGCCGCGTCGACGGCGAGGTCGGTCTCCGGGCAGGAGACCCGGTAGTCGTCGCGCAGCGAGGCGTGCCCGGCGGTGAGGATCGGACCGAGCGCGGCGAGGTCGCCGGCGTCCAGACGGGCGACGGCGGCCTCCACCCGGGCGTTCTCGGTGACCACGTGGCGCACCAGGGGAACCAGGTCCTCGGGGAGCCGGGCGAGCGCGTCGGCCAGCCCGGCCGGCCGGAGCGAGCGGAGCGCGGGCAGCCCGAGCAGGGCGGCGGCGCGTTCGCAGCCGGCCCGCAGCGCGGCGTACGCGCCGTCGCCGAGGTCGTGCTTCACCCGGGTGTCCAGGACGAGCAGGGCGAGGCCCGCGCCCGCGAGGTCGACGGGCACCTGACGTATCATCAGATCGCGGCTGTCGAGGAACAGGGCGGCTCCGGGGCGGCAGCACATCGAGGCCATCTGGTCCATGATTCCGCAGGGCACGCCGACGAAGGCGTTCTCGGCCCGCTGCGCCAGCACCGCCAGCTCCGGGCCTGCCAGGCCCAGCCCGTACAGGTCGTTGCAGACGGCGGCGACGACGCACTCCAGGGCGGCCGAGGAGGAGAGCCCGGCGCCGCCGGGCACGTCGCTGTCCAGTCGGAGGTCGAGCCCGCCGACCCGGTGGCCGGCCTCGCGCAGCGCCCACACCACCCCGGCCGGGTAGCCGGCCCAGCCGGGCACCGAGCCGGGGGCGAGGTCGTCCACCTTCAGCGTCACGAGGTCACCGCCCTGGGCGGACCAGAGCCGCAGCAGCCCGTCCTCCCGCCGGGCGGCCCGGGCGCGGACGGTCCGCGGCAGGGCGATGGGGAGGACGAACCCGAGGTTGTAGTCGGTGTGTTCGCCGATCAGGTTGACCCGGCCGGGGGCGGCCCACTCCCCCTCGGAGGGGCGGCCGTACAGCTGCTCGAAGGTGTTCATGCGGCGACCTCCCGCAGCCGGCGGGCCGCGTCCTCGGGGGTGACGTCGTTGACGAAGGCGTCCATGCCGGATTCCACCCCGGCCAGGTACTTGAGCTTGTCGGCGGTGCGGCGGATGGTGAACAGCTCTAGGTGCAGGGCGAGTTCGTCCCGCTGTCCGGCCGGGGCCTGGTGCCAGGCGGAGATGTACGGGGTCCGGCCGGTGCCGAAGAGCCGGTCGAAGCGGCGCAGCAACTCCAGGTACAGGGCGGGGAATTCGTCCCGCTGTTCGGCGTCCAGCGCGGTCAGGTCGGGCACCCGGCGGTGCGGGTGGAGATGGACCTCGTACGGCCAGCGGGCGGCGAAGGGGACGAAGGCCGTCCAGTGCGTCCCGGCGAGCACGACGCGGTCGCCGTGGGCGCGTTCGGCGGCGAGCAGGTCCTCGAAGAGGTTGCGGCCGGTGGCGGCGCGGTGTTCGGCGGCGCGGGTGGCCATCCGGGCGGTGCGCGGGGCGGTGAAGGGCAGGGCGTAGACCTGGCCGTGCGGGTGGGCGAGGGTGACGCCGATCTCGGCGCCCCGGTTCTCGAAGCAGTAGACCTGCCGCACGCCGGGCAGGGCGGAGAGTTCGGCGGTGCGGTCGGTCCAGGCGTCCAGGACCAGCCGGGCACGCTCGGGGGTGAGGTCGGCGAAGGAGGCCTCGTGGTCGGCGGTGAAGCAGACCACCTCGCAGCGCCCGGCGCCGGGGCCACTGGTCCACAGGCCCCCGGCCGCCCGGACGGGCTCCGCGGGCGGGCCGGCCAGCGAGGGGAAGCGGTTCTCGAAGACGGCCACCTGGTAGTCCTCGGCCGGGATCTCGCTGAGCCGCCCGTCGCGGGACGGGCAGAGCGGGCACTCCTCGGCCGGCGGCCGGTAGGTGCGCGCCTGGCGGTGGGCCGCGATGGTGACCCAGTCGCCGGTGGCCGGGTCCAGCCGGACCTCGGAACCGGGGGCCTGCGGGTCGAGCGGCCGTTCGTCCACCGCGGTCCGGGGGGCGGCGGTTCCGCCGTCGTAGTAGATCAGCTGCCGACCGTCCGCGAGGGTGGTCACTGTCCTGACGGTGGGCTGGGTCAGGGACGTACCGGGCATGGCCCTTCTTCCTCCGAGTGAAGCCATTGGACATGGGTAAATCAACAGAAAGCTACAATCTCAAACATTATCCACCATGGGCACGCGACCGACGTGCTCGAAGGAGGCCTCCCGATGGCTGACAGCGCCCAACCGCTCGCCGGACAGCGCCGCGTGCTGATCCTGGAGCAGATCCGCGAGCGCGGCGGGGTCCGGGTCACCGAGCTGGTCCGCGACCTCGGGGTCTCCGACATGACGGTCCGGCGCGACCTGGACGCGCTGGCGCGCCGGGGCCTGGTCCACAAGGTGCACGGCGGCGCCGTCCGGATCGAGGCGCCGGCCACCGGCGAGCCCGGGTTCGAGACCAAGGCGCACTGGGAGCTGCCCGCCAAGGAGGCGATCGCCCGGGCCGCCGCCGCGCTCGTCCCGCCGGGTTCGGCGGTCGGACTGGCCGGCGGGACGACCACCTTCGCGGTCGCCCGGCACCTGCGCGCGGTCGAGGGCCTGACCGTGGTGACCAACTCGCTGCGGATCGCCGAGCTGCTGGAACAGCCCGCCGAGGACGGCACGCCGGCCACCGCCACGGTGATCCGCACCGGCGGCGTGCGGACCCCCTCGGACGCGCTGGTCGGGCCGGTGGCCGACCGGGCGATCCGCTCCCTGCACGTCAATCTGCTGATCCTGGGCTGCCACGGGCTCTCCCCCGAGGCCGGGCTGACCACCCCGAACCTCGCCGAGGCGGAGACCAACCGCGCCTTCCTCCGGTCGGCCCGCCGGGTGGTCGTGGTCGCGGACCACACCAAGTGGAACGCGGTCGGCCTGGCCACCTTCGCCGACCTGGACCAGCTGGACTTCCTGGTCACCGACGACGCCCTGCCCGCCGAGCAGCGGGCGGCCGCCGCGGGCATGGTCGGCGAGCTGATCGTGGCGGCGACGGCGGACCGTACGAACCGGCCCGGCTAGCCAGACCTCCCCGACCGGCCCGACCGGCCCGGCTCACCCGATCGTCCCGACCTCCCCGACCGCCCTGGCTCACCCGACCGCCCCGGTTCGCCGAACCAGCCCGACCAGCCGGATCGCTCCGCCCCGCCGGAGCGGCCCGAACTCCCCCGCACCACCAGCTCGGTGGGCAGTTCCAGCCCCTCGCCCGGCGCCGCCCGCCCGCGCACCTGGTCCAGCAGCCGGCCGACCAGCGCCGTGGCGATCGCCCGCAGCGGCAGCCGCACCGAGGTCAGCCCGGGATGGAGGTGCCGGCAGAGCGGCGTGTCGTGGAACCCGGTGACCGCCACCCCGCCGGGCCCGATCACCAGTCCCTCCGCCCGGACCGCCTCGTACACGTCCAGGGCCAGCAGGTCGCTGCCGGCCGCGACGGCGGTCGGCCGGTCGGGCCCGCGCAGCAGCGCCCGTACGGAGGCCGTCACGGAGCCCTCGGCCTCTCCTCCGGCCCCGTCAACGGCCCCGGCCCGATCAACGCCCGTCGCCACCGCGGACAGGCCGAGCCGGTCGGCCTCGGCCAGGAACCCGGCCCGCCGCGCCGCCATCCAGGGCAGTTCCTCGGCGGCCCCGAGGTAGCCGATCCGGCGGTGGCCGAGCGCCGCGAGGTGCCGCACCACCTCGGCCATCGCCGCCTCGTTGCCGATGTCCACCCAGTGCTGCGGCTGCCCGGGCCCGGTCCGTCCGAAGCTGACGAACGGGACGCCGAGCCGGGCCGCATGGGCGATCCGGACGTCCTCGTGCAGCACGTCGGCCAGCACCAGTCCGTCCACCTGGCGGGCCGCCACCAGTTCGTCGATCGCCGCCGCCGGGTCGGCCGTGCCCTGCCCCGGCCGGAACAGCAGCACCCGCTGCCCGGCCGCCCCGGCCGCGTCGACCAGGGCCTCCAGGAAGCCGGCCATCAACGGGTTCGGGTCGAGCGGGTCGTCCACCGGGGCGAGGTAGCCGATGGTGCGGCGGGCACCGCTGCGCAGCGAGCGGGCCGACTGGTCGGGCTGGTAGCCGAGTTCGCGGATAGCGGCGTTCACCCGCTCCAGGGTCTCCGGGCGGACCCGCTGCGGCGCGTTCAGCGTGTTGGAGACGGTCTGCCGGGAGACCCCGGCCGCCCGGGCGACCTCCTCGATCGTGGCGGCGCCACGGCGCGGCCGGTGCGGTCCCTCGGGCATGCGGTCCTCCAGGGGTGGTCGGGGCTCGGGACGACGGGGCCGGCGCCGGTCCGCCGCCCCGAGCGGGTCGGGCCCTGCGCGGGACCGGGGCCCGACGCGGGGTCGGGCCCGGCGCACGGTCAGGACCGGCGCGGGGTCAGGCCCGGCGCAGGGTCAGGCCCGGCGCAGGGTCAGTAGTCCGCCGCGCGGCACCACGATCGCGTCCGCCCGGTCCAGCTCGACCTCGCCCTGCCGGACGATACGCCCCCGGGCGTCCTGCACCGTCACCGCCACCTGCCCGCGACCGCCGGTGAGCCGGACGTCCGGGTCGGCGTCGGCGTTGGCGACCAGCAGGGTGTTCCAGTCCCCGCCGGAGACGTCCACCGGCAGTGCGGCGTAGCGGGCCACCGCCACGGTGCCGGCGCCGCGCGCGGTGACCATCGGGTAGCCGAGGTCCGGGCGGGCCGGGAGCAGTTCGCCGAGCTGGAGGGTGGCGGTGTGCTCGCGGAAGACGCCGAGCCAGAAGGCGATGGCCTCGCGCTGGGCCTCGCTCTGCGCGGCGAGGTCGACGGAGACCTGCGGCACCGAGAACAGCACGTTGATCAGGTGGCAGGCGACCTGCTCCGGCGGCTCGCCCTGGTGCCACATCAGCATGTCGGCGTGGACGGGGACGGGCCCGGCCGCGAGCCGCACGTCGACGGTCCGCTGCCGGTTCTCCTGCGGGCTGAGCGGGCAGTCGGTGGCGCGGATCATGGTCGCGTACGGCCACAGGCCGGGGCTGACGTACGGCTGGCGGTGCTCGATCATCGCCTCCGGGTCGGCGGCGGTGATCCGGCCGCGGATCCCGGCGAGCAGCCGCTCCACGCCCTCGTCGACGGTCGCGCAGTCCGCGCCGGGGCGGGCCGGCGGGGCGTCGGCGCTCTCGGCGGCACGGGCGAACCAGTCGACGAAGTCCACCTTGAGGCCGTCCATGCCCCACTCCTCGACGGCCCGGGCGAGCCGGTCGGTGAGGAAGGCCCGGACCTCGGGGTGGCGCGGGTCGGCGACGATCGCGCCCATGTGGGCGGCGTCGGCCAGCGCGAGGTGACCGATCTCCCGGTACGCGGCGCTGTCCTTGCCGATGAACGGCAGTGCGTACCAGAGCATGTAGCGCACGCCGAGGTCGTGCACCCGCCGCACGTGGGCGGCGGTGTC
Organism: Kitasatospora sp. NPDC058063; assembly: GCF_042885395.1. Taxonomy (NCBI): domain Bacteria; kingdom Bacillati; phylum Actinomycetota; class Actinomycetes; order Kitasatosporales; family Streptomycetaceae; genus Kitasatospora; species Kitasatospora sp. NPDC058063. Next base: position 183,394 of record NZ_JBHVSD010000018.1, read on the forward strand.
GGGCAGCGAGACCGGCTCCCAGTCGCCGCAGTGGGCGTAGCCGCGGGTGCGGTCGGCGGTCATCCAGCCGTCGTCCACGATGATCACGTCCAGGCCCAGCTCCTTGCCGAGCGCGGCCTGGGTCTCGACGCCCTGGGGGGTGATGTCCTGGTGCATCGAGTACCAGGTGGAGTACGCGGGGCGGCGGGCGGCCTCCGGGATGTCGGCCGTGCGGCCCTCTCCCCACCAGGCGGCGAGGTCGGCCAGGGCGCGCCCGAAGTGCCGGCGGGAGGTGTCGATCCGGACGGTGAGCCGGTCGGTGGCCTGGGCCCAGAACCGGAACTCGCCGGTCTCCTCGACCACTCCGGCCCCGGTCAGCACGTCCGGACGCCCGGCGGCGAAGGCGCACAGGGCGACGTCCCCGGTGCCGACCAGCGCGGCGATCGGCGCGCCGTTGGCCAGCGAGGTGCGGCGCGGGGCGCTCCAGGCGGCGGGCAGCCGGCCGGTGCCGCGCGGCTCGGGGGTCCACAGGGCGGTGGCGTCCACGCAGGGTACGCGCCACTCGATCCGCACCTCGCCCGCGCCCTCGGCGGTCACCTCCACCACCCCGTCGGCGATGCCCCGGGCCGTGCCGGTGCCGCTCACCCGCAGGTCCAGCCCGTCGGCGTACAGCCGGCGCAGGCCGCCGGCGGCGGTGGGGGCGTGCGGCTCCCAGACGTCGTCGGCGCCGGTCGTCGTCCCGCCCGTGCTCCCGGTCGCGGTCGCGGTCGCGCTCGCGGTCGCGCTCTCGTTCCTGCTCTCGATCGTGCTCTCGGTCATGGTCAGCCCTTCGTGGCGCCGGCCAGCAGGCCGGAGATGAACTGCCGCTGGAGGACCAGGAAGAGGACCATCATCGGCAGGGTGGACAGCGCGGTGCCGGAGAGGATCGCGCCGTAGTCGGTGTTGGACTTGTTGCCGTGCAGCGTCGCCAGGGCGACCGGCAGGGTGTGCATCTCGGGGCTGCGCAGGGCGATCAGCGGCCAGACGAACTGGTTCCAGGACCCCAGGAAGAGGAAGATCGACAGCGCCGCCAGCACCGGCCGCATGACCGGCACCACCACGCTGAACAGCACCCGGATCTCGCCCGCGCCGTCGACCCGGGCGGCGTCCAGGAGTTCGTCCGGCAGGCTGCTCAGCGACTGCCGCATCAGGAAGATGGCGAACGGCACGCACAGCCCGGGCAGGATCAGCGCCTGGTAGGTGTCCAGCAGGCCGAAGTCCGTCATCATCTTGAACAGCGGTACCAGCGTGACCTGTTCGGGCACCACGAGGGTGGACAGCAGCAGTGCGAACAGCAGGGTGCGGCCGCGGAAGCGGAACTTGGCGAAGGCGTAGCCCGCGAGCAGCGCCACGACGAGGGCGCCCAGCGTCTGGACCCCCGCCACCAGCACGGAGTTCCCGATCACCCGGAGCAGGCCGATCTTCTGCTGCAGGTGGCTCAGGTTCTCGCCGAGGCTCCCGCCGGGCAGCAGCTTGGGCGGCCAGTCGAAGACCTCGGTGTCCTTGCGGGTGGCGGAGACCACCAGCCAGTAGAAGGGGGCGATCGACAGCCCGGTGATGCCGGCCAGGAAGAAGGTGAGCGGCCAGCCGCGCAGCTTGTTGAGGGGGTTCGCCCTCCTGGGGGTCGTGCTCCCGGGCGTAGCGCTCCGGGCTGTCGCGCCCTCGGGCGTCGTGCTCCCGGGCGTCGTGGTCTGGGGGGTGGTGGTCTTGGAGGTCACTTGTCGCGCTCTCCCATCAGGCGCATCTGGAGGGCGCCGAGCACCGACACGATCAGCGTGAGCGCGTAGGCGATGGCGGAGGCGTAGCCGAAGTCGAAGTACCGGAAGCCGTTCTGGTACAGGTACATGGAGACGGTCAGGGTGGCGTTGTCCGGCCCGCCGCCGGTCAGCACGTACGGCTCGTCGAAGAGCTGGAGCGTGCCGATGGTCGAGAGCACGACCGTGAACAGCAGCACCGGACGCAGCGCGGGGACGGTGATCGAGGTGAAGCGGCGGATCGGGCCGGCGCCGTCGACCATCGCGGCCTCGTACAACTCCTTCGGGATGGACTGGAGTCCGGCGAGGTAGATGACGGCGTTGTAGCCGGTGTAGTGCCAGGTGAGCACCACCACGACGGCCATCCGGGCCCAGACCGGCTGGCCCAGCCAGTCGACGGAGGGCAGGCCGACGGCGTTCAGCACCCAGTTGACCGCACCGTCGTCGGACTTGAGCAGGTAGGCGAACATCACGCCGGTGGCGACCAGGCCGGTGACCGAGGGCATGAAGACGCCGAGGCGCCACACCGTGCGCCAGCGCACCACCGCGGAGTTGATGCCGACGGCCATCAGCAGGGCCAGTCCGAGCATCAGCGGGACCTGGACGACGAGGATCTCGCCGGTGTTGCGCAGGGCCGTCCAGAACAGCGGATCGTCCAGCAGCCGCCGGTAGTTGGCGATGCCGGCGTTGCGGGTGGCGGCGCCGGCGCCGGTGGTGAAGGAGAGCCACAGCGACTCGATGATCGGGTAGGCCTTGAACACGCCGAAGGTGAGCAGGGCCGGGGCGAGTAGCAGGTACGGCAGGGCGGTGCGCCGCCGGCGGCTCCGCCCGGCCTTCCCGGTGAGGGCGGCGGAGGTCGGGCTGGCGGCGCTCATGCGATACCGCGCCCCGTCTGCTGGGCGAGCTGCTTGGCGGCGTCCTGGAGGACGGCGGCCGGGTCGGCGCCCTTGAGGAGCACCTTGGTCTGGGCATCGCTGACGAGCTTGAGGGCGCGGGCGTAGTCGCCGGAGTAGTTGGTGGGGTCGCCGCCCTCGGTGGCGAGGTCGGTGAAGGTCTTGAGCACCGCCTGGCCGCCGTAGAAGGCGCTGGGCGCGGCGTACATCGGGTCGGCGTAGGCCTCGGTGAGGGCCGGGAAGACGCCGCCCGCGTTGAACATCGTGTTGACCGAGGCCGTGCGGGTGAGCGCGTACTCGACGAACTTCCAGGCGGCGCGGCGGCGCGGGCTGGAGGCGGCGACGGCCAGGTGGGTGGAGTTGACCAGCGCGGTGCGCTTGCCGCCGGGGGTGACCGCCGGGGGCTTGGTGAGGCGCCAGTTGCCGCTCTGGTCGGGGAACTTCTTCTCCAGGTAGTGCGCGACCCAGGTGGGCATCGCGGCCACCGCGAGCTTGCCGCTCTTCATCACCGGCGGCCAGCTCTGGACGCCGGGGGTGTCACCGATCAGCCCGGCCTCGTCCAGCCGCTTGATGATGGTCAGGGCGCGCACGGCCGGCTCCGAGCCGACGGTGATCTTGCCCTGGAGGTCGAAGTAGAAGGCGCCCTGGAGCTGCATCAGGCCCTGGAGGAAGTCCAGGTCGGGGGTGGGGTTGGCGGCCCGGTTGACGCCGATCAGCGCGACGCCGGGGTTGGCGGCCTTGAAGCGGTCGGCGACGGCGAGCAGGTCGTCCCAGGTGGCGAAGGTCTCGGGGTCGATGCCCGCCTTGTCGAAGTAGTCCTTGCGGTAGAAGAAGCCCAGCGCGTTGACCTCCCAGGGCAGCGCGTAGGCGTGGCCGTCCTTGCCGGTGACGACCGGCCACAGGCCCTTGGCGAACTTGTCCTTGTGGGCGTCGGCGCCGAGCGCGGAGAGGTCGGCCAGGCCGCCGGGGAACTTCTCCTGGTAGCCGGGCAGGTAGTCGCAGCCGATGTGGAGGACGTCGCCGAGCCCCTGGCCGCCGGCCGCCAGGCCGACGGTGATCTTGTCCCAGATGGCGGGCTCGCCGATGTCCTGGACGTCGACCTTGATCCCCGGGTTGTCCTTCTCGAAGGCCGGGACGATGCCGCGCAGGGCGTCGGCGGCGGTGGCCCAGGACCAGACGGTGATCGTGCCGGTGTCGGCGTCCCCGCCGGCGGCGCCTCCCGAGCCGGAGCCGCCGCCGCAGGCCGCGAGGGTGCCGCCGGCGGCGACGGCCAGCAGGCCGGCTCCGGAGGCGCGGAGAAGGTCGCGACGAGAAAGGTGTGACATTGCATTCCTCTCGGTGGGGTGGCGCCGGAAGGCTGTGATGCGCAGGGGGTGGTGGGTGTGGCAGATGAGGCGGGGGTCGCTCGGGTCGGTTTGAACGTTCAAACACACAAAACAGACCAGAACCAAACAGGTTCGAACGAGCGGACACAGCAAACGCCCGCCCTCCCCGTGCCGTCAAGCCCTGGCGAGGGGAACGGCGGGCTCCGCAACCGTTCCGTTATCAGCGGGTGACTCGACCCGGCGGGAGAGCCCCGGGTCGGTTTCCGGCCAGGTTTGTCATGTATTCGCCCAGTGTCGACCGGCTCCACCGTTCGTCCGACTAGGGTCGGTCCAGCTCCGCGGCACGGCGCCGTACGACCATCGCGCGGCGCTTCGCGGACCCGTCGATTGGACTGGTGAGTAGTGAACATCAAGTATCGCCACGTGCTCGGTCGTTCATGGACGGCGGCAGTCCGGGGCCGGCTCGCCGCCGCGGTGGGGGTGGTCACCCTGCTGGTGGCCGTCCTCACCGGCACGGCCGCCGGCACGGCCGGTGCGGCACCGGCGGCGGCACCGGTCGCCGCCGCCCAGGCCTCCCCCGGGTGGGTCTGTCCCGGCACGCCCGTACCGGACGGCTACGTGATCACCCAGCGCCAGCCGAGCGGGTGCAACAAGGCCGGCGCCTGGTACATCCAGCCCGTGCAGAACGGCATCTGGACCTGCGCCACCTCTCCGATTCCCCCCGGCTACGTGATCACCCTCCACAACGCCACCGGCTGCAGCGGCATCGACTACTGGTACCTGGAGCTGCCCCGCGACGGCCAGTACACCTGCGCGGGTTCGCCGATCCCGCCCGGCTACGTGCTCACCGGCCACATGAACTCCGGCTGCGGCAACATCGGCGCGTGGTACCAGCAACTGGCCCGCGTCGGCGAGTACATGTGCCCCTACCAGCCCGTTCCGGCCGGCTTCCGCGCGGGCACCTACAACGCGAGCATGTGCAGCGGCCTCGGGGGCTGGTACCTGCTCGCCGCCTGATCCGATCGCCGCCGGCGGGCACCGCGCAGCACCCGGTACCTGCCGGCGAGGGGTCAGGTCCGATCGTCCGCCGACGGGGCGCCCCCGTCGGCGCCGGGGAAGCGCGTTCCCGGGGTGACCGGGATCCCGCGGGACATGGCCTCGAAGTCCAGGATCGGGTGGGTCAGGATCTCCTCGACCTCGTCGGTCAGGAGGTTGCCCAGGATGAACTCCTCCTCCGCGCCCGACCCGAAGGTGACGACCTGCCCGCTCGACTGGATCATCCAGTTCAGCAGCTCCCGCTCGCTGCTCTCCGCGAGGTGGACCTCCCGGCCGGGGTGGTCGCGCCGGATCCCGTCCACGACCGCGCGGACGTCCTCGACCGCCACCCCGAGCCTGCGGACCGTGGCCGGCGACGCCCGCCGGCCCCACCACTGGAAGATCACCCACTGGGCGACCGAAGGGTGGGACATGATCTCGTCTGCGAGCTCCGGCAGTTGGTGGAGGTTCTCGGCACTCGCCACGGTGTGCACCCGCACCCGGTCGAAGCCCTCGGCGTCGCACAGGGCGAGGGATTCCAGCAGCGCCCGGAGGAGGTCGGCGTCCGGGCTGCGGCGGAACGCCCGCTGCACGTCCGCGGTGACGGCGTCCAGCGGCAGCCGCAGCGAGGACAGGCCGCGGAGGCGGTCGAGCTTCTCGGCGGTGAGCGTGTAGCCGGTGGTGTCGAGGCCGACCTTGAGGCCGGCGGCGATCGCGTGGTCGACCACGTCGAAGATCGGCGGCCACAGCAGCGGATCGCCGCCCGCCAGCACCAGGTCGGTGGTCCCGTGCGCGGCCAGCTTCGCGATGATCCGGTCCGCCTCGGCCAGGTCGATCTGCTCCGCGGCAAACGGGTTGTAGCAGCCCTGACAGGACATCGGACAGCGATTGTTGATCGACCAGTTGACCCGCCGGACGCCACGTCCGGTGCGCGGCCGGTCGGCCCGGCTCCGGATCCCGGCCACCAGGTGGGCCAGCCGCCGGCTCTGCGGGAGGACGGCTCCGGCGAGCAACTCCTCGGCCCGTTCGACCGCGGCCGCGGTGGCGTTGTTCTGGAGCAGCAGGAACGCCAGGCGCCAGCGCATGGTCTCGTCCGACGGGTCCCGGCCCAGGGCCAGTTCGACCCGCTCGGTCAGGGCGCCGAGGTAGCCCGGGTTGAAGTTGGCGGGCTCCAGGCGCCGTTGGAATTCGTCGGCTATCGACCCGCGTTCCAAGGACCTGTCGTAGCCAGCCCGCAAGGGGTGCGGGGGCAGGATCTCCACGTGCTGCCGGGTGGACATGGGGTGCTCTCCGGTGGTGGTCAGTTCGGGGCGGACGGCAGCAGGACGACCATCGAGTCGGCGGACGACAGGCCCATGCTCTCGACGAAGACCGCGTCGCGGACGAGCTGCGCGACGGCGGGGTGGGTGGGGGTGGCGAGGTAGCGCGCGGTGGATTCGAGCGGGGTGATGCCGCGCTCGGCGATCAGGGCGCGCAGGGCGTGCGGGAGGTTGTCGAGGCCGTCGCGCACCTCCTTGAGATCGAACCGGTCGGCCAGCCGCGTCGCGGCCCTGCGGGCCTTGGCGAGGTTGGTCGTCGGGTCCAGGGCCGTCGCCTTCGCCAGGTAGTAGGGGACGGGCTGCATCATCCAGGCCAGTGCCCCGTGCGGGTCGCTGTCGTCGCGGCCCGGCAGGTCGAAGCCCTCCGGGCCGAGTGCGAGGCCGTCGCAGAACCACTCGGGCCTCATGCTGATCCGGTAGTGGGCGTGGCCGGCCAGCCGGAACGCCGGGAGCCTGGCGATGACGGACGTCGTCTCGATCCGGAAGGTGTCGGAGATCCGCCGCATCCTCCGTCCCACTAGGTCACGGACTTCCGGCACGTCCGCGTCCTCGGCCACGACGTGGACCAGGTCGAGGTTGGAGACGACGTCTCCGCCCGGCCCGGTGCGGTGGTCGCCGCGGGCGAGGGAACCGGTCGCCGCCACCGACATGTCGGTGACGTCGGCGAACTCGCGGGCCAACTCCTGGAACAGCAGGGGGACGTCTTCGGGTCTCACATGGCTCCTCGGGTGTCGGCGGCGGCGGCGAAGGAGCGATCCTTCACCCTCTCTTCCAAGTCCTTTTACATCGTGGAGAGTTCGTATTCAGTCGCGCAGCCTAACAGCGGCCCGCCACAAATGGTCGAGTTCGCATCAATTACCTCATGCGTCAGGGATGACAAACCGACAGAAGCGGTCCTGTTCCCTCACATTGGGGCACGTTCGGCGCACCGTGGACCGGGTCGGGATCCCGTCCCCGGCTTATCGGGGCGACAGGCGCAGCACCTCGGCCACCCAGGCCTTCACCACCTCGCCGTGGGCGAGCGGGACGGGGCGGCCGCCGCGCTCCGCGCAGACCCCGAGGTCCGCCAGCAGGTACAGGGCCCGCAGGGTGCGGACGGTGTTGGAGGCCCAGACCGGCATCGGCCCGTACTCGTACGGGGCGAGGGCCTCGGCGATCGGTGCCAGCCAGCCGGTCGACCGCTCCGGCGTCAGGTCGGGGCGGGTGAGGACGAGGGCCACGGCCTTGGCGAGCCGGTCGTCCTCCCGCTCCGCGAACAGGTACTCCGTCGGGGCGAGCAGGCGCTCGGCGGCGAGCACGAGCAGCGGTCCGGGGTCGACCTCGGGCCGCAGACCGAAGGCCCCCAGCAGGTCCGCGCCGTGCGCCACCGCGTGCAGCCAGCCGAGCGTGTCGTCACGGCCCCGCAGGTCGGCCTCCGCGCGGTACCAGGCGGCGAACGCGTCGAGCCACCCGGGCCTGGTGCCGCCCTGGTTCACGATCATCCTCAGGACGAGCGGGGCGAAGGTCCGCGCCTCGATCCGCGGATCGGTGAAGCGCTCCGCCATCAGGTCACCGAGCGCCAGACACCGCTCGCGGTCGATCACCCCGCTCCGTATCCAGGTTTCCAGCACCGCGTACGGGTAACCGTCCCTGATCTCGGGGTCCGGGCTCCCCAGAGCCTCCGCCAGCTCCGCGGTCAGGTCGTCCAGCCCGCGCCCCGGGGGGAGTGCGCAGTCGTTCTCATGGATCTCTCGCCAGTTCGTCACGGGGCGGGACCCTATCAACGGCGGACACGGCCTCCCACCTGCTTTTTCGGCGCGGGAAGGTCGGCCGGGCCGACTTCCCGCGCAACCGCCGTCCGCCGTCAGCCGTCCGACTTCAGCCTTCAGCCGTCAGCGGCCGACCTCGCGCAGACGGAAGTCCTCGACCGTCTCCCGCCGGATCAGCAGCCGCGCCCGGCCGTCCTTCACCGCCACCACGGCCGGGCGGCCGACCAGGTTGTAGCCGGACGCCATCGACAGCTGGTACGCACCGGCCGCCGGCATCGCCAGCAGGTCGCCCGGGCGCAGGTCTGCGGGCAGCGCCGCGTCCCGCACCAGCACGTCCCCGGCCTCGCAGTGACGGCCCACCACGTCCACCCTCGCCTCCCCCGCCTCCGAGCGGCGGCCGACCAGCCGCACCGCGTACGGCGATCCGTACAGCGCCGGGCGCGGGTTGTCGCTCATGCCGCCGTCCACCGCGACGAAGCAGCGGCCGTCGGCCGAGTGCTTGACGGACAGCACCCGGTACACGGCCACCGCGGCCGGACCGGCCACGGCGCGACCGGGTTCGACGATCAGCCGGGGCACCTCCAGCCCGGCCTCCACGCAACGCACAGCCAGCCGGTCGGTCACCCGCACCGCGAACTCGGCGAGGTCCAGCGCCTCATCCCCCGCCAGGTAGCGGATGCCGTGGCCGCCGCCGAGGTCCAGCTCCGGCAGCTCCACGCCGTGCCGCTCCCGCACTTCGGCGAGCAGCCGCACCAGCGCGTCCACCGCGAGCAGGTACGGCTCGACCGAGGTGATCTGCGAGCCCAGGTGGCAGTGCAGTCCCGCCAGTTCGAGGCCCGGCTGGTCGAGCACCCGGGAGACGGCGTCCGCCGCGTCGCCGCCCTCGATCGGGAAACCGAACTTCTGCCCGCCGACCCCGGTGCGCACCGCCGCGTGGTGCCCGGCGGCGATCCCGGGAACCACCCGGACCAGCACCTTCTGCGGTGTGTCGGCCGCCACCAGCGCGGCCAGCCGGGCGATCTCCGCCGGGCCGTCGATCACGATCCGCCCGACCCGCAGCCGCCGCGCCAGCCGCAGCTCCTCCGGGGACTTGGCGTTGCCGTGCAGCAGGATCCGCTGCGCCGGGAAGCCGGCCGAGACGGCCAGCCAGAGCTCGCCCGACGAGCAGACGTCCAGCCCCAGCCCCTCCTGCTCCACCCAGTCGGCCATCGCGCTGCACAGGAAGGCCTTGGCCGCGTACAGCACCTCGGCGTGCGGCAGCGCCCGCCGGTAGGCCCGGGCCCGGCCCCGGACCTCGGCCTCGTCCAGCACGTACAGCGGGGTGCCGAACCGCTCGGCGGCCTCCGCCAGTCCCACGCCGCCGACCAGCACCTCGCCTCCCCGGCCGGGCCGCGCCGAGGCCGGCCAGGGGCCGCCGAGCGCGTCGGCGGAGGTGGTGACGGAGGCGGGGGCGGTGACGGGGGCGGTGACGGGCCGGGCGGCGAGCTGGGTCATGGCGGCTACTCCTGTGGGCGGGCGCGTGGGCGGCGGGATGCTCCGGCGGGTATCGGTCCGGGTGTCAGTCCTCGTAGTGCATCGCGAACCGGCAGTGCGCCGGACGGGTGCGTTCCCGGTCGGCCGCCGGGGCCGGTTCCGGCGGCTCGGGGCGGTCCCGGCGCCAGGCGACGGGCACCGGGCGGACCGTCCGCTCCAGCGGCTCGTCGACGTCGATGACGGCGGTGACAGTGGTCATGGCAGGTCCCTTCCAGCGGCGGCCCGTACGGCCGGACACCTCCAGTGGAGACCCTCCGCACACCGACCGCACCCGTCCTTGACGCATGACGTACGTCCCGGGCCCGGTCCTTGACGCCCTCCTGACAGTGGCCCCGCGGCGGCCCGTCCGCGGTGTCAGGAGTCTGTCAAGGACGGCCGCCGCGCCGCCAAGGCCTCGTCAAGGCGGGCATGTCCCCCGGTGCTCCGGTGGTGGGCTGTCCGCCGTCCCCGCAGCCCCACCGAACCGCCGCCCCACCCGACCGGGCGGCCCGGAAGGTCCCCGAGACGATGCGCCGTTCGGCCCTCACCACCCCGGACACCACCGACCAGCAGAACCTGTTCCGGCGCCCGGACCGTGCACCCGGGCCGCCGCCCGGCCACCGGCCCACCTCGCCGGGCGTCCGCCGCCGGCTGATCACCCGCCGCCAGCTGGCCGAGGCACTGCCCGCCGCCGTCCGCAAGCTCCACCCGCGCACCATGACGCGCAACCCGGTGATGCTGGTGGTCGAGTGCGGCTCCGCGCTCACCACCGTCAGCGCCGTCCTCCACCCGAGCGTCTTCGCCTGGGTGATCTCCTTCTGGCTCTGGCTGACCGTGCTGTTCGCCAACCTGGCCGAGGCCGTCGCGGAGAGCCGCGGCAAGGCGCAGGCCGAATCGCTGCGCCGCGCCCGGTCCACCACCACGGCGCGACGGCTCCTGCACTGGCGGGTCGGCACCCGCGACCTGCGCCACGAGGCCGTTCCCGCCGAGCAGTTGCTGCTGCACGACATCGTCCTCGTGCCGGCCGGCGAGGTGATCCCGCGGGACGGCGAGGTGGTCGAAGGCGTCGCCGCCGTCGACGAGTCCGCGATCACCGGGGAGTCCGCGCCGGTGGTCCGGGAGTCCGGCGGCGACCGCACCGGCGTCACCGGCGGGACGAAGGTCCTCTCCGACCACCTGGTCGTCCGGGTCACCTCGCGGCCCGGGCAGAGCTTCGTGGACCGGATGATCGCCCTGGTCGAGGGCGCCGACCGGCAGAAGACGCCAAACGAGGTCGCGCTCAACATCCTGCTGGCCTCGCTGACCATCGTCTTCCTGCTCTCCGTCGTGTCGCTCCAGCCGATGGCCATCTACGCCCACGCGCCGCAAACCACCATCGTGCTGGTCGCGTTGATGGTCGCCCTCATCCCGACCACCATCGGCGCCCTGCTCTCCGCCATCGGCATCGCCGGCATGGACCGGCTGGTGCAGCGCAACGTGGTCGCGCTCTCCGGCCGGGCGGTGGAGGCCGCCGGGGACGTGGACGTGCTTCTGCTCGACAAGACCGGCACCATCACCCACGGCAACCGCCGGGCCGTCGCCCTGCACCCGCTGCCCGGCGCGACCACCGAACAGCTCGCCGAGGCCGCCCAGTTGGCCTCCGTCGCGGACGGGACGCCGGAGGGGCGGTCACTGGTCGAACTGACCAACCGCCAGTACTGGGTGCCGCCGCGCTCCCCCGGCGAACTCGGCGAACAGCGGCCCGTGCCGTTCACCGCGCACAGCCGGATGAGCGGCGTGGACCTCACCTGGTCGGACGGCACCACCTGCCTGATCCGCAAGGGCGCCGCGAGCGCCGTCGCCCGCTGGGTGGTGGACTCCGGCGGACGGCTGCCGATGGAGGCCGAGCCGCTGGTGGACCGGATCGCCGGGTCCGGCGGCACCCCGCTGCTGGTCGCCGTCCACGACCGGCACGGCGCACGGGCGTTGGGCGTCGTCGAGCTCAAGGACGTGGTGAAGGAGGGCATCGCCGAACGCTTCGCCGAGCTGCGGCGGATGGGCATCCGCACGGTCATGGTCACCGGGGACAACCCGCTGACCGCGCGCGCCATCGCCGACGAGGCCGGGGTGGACGACTTCCTCGCCGAGGCCACCCCGGAGGACAAGCTCGCCCACCTGCGGCGCGAGCAGGCCGCCGGGAACATGGTCGCGATGACCGGCGACGGCACCAACGACGCCCCCGCGCTCGCCCAGGCCGACGTCGGCGTCGCGATGAACTCCGGCACCCCGGCCGCCAAGGAGGCCGGCAACATGGTCGACCTCGACTCCAATCCGGCGAAGTTGATCGACATCATCCGGGTGGGCAAGCAACTCCTCATCACCCGAGGCGCGTTGACCACCTTCTCGATCACCAACGACGTGGCCAAGTTCTTCGCGATCATCCCCGCGATGTTCGCGAACGCCTACCCAGGGCTGCACCACCTCAACATCATGGAACTGCACAGCCCCACCTCGGCGATCGCCTCCGCGATCATCTTCAACGCCCTGATCATCGTCGCCCTGATCCCGCTCGCCCTGCGCGGCGTGCGCTACCAGCCGGCCTCCGCGACCGACCTGCTCCGGCGCAACCTGCGGGTGTACGGACTGGGCGGGCTGGTGCTGCCGTTCCTCGGCATCAAGGCGATCGACCTGCTGATCCAGTTCGTCCCGGGGCTGGGCTGAGACACCGGCGGGAGACACCGGCCGGACGTGCCGGGAGACACCGGCCGGACGACACCGGCCGAACGTGCCGGGAGACACCGGCCGGAGGGCCCGCCGCACCACCGCCGACGGGCCCTGTCAGAAGGCCGTCAAGATGTGTGCGACCTGCGTCATGGTGGTGTCAGCGGCGGTACGGAGGAGTCCGTTCCGGGGTTCACTTGATTCATCCGAAGCAAGGAGTGCCGAACCGGCGGAGCCCGATGGAGAGAGCCGCCGGAGAGACGGAGGCGAACGGCCATGACCGGGACCACCCGAGTGATCGTCGGCCTGAGCGGGTCACTGAGCAGTCTGGCCGCCCTCTACCACGCCGTCGGCGAAGCCGCCCGGCACGAAGCGACGCTGGTGCCCGTCGCCGCCTGGACCGCGATCGAGCGGGACGGCCGGCGCCCGCCCTCCGAGCTGGAGCACGCCGCCCGCCGGCGCCTCGACATCGCCTTCGAACAGGCCTACGGCGGCTACCCGTCCGGCCTGGTCATCCACCCGCTGGTGGTCAACGCCGAACCCGGCCCCGCCCTGATCGGCGCCGTCACCGGCCCGGAGGACCTGCTCGTCCTCGGCGCCGCCACCCGCCGCCGCCTGGACCGCCTGCGGCACGGCTCCGTCGCCCGCCACTGCCGCCACCGGGCCGGCTGCCGGGTGATCGAGGTCTCGCCCTCCGCCCTGCTCACCCGCCTCGAACTGCCCGCCCGCACCGGCGCCCCGCTCCCCCTGCTGGCCCGCTGACGACGCGCCTCCCCGCGCCCAGCCGCCCAGCCGTCCAGCCGCCCCACCTGCGAGCGCCCCGCCCCAGCGCCCACCCGCACGCCCCGGCCACTACGCCCGGGCGCGCGGGTGGGCGCTCGGCCATGCAGGGGGCAGGCGGGGCAAGTACTCTTCCTCGCCGCCGAGTTGGAAGTGTCGAACCGGCCTGCGAGCCCCACCGACCCCGGCCTCCCCACCCCTGCGGCCCCGACCGCGGAAGCGGAGCTCCGCACTCAAAGTAGCCGGGCCGCCACCCCTCGACATGCCCACCGGCAGCCCGGGTTCCGCAACTTCGACAAGCCTGTCGAAGGTGACATGCCCGGGCTATGCTGGCCCGAAGCCCGCCCGCAGTCGGGCCCCTCACCCCGTCGACGAACACGCCACCCAGGCGCTCCCGACCGGAAGGAGGCGCGGTCCCGACCTCCGCAGGACGGCCAACCTGCCGCGGCCAACATGCCGCCCACATCACGTACTTGACGGTCCGTCAATGATGATCCGCGATTTCACCGCCTGAGCCGTGACGCGTGCCCCGGGCCGCCCACCGCCGTTGTACGGAAGGTGAATCGCCGCGCCCGCCCGAAACCCCCGGCCGCCCCGCCGAGGAAGAGGTTCCGCATGACGACGTCCCGGACCCACCCGCGCCCCGCCGAGGCCGCGGTACTGCTCACCGTGCTCGGCCTGCTCGTCCTGGAGGAGATCGCCCTCGGCATGGCCGAGGAGGAGGACCGCCCCGTCATCGGCGGCATCCTGATCGGCGCCTCCGGCACCGGCCTGCTGGTCGTCGGCGCGGTACTGCTCAGCCGCTGGATCGACCTCCGCCGCCCGCTCCCGCTGCCCCCACCCGGCCCCAACGGCCGCGAGTACAGCGCCCGCGCCCTCGAAGGCTTCCCGATGGAGGCCGTCCGCCCCCTGCTGCTCGCCGAGAACGCACCCCAGCTCGGCCACCTGTACTCCGCCTGGATGCTCGCCCGGGCCGGCCGCCCCGCCCCCTGGATCGCCCGCCGCCTCGCCATCCCCCCGGACGCCGCCCAGCTCCTGGTCGAGGCCGCCCGCTCGACAAGACTCGACCGGGCCTGATCAGCGCCGCCGACCGGTCTCCGCGTTCGCCTGCGCCACCAGGTACGGCACCAGCCCGCGCTCCGCCAGCGCCGACCGCCAGGCATCCCGCGCCAGCACCAGTTCCCCCGGCCCGTCCGCCGCCTCCCCGGCGTCCGCACCCCTCGCCCGGGCCGCCCCCAGCAGCCCCAGCCCGCCCACCAGCAGACTCACCGCAGCCACCCCGGCCGACACCCACCCGGCCTCCACCAGCGCGTGCGCCAGCACCTCCAGGTCCTCCACCAGCCCCAGCACGAGGCCCAGCAGCAGGAAGATCACCGCCGCCGTCACCGCGATGATCGGCACGACCACCCCCAGCACCCCCCACCACCCCGACGCCCGCTCCCGGGGAGGCGCCGCCACCGGCAGCCGCGCCACCGCATCGGCGTCCGCCCGCAACGCCGCATACCGCTCGTACTCCGGCGCCGCCGCGGCCAGCACGAACTCCGCGTTCTCCCGCGCCGCCCGCCGCAACCGCTCCGAACCCCGAGCCTCGTCCCCGCCCGCCCGCAGCGCCGCCCGCACCTGCGGAGCGGAAAGTGCTCGCCCCAGCTCCGTCTCGAAGTCCGCCCGATCCTGCTGCGGCAGCCGAAGCGACCTGTCCATGCTCGTCCCCGATCACCGTTCGTCTAGTTCTACAGAACTGTAGAACAAGGAGGAAGGTTGCAGCAGCCCTGTTCACGGGTGGATTCGGTGCTCAGGAGGGGTCGGCCATGGGGACGCGGGCGAGCGCGTCGCGGATCAGCTCGGCTGCGTCGGGAGTCTTGATGCCCCACTGCCGATACCACTCGGTGATCTGCGCCATCCTCCATCCCGTCCTCAGCGACCGCTTCAGCAGACCGACCAGGGTGACATCCTCGATCCACAGCGTTCCGATCGGCCGCGATGTCGATCCGTCGAGGAGATCGAACGCCTGGTCCGACGTCACCCCCGCCGGCAGGTCATCGCTGGAGGGAACGATCCCGCGAGACCTCAGATGGCGAGCCAGCTCTCCGGGATGACGCTGAAGCCGCCGGGCCGCCATGATCAATCGAGCGAACGGTACGGGATCACCCACACGCAGGTCGCTCCAGTCCATCGCACCACCGTCCGAGAAGAGTTCCTCGTCCAGCCGGGTGGGACTCTCCGGCAGGGCGAACGGAACGTCCATGCCGTAGGCCCGACACCGCTCGACGACCTCCGCCAGCGAGGAACTCCTCGATGCCACCACAGCGAAGAGCCGCTCGTAGGTCAGGTCGCCCGCGTCGTACCAACGCGGTCCCCCGTCCTGGAACAGATCGAGATCCGCAACACAGGCATCCTCCGGGACGCGCGACACGGTGAACCCGGCCGCCCCGAGAACCTCCGCGGCCCGCTCGACCGTGATTCCCAGATCCCGTACCGCGCGCAGGAGATGATCCGGCGGCACCACTTCCGATCGCTCCAGCCAGGGACCGGTGTCCGCAAGTTCCCAACTCAACAGTGCCGCAGTCTCGTCGGAGGGAAATGGCGACAGACCCGTCGGGTCCGCCTCAAGACCGTAGTTCGCCATCACCGCACAGACCCGGTCAACAGGAATCCCCAATACCCGGCCGGCTTTGACCAGATGCCCTGGCGGCACCGCGCCTCCCGGCATGGGGCCGCCCCAGCGGGCTCCCTTCCCCGACCGCGTCCAGAGGAAGACGGGGTCGCTGTCGACGGCTACGGCGAGATCCACGACCTCGGGAGCGAGTTCCCAGCCCGCGCCCAACAACGCGTCCGCCGCTTCCTCCACCGAAGTCCCGTTTCGATCCGCCATGGCCAGCAACTCGCTGACGGTCACGGACGGACGATCGGGAACCTGCTGGAGAATCGAACCGCGACGAGAAAAAACACCCAGCTCAACAGCCCTGGCGCGGACGCTCTCCGGAGCGAGACCGAGATTCCGGGCAACATCCGGGATCGATCCCTCGTCCAGATACAGCAAGGCCCACATCCTCCTCCCGAATTCCCGATGTCTCGGCGCCAACACGGCGATATCGGACGGCATCGCCGGAAGCACCGCCCGGGCCGCAGGCAACCCCGGGCAGAGGATCGCCAGTTCCGGGAAGGAACGGTCCACGCCGTGAGCCAACATTCTCCAGAGCAGAATGTGATCAGGAACGTTGCCCAGAACCGTCCCGCTGCCGAAGTCATCCAGAGTTTCGAACCATTGCAGAATTCCGGCATCCGCCAGGAAACAACCCGTACGGCGGGTTTCGTACTCGACCCCGAGGAACTCGAACCCACGGCCCCGCCGGATGACCTCGGCGGCCACCAGATCGGCAAGGTGGCAGTTCTCCTCCGTCACCTGATGGATCCACTCCATGCTCAGCACGGCCGAGTCGCGGCCCACGAACTCAACCACCGCCGACTGCAGGAGTTCCCGCACCGTCTCCGCGAGGTCGCTGATGACGCGGCGGCGGTCAACGGACAGCTTTCCCGGGGACAGTCGTCCGGTGAGGTTCACCACGGCACCGGACAGGCCGCGCGACGATACGACTCCTCGCACGACTTCCGGCTCGACCACCAGCCCGTCCACCAACAGGGCCCCGCCGTGCTCGCACCACGTCACCTGCGCGCCTTCCGGGGCATCGGTCCAGGACATCATCGAGCCCCAGGCGTTGAAGCCGAAGGCTTCGCCCCTGGGCGCCTCCCGCGATGCCAGGACTCCGGGTTTCCAGTTCGTCTCCCGCTCGACGTGCACCGCCGAGGTGCAGAACTCCGCAACGGCCAGGAGGCGTTCGAGAACGTTCACGCATGACCAAGACTCCGCCAGCTCGATGTCGTCCCGCAGGTACAGCCGTACGGTGGTGCCGGGCGCGCTGCCCCGCTCCGACCGCTTGGCGATGCGGAAGAGGTGGCTCGGGCCGTAGATGGAGACCTCCAGTTGCGGGCCCAGCTGGCCGGAGGCGTCCAGGCGGCAGGTGGTCACCTTGATCTCATCGGCGAGCATGAAGTAGCTCAGTACGCCGATGCCGAAGCGGCTGTTGGGGTACAGCTCGACGGGCGGGTCGACCTTGCGCCACTCGGCGCGTTCGAGCTTGAAGTCGAGCTGCTCGGCGAAGCGGGCGCCGGCGTTGGAGAAGACTCCCCGCAACTCCTCCTCGCCCATGCCGACGCCGTTGTCCTGGCACTCCAGGTAGGCGCGGCCGTCCTCGTCCACGCCCTGGCGGAACTCGATTCGACCGTCATACGTGAAGGTCGCGATGGGATTGGTCCGGTCCAGGTACTCCGTCCGGGCGCGGCGGTACCGGCAGGCGTCGAGGGCGTTCTGGTAGAGCTCGCGGACGGCCAGGTCCCGGTCGCGGTAGAGCTCGACGCCCATCAGCAGGCTGCGGACGCGGCGTTCGTCCATGCGGAAGCGCGCCCAGCCCGTGAAGGCGCCTGCGGCGGGGGCGGCTTCGTCCGAAGTGAGCCGGGTAGGGAGTGGGTGCGACGGGAGGATGCGGCGGACGGCGTGGAGGAGTTCGTCGGCCCTGGCCGTGTACTCGCGCAGTCCTTCGACCACCGCCTCGTGGTGGCATTCCGCACGCAGGACGGGAAGGTCGTAGGAGCCGCCCCAGACCGCCAGTTCGAGTGTCCGGCGCAGGTCGGCGAGGTCGACCTCGTCCGGGATGCCGAGGTGCTCGGCCACGATCTCCGGGAGGGCGGTCATCTCGATCGCCGTCCCGTACGCCAGCGCGAGCAGCAACGCCAACCGTGGCTCCCGGACGTGCTGTTCGCCCGGGGCCCGCAGGTGGTTGTCCGCGCTCAGGCCGGCGAGGTAGTCGCGGTTGCCGACGTCGGGGCCCCGGCGCAGGCCGTGCAGCAGGGCGCAGACGCGCTTGAGGGAGAAGGTCTCCTCAAGTTCGGCGAGCGCCGGCAGCTGGTCGAGGATCTCCTGGACGCCGTCGGGGTCGGCAAGGTCCTCGTGCTGGTCGAGCCAGCGGTGGAAGAGCCACCAGCCGAGGGGGACGGCGGAGGCGGGGCGGGTTCGGGTGCGGCCCACGAGTAGGTCGTAGGACTCGATGAACTGCTCGTAGGCCGATCGGTCGGCGTCGGGCTCGGGTGACGGCGCCAGGTCGGTCGGCCCGACGGCGGCCCGCGCCGCCGCCAGGCGCAGTGAGCGGACCCGGTAGAGGAACGGGAGCACGGCCAGCAGCGCGGCCTCGGCCGGGTAGAGCTTCAGCGACTCCTCGCCGAGCAGCCAGCCGACCCGTTTGGCGAAGCGCTCCGCGATGCCCGGGTCCTGCCAGGGGTCGTCCGCCGTGTCGACCGAGTCCCGAAGCCGGGCCAGCTCACCGACCGTCTCCTGCACGACGCGCTGGTACTGCTCGATGTTCGGGTCCTCGCGGACGTGCTGCCAGACGCGGGAGTCCGCGACGAGCTTCACCCACTTGTCGGCCCCGTCCGGCACCACCGGGGTTCGGATCCCGCCCACGTTCACGACGCCGATGCTCCCGGCCTGCACGACCGTCCCGTGCACCGGGCCGTTCACCGTGTTCGCCGTGTTCGCCGTGTGGTCCGCCATCCCTCGTGCCCTCCCCGTGTGCAGGGCACGAGCGTAGGGCAATCGTCCCTCACGCCACGGTCAGGATCCCGCGCATGAAGTGGTGGAAGGTGCAGAGGTACGAGTAGGCGCCCGGTTGGCTCGGGGCGGTCAGGGTGGCGCCGGCGCCTGGGGCGATGGGGCCGGTGTCGAAGGTGCCGTCCTGGGCGGTGAGGGTGTGGGTGGTGGTGCCGGTGTTGGTCACGGTCACTACCGCGCCCGGGCTGACGGTGAAGTTGTCGGGTTCGAACGAGAAGTCGCGGATCGTCACCGTTCCCGCGAAGGGGGCCGGCGACGGGGCCGGCGCGAACGGCGCGGACGGCGCCACGACGGGGCTGGTGGTCTCTTCCGGCCCCGGTACGACGAACGAGCTGATGCAGCCGGTCAGTAGGGGACCGGCTGCGAGCAGCAGGAGGGCGGCGGCCCGGACGGGCGACCGCATCAGGCGGTGGTGGCCAGCTTGACCCGTTTGGCGTCGGCGGCGGCCGACGGGGTGGCGCCGATGTTGGAGACGGTGGCGGTGAGGACGGCGTCGACGTCCGGGAGCCAGTTGGTGGTCTTGGACTGGACGACGATCTGCCGTTTCTGCGGTGTCCCGTCGCAGATCACGTCCGTCTCCGCCGTCCGGCTGGAGCCGAAGGCGATCGACGAGGTGTCCTCCGGGTCCTTCTGCTCCGCCGTGACGGTGAGCGAGCGGGCGTCGTCGGCGACGGTGCAGAGGTAGTCGACATCCACCCGGATCCGGCCGGGGAGCCTGGGGTCGATCTTGGCGTCGCCGATGGTGACGCTGGTGGCCGCGGTGTCGGGGGTCTGTGTCGGATCGTCGGCCAGGGCGGGTACGGCGGCGCCGGTGAGTCCGGTGAGCGCCGAGGTGAGTACCGTCAGGATCATCCACCGCTGCACTGCAACCTCCCGGTCCGAGAACGTGTTGCGGCCGACGCTAACCGCCCGGCGGCTCGCCCGCTCGCCCGACCGTCCCGACCGTCATACCAACAGCCCATCGCCCTGCGCCCCGCCCCGTCACCCCCACCGCCGTCGCCCACCGCCACCACCGCCACGGCCACCGGAGCCAGACCGCCCAGGTCAGCGCCGAGCAGCCCGCGTACGCCACCAGGAACCCCGTGTACGCCGCGTCCTCGTTGCCGCCGGCCAGGAAGGGCTGCCGGAAGGCGAGGTTCACCAGCACCCCACCGAACGCCCCGATCGCGCCCGCTAGGAGCTGTTCAAGGTTCGGATCATGTGGTTGAGGTCAGGGACTTCAACCACATGATCGATCCGCGGAGGTGCAGGCCTGCCGTGTAGCTTTCCGGGCTCTTGTCGTATCGAGTGGCCAGGCCGCGCCAGGTCTTGATCTTCTGGAAGCACCGTTCGACGTGGTTGCGCCGCTTGTAGCGGTCGGGGTCGAAGGCGACCGGTCGGCCGCCGGCGGAGCCCTTCCGTCTCCGGTTGGCCGCCTGGTCCGCCTTCTCCGGGATCACCGCGGTGATCCCGCGTCTGCGCAGGTAGGAGCGGTTGGCTTTCGAGGAGTAGGCCTAATAGGCGTCGTGGGCCGGCTTTTGGGCGGTCCTGGCGGGGGCCGGGCGGGACGTCTGGTCTGTAAGCGGCGCCTGGGAGCGCTTCGACAAGAGGGACGCATGCGCGGCCCCTGCCGTTTGGTACGCGGTCGTCGTACGGTGCCGTTGTTAGAGCCGTTCCCAGGGCCACCTCCTGATCAGCCGGAGCCGTGGAGCTCTTCACGAGAGCGAGGACCCCGGGGGCAGCTGGGGCCACGGACGGCTGA
>NZ_JBHVSD010000019.1:0-193071 GCF_042885395.1 Kitasatospora sp. NPDC058063
GAGCTCTTCCTGCAGCATCCCGATGCGGAGATCATCACGAGCTTTCCGGGCCTGGCCGTGCTCACCGGCGCCCGGATACTCGCCGAGATCGGCGATGACCGCACCCGGTTCGACACCGCTCGGGATCTGAAAGCGTATGCCGGAAGTGCCCCGGTGACGCGGGAGTCCGGCAAGAGCCGGCGCGTCAGCCATCGCCGGATCAAGAACAGTCGCTTGGCCGCAACCGGCAGGCACTGGGCCTTCGCAGCGCTCACCGCCTCGCCCGGCGCCCATGCCCACTACAACCGGCGACGGGAGACCGGTGACCGCTACTACGCGGCCCTCCGTCACCTGTTCAACCGCATGCTCGGTCAGCTCCACCACTGCTTGACCAGCCGCCAGAAGTTCGATGAAGCGATCGCATTCGCTCCGCCGAAACCGTCACCACTCGCTGCAGCTGCTTGACCCGATAGCTGCATGGGGTGTCTTGTCCCCGGCGACCGCGTCCGGTCGGGTGCGGGGACGGCCGACGGGTCCGCGGACCCGGACCTTCTCCAGCACGGGGATGAACTGCGGGCTGTCCGCGGCCTGGCCCTCGGTCAGGATGAACACCAGCGGGCGGCACCTCCGCTCACCGGCAACATGGATCTTGCTGGTCTGCCCACCCCGGGAGCGCCCGAGCAGGGCCTCCTTCAGCCGGAGCCTGCGCCGGCGCCGGAGGCGTCGCCGTTCTTCCCGTTTCGGGTCACCTGAGGCGTCCCGCCCGTCTTGTTCCTCCGGGCCTCCCCCTTTTGCCGGGCCTTCTCCGCCTCCTCGGCAGCCTTCTCCAGGGCGGCCATGGTGTCGGAGTCGAGGTGCATCCCGGCGGCGTCGTGGTGAGCCCGCACAGTCGTGGAGTCCACACTGACCACGGACAGATCCACCTCGCCGCGCTTCGCGGCTTCCGCGATCAAGCCCTCCATCAGGGCTTCGAAGACGCCGGCGTCCCTCCACTGCCGGAACCGATTGGAGACGGTTGACCACGCACCGAACTCCTTCGGCATCTCCCGCCACTGCCCGCCCGTCCGGAACCGCCAGATCACACCCTCGAACTGCTGCCGCAGCCGTTCCGGGTACGGGCCGTACTCGCCGATCGGCAAGTACGGCTCGATCAACACCCACTCGGCATCCGTCAGTTGCGCTCGTGTCACGCACCACGGTCTACCGGATCTGGACCCGCCGCGAAGGTGAATCGCGCAAATTGATCACGACCGAATACGCGCCCTAGCAGGCCACGAGAAGGGAGCGAAGGACATGGCTTCAGACCCCAGGCCCACCGGTCTCGCCGCTGCGCCGTCGTCCCCGGCCGCCGAGAAGGAACTTGCCGAGCTGTACGCGAGGTTTGGCGCGGCGCACATGATCTCGCTGTGGACGCAGCCGGGCGAGCCGATGCCCGAGAGCCTGCGCCCCGGGCGCGGCCGCACGTATGGCGCTGGAGCGAGTTGTACCCACTCGCACAGCGCGCAGGCGATCTGGTCCCGGTGGGCCGGGGCGGCGAACGCAGGGCGATCGCCCTGGCCAACCCGGGGCTCGACGGAATGCCGCTCGTCACCCCCACGCTCTGGGCGGCGATCCAGTACCTGGGCCCGCACGAAGTGGCCCCCGAACACCGGCACACCCAGAACGCGTTCCGTTTCGTCATCGAGGGCGAGGGCGTCTGGGCGGTGGTGAACAACGATCCCGTGGCTATGCGCCGCGGGGACTTCCCGCTTACCCCCGGCTGGAACTTCCACGGCCACCAGAACGCGACGAGCGAGCCGATGGCCTGGCTGGACGGCCTCGACATCGCGTTCGTGTACGGCAACGACCTCTCGTTCTTCGGGTACGGTCCCGACGGCCTCTCCGACACCAGCACCTCGGAGAGGTCCCGGGCGGAGCGCCTGTGGGCCCACCCCGGGCTGCAGCCGGTCGCCCTGCTCGGCAGCCGGCCCAGCTCGCCGCTGGCCGCCTACCGCTGGGAGTGCACCGATCGCGCGCTGGTCGAAAAGATCATTGGTGTCGGTCTGAACCACCCCACCCACATCGCCGAGATGAACCGGGACCAGCCGCAGTACCCCACCCTCTTCGCGAAGTTCCCCGAGGTGCTCATCGGCGTCGATGACACGCTCGAACTCCCCCAGGAGTCCGACGCGGTGGACTGGGAGGCCGAACTCGCCGTCGTCATCGGCACGCGTGTGCGCCGGGTTGCCGCGGCGCCGCGCAGGAGGCGATCGCCGGGTACGCGGTCCTCAACGACGTGTCGATGCGGGACTGGCAGTTCCGCACCAGGCAGTGGCTGCAGGGCAAGAACTTCGAGGCCACCACGCCGTTCGGCCCCCACCTGGTCACGCCCGACGAGGTGCCCGCGGACGCCGCCATCAGCAGTGCGGTGGACGGCGAGGTCATGCAGGCCTCGACCATCTCGGACCTGCTGTTCGACCCGGCCGATCTGGTCGCATACATCTCCACGGTCATCACCCTCAACCCCGGGGACGTGATCGCCACCGGCACGACTGGAGAGGTAGGGCATGCACGGACGCCCCAGTGGTATCTGCAGCCGGGCCAGACCCTGGTCACCACCATCGAGGGAGTCGGCCGCATGGTCACACCGGTGCGCGCCGCACAGTGGACGGAGCGGGCGGCATGAACAGACCGGACACCGAACTGCGTTGGATGGCGGACGGTTTCGACTGCTTCGCCGGCCAGTTGAGCAAGATCGACGACCAGGGGCTCGACGGGCCGAGCGAGCTGCCGGGCTGGACCCGCAAGCACATCGTCTCCCATCTGGGCTTCAACGCGCGCGCCGTGGGCTGCCTCGTGCACTGGGCCAGGACCGGCGAGCGGACCCCGATGTACCCCGACGCGACGGCACGTGCCGATGAAATCGCAGAGGGCGGGCTGTGGAGCGCGGAGCACCTTCGGGCCTTCGTTGAGACGGAGCGGGAGCAACTTGCCGCGACAGTGGGGAAGTTGAATGGTGCGGACTGGTCGGCCGAAGTCGACACGGGCCAGGGTCGCACCGTGCCTGCCATCGAACTGCCCTGGATGCGCACGCGGGAGGTATGGATCCACGCAGTGGACCTGGGTGCCAGCGGCGGCTTCGACGACTTCCCGTCAGACATGATCGACCGCCTGGTCGCCGAAGCGGTCAGGAAACGACGGGCCGGTGACACGCCGACGCTGGATGTCCGTCCGACCGGCAGGGTGACGGGCCTGGCACCGCGGGCTCCGTCGAGGGCAGCGCGAGCGACCTGGCCCGCTGGCTGCCCCGGCGCGACCCCAGCGGCGTACACATGTCCGACGGCACACCGCTGCCGCAGCTCGGCCCCTGGCTGTGAAACCGGGCCCCCTCAAGCACCGCCTTCCCCTCTGAACCGAGCCCCGAGATGGAGTCCGCCATGGCTGCGCACACGTCCCTCGCCACCCACGACGCCATGACGACCTTGGACATCCCGTCCAAGTTCGACGTCACACACTGGCCGGCCAACGTAGAGAGATACCTCCACCGGACCGAGAAGCCCCTGCATCGGGCGATCCTGAAGAACTACCTCCGACACCTGCTCCTGGAGGTCTCGGGATACTGGGATCAGATCATCGTTCCCGAACTCACCATCGACGACCCCCAGTACAGGGTGGGCGACCGGGGCACGGTCCTTGTCCTCAACGGCAAGGCCGAGGTGGAGAACTTCTACCGGGAGACCTACGAGTCACGCGTCAACGTCATGGGCGCGCGGACCATGAACATGCGCGTCGAGGACTTCGGCGTGACGACCGAGGCGTACTGGACGCATGTGGTGCCGGGACGTTTCTGCACGACCACGACATCGACGCGGACCCTAACGCCCACTACCTGATGAACTACTACATCTTCCAGATGTTCGCCTACACCAGCGACGCCAAGCTCATCGGCGAACGTATCTACGTCGACCCGGTCAGCTACACCTACGAGAAGCTGGCCCCGGAAGACGTGGTGACGCCCGAGCAGGCCAGGGCTGAGCTTGCTCCGTTCCTGGCCCGGGTGACTCTCGACTGACGCCACGCGCCCCGGCGGCGGGCGCGTTCCCGGCAGGAGGGGCGGGTGAGGCGGTAGCACCGCCCCTCCTGAGGGAGAGGTCCCGCCATGAACACCCCGCACCACCACGAGCGTCGCCGCACTCGGGGAGATCCGCCGCCGGTCCGCCGACCGGCGGCGGATCTCCTGTTCACCGGGGCGACCACCGTCATCATGGACCCGGAGCTGGGCATCCTCGACCGCAGCGACCTGCTCGTCGAGGGCGATCCGGTCGGCACGGTTGTCCTGGGCTCCGACGTCCGCAACATCAGCGCCGTGCTCGTCAATGGCGGGCCCCGCAAGAGGGACGGCCAGGTCCTCGGCGTCGACCTGCCGGCCCTGCGCAGCCAGGTGCGGGCCTCGCGCGAGTACGCCCTGAACACCCCCACCGCCTGAGTGTTCCTCACCTGCCCCGGGCTCGTACGAAGAGTGGCCGGGGCACGGCTCCGTCGGGTCAGTACAGCCAGCGGCGCAGCGCGCGGGTGAGCAGGGGCATGGCGGCGCATGACATCACGACGCTGAGGAAGACGGCGCCCACCGCGGTGCGCGCCAGGAACGGGAACGAGGAGAGCGGGGGCTGCAGCACGGTGGCGACCAGGAGCGAGACGGGGAATGTCCCGAGAGTCGCCGTCGTGGTCATCTTCCATCTGGGGGGAGGCGCCTGGGTGGGGCGGTCCGGGATGGCGAACCAGGTCTCGAGACCCGTCAGTTGGCGCCGGGAGACTTCCGTGTGGAGTCCGTCGGACCAGTCCAACCAGGCGGCCCGTTCGGGGGAGCGGTGCCATTCCTGGTGGGCGGCGGTGTTGCGGAAGCGGTGGATGAGGTACCAGGGAGTGCCGGGGCTGGTGGGCCGGAAGAGTCCCTACCCGAGGTGGCCGGGGAACTGGGCCGCCGCGGACAGGATGCCGTTGGCCCATGCCTCGAACTCTTCCTCGTGCCCGGGGTCGACCCGGCGGGCGATGAGGAGGCCCACCTCTCCCGAAGGGGCGGGTGCTGACTGCTGCTCGTGGATCATGGGTGGCTCTGCCTCTCGGTATCGCCTGACGGGACTGCCAGGTCGTGGCGTCGCGCGCTGTGTAAACCACGACCCAGGGGCGGTGCAGGCCGCGTCCGCCGGCGGGAGCGGGACGTGGATCCGGCCCCAGCAGGATGCGTAGCGTCGTGGCGCGCGCCTCGGCGCTCACCACGGTCTGGACGGGACCGGGCCAGCCAAGCCCGTACTTGGCGCGGAAGGCATCGGAGATCAGCTCGTTGAGGTGATGATCGTGGACCGGATGGAAGGCCGAGCGCACGTAAGCATCGCCGTCGACGTGCACGCACCACAGTGGCTGACGTTCCCAGGAGCCGCCAGACCGACTGGTGTGGATGAGGATCTCCCCGGCCCGGCCCAGCTCTGCCGCTTCAACCACGGTGGGGACTCTTCGGTTGCACAGCAATCGCAGAATGGTGCCGGAGGGCGACGGGGTTCATACCTAAGTGGCCGTGCATGGCGCCTCCTTGAGGGGAGAGCGAGTGGTCGGTCCACGGTGCGCCTCACTCCGAGGTGCTCGCGTCGGTCATTGTCGCCTAATGGGGCGCATTTTCCGCATTTTCCGCAGCGCGGAGCCGATCCGCTGTACTGTGGACGCGTCATCAACTTGTGTGCGGGATGCGGGCGAACCACCGACACACACGTGTCCGATCCCGGCTCAGGCGCCCATCGACAGCGGCTTTTCGGGCAGCCGCTCCATCTGCCACGCAACGCTGCCGACCGCAGATCTCCCTTCGTGCGGGGCGGGCGATGAGCCGTTGTACGTGCAGGCGGAGGAACACGGATTGGTGAAGATACGTAGGGCGACGGCCGGGTGTTCGGAGCTCATCGGCAGGCGTCGTGAGTCCGAGACACTGAACCTCCTGGTCGAAGGGGTGAGGGCAGGGCGCGGCGGAGCACTGGTGGTGAGGGGCGAGGCGGGAATCGGCAAGTCTGCTCTGCTGGACTCCGTGCGAACCGTCCCGGGCGTACGGGTTTTACGGGTCGGCGGCGTGGAGTTCGAGACGGAGCTCGCCTTCGCGGCAGTGCACCAGCTGTGTGCGCCGACTCTGGACGGCCTCGGGAAACTCCCGGCCCCTCAACTCGAAGCGCTGTGCGCGGCCTTCGGCCTGGGCGGCGAGGGTGTGCCGGATCGTTTCCGCGTCGGCCTGGCCGTGCTGGGGCTGCTGTCGGAGACAGCCGCGAAGCAACCACTGCTGTGCGTCGTCGACGATGCGCAATGGCTGGACCAGGCGTCCGCGCAGACGCTCGCCTTCACTGCACGACGAGTTCAGAACGAACCTGTGGCGTTCGTGTTCGCGACGCGCGAGCCGGACGACCGACGGGAGTTGGCCGGGCTGCCCGAACTGCCGCTCCAGGGCCTGGCGGAGGACGACGCCCGCAATCTCCTCGCCTCGCGCATCCGTGCACCGCTCGACGGCCCGGTGCGCGAGCGCATCATCGCCGAGGCGCGCGGCAACCCGCTCGCTCTGCTGGAACTGCCGCGCACCGCGGAACTGGCCGGCGGATTCGGTTTGCCCGACGCGGTCCCCGCCTCGGGCAAGGTGGAGGCGAGCTTTCGGACGCGACTTCTCGAACTTCCGCACAGATCAAGGCTGTTGCTACTGGTGGCGGCCGCGGAGACGACGGGGGACCCCGTACTGCTCTGGCGGGCGGCGGAGTCGCTCGGCATTAATGCCGAGGCCGCGGTGCCCGCCGAGGACGCGGACCTGGTCTCGCTGGGGCTATGGGTGCGGTTCCGGCATCCGCTGGTGCGCTCCACCGTCTACCAGGACGCGTCACCGGCCGACCGCCGCGCGGTGCACGGCGCACTGGCGCAGGCCATGGCCGACAGCGACGAGCCGGACCGCTGGGCCTGGCATCGCTCCCAGGCAGCTGCCGGGCCGGATACGGAGGTGGCCGAGGCGCTCGTCCGCTCGGCCGGTCGCGCACAGGCGCGTGGTGGCATCGCGGCCGCGGCGGCGTTCCTCGAGGCCGCGGCACGGCTGACACCCGAACCCGTGCTCCGTGCCGAGCGCGCGCTCGCCGCGGCCGGCGCCAAGCGCGACACCGGCGCCGTCGAGGCGGCCCTGGACCTCCTGGCGGCGGCCGGCGCGGTACGGCTGGACGACCAACTGCGCGCCCGCACCGAGACATTGCGTGCGCGGATTGCGTTCGACCAGTACCGCAACGATGCCGCGGTCGTGAGGCTGCAGAAGGCGGCGCAGCTGACCGCGCCGCTCGATGCGGCATCGGCCCGGGAGATCTTCCTGGAGACACTCGCGGCAGCGGTTTTTGTCGGCAGGTTCGTCGAGGGGCCACGTTTGCTCGACACGGCCGAGGCCGCCCGCGCGGTCACTCCCGCCCTCGCCCCGGCCCGTCCGCTCGACCTTCTTCTCGACGGCCTCACAACGCAGGCCAGAGACGGATTCCTGGCAGCCGCACCGCTCCTGCGCGGCGTCGTGGACAGCTACCTCGAGAGCGGACGCGACGAAGGCTTCTCCCCGGGAGAGCTGTGGCTGGCCTGCAGCGCCGCGATGGACCTCTGGGACGAGGCCGCATGGCGGACACTGGCCGACCGTCAGATCCGATCCTCCCGCGCGACAGGTGCCCTGGCCGCGCTTCCCGTGACATTGAGCTACCGGGCCCTCGCACACATTCATGCCGGCGAGTTCGACGACGCCGGGGCACTCATCGATGAGGCGTACGTGATCGCCGAGGAGGTAGGTGCGCCCGGGCTCGACTATGTGGATGTCTCACTCACCGCGTGGCGTGGCGACGAGGAGCGTACGATCGGACTTGCCGACGCCGCTCTGCGCGGCGCCACCGCGCGCGGCGAGGGCAGACTCGTCACCGCCGTCGAGTACGCCCAGGCGGTCCTGTTCAATGGCCTGGGCCGGCCCGCCGCCGCCCTGGACGCCTGCCGCGCCGCGTGCGATCTCGACGAGATGGGCTTCCACGCCTGGATCCCCGTCGAATACGTGGAAGCGGCCGTCCGGTCGGGCAACAGGGAACTCGCCGTCCCCGTCCTGGAAAAACTCACGGAGCGTACCGCGGCGAGCCCCACCGACTGGGCCGTAGGGGTGCAACTCC
The DNA here is from genome assembly GCF_042885395.1 of Kitasatospora sp. NPDC058063. Taxonomy (NCBI): domain Bacteria; kingdom Bacillati; phylum Actinomycetota; class Actinomycetes; order Kitasatosporales; family Streptomycetaceae; genus Kitasatospora; species Kitasatospora sp. NPDC058063. Next base: position 8,151 of record NZ_JBHVSD010000019.1, read on the forward strand.
GTTCGCGCGCGCTGCTCACCGAGGGGCCGAAGGCCGATGACCTGTACCGGGAAGCTATTGACCGCCTCGACCGCAGCGAGGCAAGAGCACACGCCGCACGCGCCCGGCTCCTCCACGGCGAGTGGCTGCGGCGCGGTGGACATCGGCTCGAAGCGCGTACGCAGTTGCGCGCGGCCCACGACATGCTGACGTCCATCGGGGCCGACGCGTTCGCCGTGCGCGCAGCCCGCGAGCTGGGAGCGTCGGGCGAGCACCCGCGCAAGCGCCGGGCCGGCGCGAATGCCGATCAGCTCACCGCCCAGGAGTTTCGGATCGCCCGCCTCGTCGCCACCGGCGCCACGTCCAGGGAAGTGGGATCACAACTGTTTCTGAGCCCGCGGACGATCGACGCCCATCTGCGCAACATCTTCAAGAAGCTGAGCATCACCTCGCGCAGGCAACTGCGGGACATGCCCCTCGCCCGGTGAGCCGGGAAGCGTTCACCGAAGCGAAACACAGACAGTTCGAGGACGCGTCCACATCCTGATACGTTCCATTCATGGATGAACCTCATTGGCTCGACGAGCGGGAGGCCCGCGTCTGGAGGCAGTACCGCGGTCTGATACGGGAACTCCAGAGCGCGCAGGACCGGCAACTCGTCCGCGACTCGGGCCTCTCCGGCGCCGACTACGCGCTGCTCGTACCGCTGTCCGAAGCCACTGACGGGGTGCTGAGGGCACGGGACCTGGGCCTGGAGATCGGCTGGGAACGCAGTCGGCTCTCGCATCAGATCGGCCGGATGGAGAAGCGGGGCCTGGTCGCCCGCGAGCCGTGTCCGGACGACGCCCGCGGCTCGATGGTGCGTCTGACTCCCGACGGCCGGGCGGCCATCGAGGCGGCGGCCCCCGCTCATGTCGAGACGGTGCGCCGCTACTTCTTCGACCCACTGACGGCCAAAGAGGTCGACGTACTGAGTGCGCTCTTCGAGAAGATGCTCGGCGCACTCGGCCGCTGACCTCCTGTTCCCGTCGGGTTGCAAGGGGGCGGTGGATGCCCAGTTGCTCACCTCTGCCGTCATTGGCCTCTGTTGCCCTCGGCGCCCTCCCTATGGACCTGTTCCACGCCGGCATCGGTGCCTTCGGCCGGACCTGAATCCGCGGCCCTACCGGAATGTGTGTGCCGGCGCCTCGCGCGCCCGCACTCATCGCCTACAACCGCTGGCAGGATCTGGCCGTGCTGCGGGAACAGGGATCGCTTCGCTGCGAGCAGCCCGCGCCCACCTGCAGAGGCGGCTTCGGCTTTCATCCGCTGCTGTGTTTCCTCGCGAACACCGGCGAGGCCATGTCCGGCCGACTGCGGCCCGGCAACTCCGGAGCCAACACCGCCGCCGATCACATCGCGGTGCTGGACGACGCCCTCGCACAGATCCCCGACGCTCACCGGTACGGCACCCAGATCCTGGTCCGCGCCGACAGCGCCGGATCCGCGAAAGCCTTCCTCACCCGCACCCGGACCTTGCGCGAGCACGGGTTGAACCTGCGGTTCGCGGTCGGATACGCGGTCACCGAGCCAGTCCATCGTGCAATCCGCTCATTGCCCGAAGCTCTCTGGCATCCCGCCTTGGACCAGAACGGGACACTGCGAGACGGCGCCGAGGTCGCCGAACTGACCGGCATGGTCGACCTCGCCGGTTACCCGGTCGGCACCCCGCATCACCGTGCGGCGCGAACGACCGCACCCCGGCGCCCAACTGTCCCTGTCCGACCGCGACGAGGGCCTGGGACACCAGGTATTCCTCGCCGACATCCCGTACTCCGGCGGCAGCTCCGCACAGTTCCTTGAGGTCCGCCACCGCGGACACGCCACGGTCGAGGACCACATCCGGTGCGGCAAGACCACCGGCGTCGGACGCTTCCCATCCCGCCATTTTGACGTCAACGCCACCTGGCCTGAACTCGGCCTCACGGCGATCGATCTCCTCGCCTGGGCCCGCGTCCTCCTGCTGGATGGCGAACTCGCCGCCGCCGAACCCAAGAAATCTCGCTACCGGCTGCTACACGTTGCCGCCCGCCTCACCCGCGGTGGACGCCGCCTCCGCCTGCGGATCTCGGCGACCTGGCCCTGGAGACATGAACTGGCCCCGGCTTTCCACCGCCTTGCCACACCGCCCCGACCGGTTGACTGACCTGCGGCCCCCGCCCACCCACGGTCCGAAGGGCCCGGAGAACCCGACGATTGCGCCGGGAGTCCACCATGCCCAGGCAACAGAATCGCCTCGACCACCCAACAGTTGATGATCGACGCAGCCGCCTCAGCCCAACCGAAACGGCGAGGCTAGGCGATATTCACCGATGCGAGCCCCTTGCCACGGTGGCAGCCTGATCACTGTGAGCGACCGGCCGAGGTCGCGACAGCACAGGGGAACGGGTGGAGAACGTGGCGGGCCGGATCACCGTGGAAGACGTCCGCGAGGAACACCACCTCGAGGCCAGAGTGGGCCAGGAACTGGCGGGCAGGGCCGACTGCATTCGCACCGACCGGCTCATCGCCTTCGTCCACACTGAGGTGCTGCCCGCCCATGAAGGCCAGGATGTTGGATCGGCACTGGCCCGGGCAGCGCTGGAACATGCCAAGACCCTCGACCTCCAGATACTGCCGGTCTGCCCCTTCATCGCCGGCTGGATGGACCGTCATCCGGAGTATGCCGAGCTGCGCTACAAGCCGACCAGTCGCGTGAAGGACTGAGGCGACACCGTGCAGCCGAAGGACTTTCCTCCGGCGACGGCTCCGACCGCTGCGCCCGCGGCGTGGAGTGCTCTCCGACAGAACGTCAGAGTGCGGCAGTTCCCGCTGAACTCGAGGCCACACGGTACGCGCTCTGAGCTCAGCGCTCCCGTTCCCCCGACATAGCCGGTTGCGACCAACAGGCGCAGCCGACACCGATGGACACCGGAGAGACACATGGCAGTCAATGGCATTACCTACACCGGCCTGGACGCGCTGCTGACCCCCGAGAACTCGGTCCTCCTCCTGATCGACCACCAGGGTGCCCAGTTCGCAGGCATGCGCAGCATGGACGCCTCCCTGGTCATCAACAATGTGACCGCCCTGGCCAAGGGGGCGAAGCTGTTCGAGGTTCCGACGATCCTCTCCACCGTGGTGCAGGACCGCGGCGGGCGGATCATCCATCAGATCCAGGATGTCTTCCCCGACCAGAAGCCCATCGACCGCACCACGATCAACACGTGGGAGGACCAGCGAGTCGTGGACGCGGTCGCGGCGACCGGCCGCAAGGACCTCATCATTGCCGGCCTGTGGACAGACATATGCCTGGCCTGGCCCGCGATCCACGCCATCGCCGACGGCTACCGGGTCTTCGCGGTGACGGATGCGTCCGGGGCGACCACGGTCGAAGCCCATGAGCGCGGCATCCAGCGCATGATCCAGGCCGGTGTCGTTCCGACCTGCGCCGGCACCGTCGTCTCCGAGTGGCAGCGGGACTGGGCGCGCGAGGAGACGGTCCCGGGGATGACGAAGATCCTGCTCGAGCACGGCAGCAGCTTCGGCACCAGCCTGGCCTGGGAACTCCAGCTTCTCGGCAAGGCGTAACACGCCAGTCCGGCGACCGCTGACCGCGGCCTCCTCGACGCGAACAATGGCGTAGAGGAGGCCGCGGTCGGTGTATGCGGCGGGGCAGTGTCGGCGGCGGCGGAGCTTCGAACTTGGGTTCTGGATCACTTTCTGGGCTCTGTCGCTGATTGAGGGGTCTGTGCCGACCAGGAACGGGTGGCGGGCATGACCTGGGCATGATGGATGCGGCGGGTGTCCCCACCGGCCGGTCGACGTGCTCGCCGACCGGACCGCGAACACCTTCGCCGCCTGGCTGCGCGACCATCCCGAGGTACGGACGATCTGTCGCGACCGCGCCGGCCCATTCGCCAGGCCGGCGAGGCCGGTCCCCTCTGCCAGCTCCCGCGCCGCCCCCGCTGCCACGGGCTCGCCGTCCTCGTGGCCGCCGCCCGGGTACTCCCACAGGCCGGGTAGGACGTCGTGCGCGGCCCGGCGGATCGTCAGGATCCGGCCGGAGGTGTCACGGAGCACTACGCCGACGCCGATCCGTTCGGCGCCCTCGCGGAAGGCGAGGCCGGTCAGCCAGGAGCTTGAACGGCACGGTCCGATGGATCCGGTGGCCCCGCCCACCAACGGGTACCCCACCCGGTCGATCGCGGCATTGCGCTGGTACACCTCGATCCTCGTGGGCCAACGCGAGTCACCGCAGATCACGTAGAGGCGGCTGGCCAGCAGGTTCTCCGGAACCGGCAGGGGCGGTGGCACCGGCTTGCCCCTGTCGAGCGACTGCCAGGCTTCAGCCAGCGTGGGCATCAGGGCCTCGACGTAGAGGCGGTCGAAGGTCATCCCGCGGAACAGCGTCCCGTCCATGCCTCCGACCGGTTCGGCATCGAGGCGGTCGGCGAGTTCGTGGAACTTGGCGGTCACCTGCTCCGCAGTGGTGCCCAGGCCGTACGTGGGGTGCGTGGCCGCGAACTCGGCGAAATCCGGGAACCGGTCCTCCATTCCGCGACCGAGCCGGCGGAAGGCCTCGAGGTCGTAGCCGCCGGGACCGAGGTTGCTGTCGAGCAGGATCCGGTCGCCGCGTTCGGGGAACATCGAGGCGAATGCCGCGCCGAGGTAGCTGCCGTAGGAGGTTCCGAAGTAGGAGGCCTTCGGCTCGCCTACCGCCGCGCGGGTCCGGTCCATGTCGCGCGCGGTGTTCGCGGTGGTGGTGTGCGGCAGCATCCACCCGGTCCGCGAGGTGGCGCACTGCCGGGCGACGGCCCGCGCGTTCTCCGCCTCCCGGGCGACGTCGGCCGCGGTGTGCGTGTACGGCGGGAAGCTGCCGCGCTGCTGCTGCCACGGGGTCAGGTCACAGGTGACCGGCGTGCTGCGGCCGACGCCCCGCAGGGTCGAAGCCGATCACGTCATAGGAGTCGAAGGGGCGCACATGGGACGCCGAGGCATCACCCCGGTGGTGAAGGTCTGCGGCCGGGGCTCCGGACAGGTCTCGGTCGCCGGGCTGCTCGCGATGCGCCCGGGCTCGCGGACCCGGTTGTGCCACCGGCTGCGGCGCCATACCGGGCGCAAGGGCGAGCGCCGCAGCTGTTCGAGCGCGACTGCATCGCTCTGATCGACGGAATCCACCAGCCGGTCAGGGCGCCGATCGTGCTGGTCCGGGACCGGCTCAACACCCATGTCTCCCATGCCGTACGCGACTTGATCAGTGCGCGGGACTGGCTGACGGTGCTCATCCTGCCCGCCTACGCACCCGAGCTGAACGCGGTCGAGTACCTGTGGGCCCACGTCAAGCGCAGTCTCGCAAACCTCGCCAGCGTTGCCCTCGACCGACTCGAAGCCCTCGTCCGCAACCGTCTCAAGCGACTGCAGTGCCGCGCCGACGTCCTCGACGGCTTCCTCGTCGGAACTGGACTTTCCCTCGACCTCCCACCGCCATCACCTTGAAGCGCGAGGTCAGTGGCAGGGGCTACCTGCCACTGAGCCCACTGCTGTAGCTCGTGAGTATAGCTCTCTCGTGCGCTATTAAAACCCGATTGGCCCACTTGGGTTGCCGGCCCCAGTGGAAAGCGTCGACCATAATTGTGCAGCACTCCCGGGTCTGGACCCTTCGCTTTTGCCCCGAGAGGGGGCTTCCTCTCACGTGAAAGCTGGTACGTCAGCAATGCCTCAGTCCGCTCTCAGTGAACAGCCAGCCGTCGACGACTGCGGATACAGTTAAGCGTGAGAGGAAGTATTCGATATGGCGAATACGGCACTTAGGAGGGTCCTTGTCACGGGAGCTGGCACCGGCTTCGGGTTCGAAGCCGCCATGCGCCTGGCCGAGAAAGGATTCGATGTGATTGCCGGGGTGGAGATCTATGCCCAGGTGCAGACACTGAAGTGGCAGGCCGTCGAGCGCGGGGTAAAGCTTCAGGTGGAGAAGCTCGACGTCACGAACGGCGGTGACCGTCGCAAGGCCCTCGACTGGGGTGTGGAAATCCTCGTAAACAACGCCGGCGTTGGCGAAGGCGGTTCCACGGTTGACATCCCCGAAACGAACATTCGGCACCAGTTTGAGGTCAACGTCACCGGGCCCCTTGTCCTCACTCAGGGGATCGCCAAGCAGATGGTCAAGCGCAGGGCAGGCCGCATCGTCTGGGTTTCTTCGAGGGAGGGTCTGAACGTCAACCCATTTACTGGCATCTACTCCGCGTCCAAACATGCAGTCGAGGCGATCGCCGAGACCATGGCCTACGAGCTGCAGGAGCATAATATTGAAGTCGCCACGGTCAACCCCGGGCCATTCTTGACCGGGTTCAACGACCGCATGTTCCAGACCTGGGAAAGCTGGGAGGACGACCCATCGCGACGGATCTTTGACTATTCCAAGCTATCCTTTCCCCGCGCGCAGTTCGACCCTGAAGTGGTCTATGCGACGTTGACGGCTGTCGCTGCCGGCGAGGTTGATAGTTACCGCAATTTGGAGCCAAAGTCGATGATTGACGAGACCAGGCATCTTCAAGGGATTCCGTGGGAGCGCAAGATTACGGACGGCCTTGGGGCTCGACACCCTTCCATCCAAAATTCATACGAGATGCGGCCGGAGACTCCTGTCACCAAGTGACCCGACCTCCCAAGCGGCCCTTAAGTAGAAGAAGCTCGTGAGTTCGTTCTCGCCGGTCCCACCCGCTCGTTACCGACTCCGCGACCAAGTCTCGCCGGATCGCTATTTGAACCGCTTCCATTGATATCAGATTCCTCCAACTTTCAGAGGCGTTCTCTCATGGCCAAGATCCTTTTCGTGATGACCGGAGCGAGCTACTGGACGCTCAAGAACGGCCACCGTCACCCGACCGGGTACTGGGCTGAGGAGTTCGCAAGTCCGTACAGGGTGTTCACCGAGGCCGGCCACGAGGTCACCATCGCCACCCCGGGCGGTGTCGTACCCGTCTGCGACACGATGAGTCTGCGACCCCGCTTCACAGGGGGAGAAGATGCATCCGTCGAGCAGGAAGGCATCATCGAAGAGGCCGAGCAACTCCGCCACGCCATCCCGATCAAGGACGTGGACCTCCGTGACTACGACGCGGTCTACTACCCAGGAGGCCACGGCCCCATGGAGGATCTCTGGTGCGATGCCGATTCCGGGCTGCTGCTGAGGAGGGCCCTCGCGTCCGGCAAGCCGCTCGGCCTCGTCTGCCACGCCCCGGCGGCACTGCTCGCCACCCGGGACGAGATGGGTGACACGCCGTTTTCCAACTACCGCGTCACCGGATTCACGAACGACGAGGAGGCGGGTGTCGGCTTCGCCGACAAGGCCAAGTGGCTCATGGAGGACGAGGTCAGAAATCTTCCTGCAAACTACTCCCGCGGCCCCATGTGGGAGTCGTACACGGTGGTTGACCGCAACCTGTACACCGGACAGAATCCGGCGTCCTCCGGCCCGCTGGCCACGATCATGCTCAAGAACCTCTCGTAGCCACGGGGCCAATCGCGTCACCGCGCGACAGCCCGCGCTGCGCGGGTGTTCACGGACGCCCGACGAGCCGCTGAGGTGCTGCTGGACGTGGCGCTGGGGAACGTCCCCGCAGCCTGACGGGCCGAACAGGCCCGGTGAAGCGTTCGGCGTTCGGCCGATCGGGTGGCCGGCCTTCGCCGTTCAGTGTGCAGCCTCGGTGCACGGGCTGCGTTCGGTTCCGTGACCGGCAACGATGCGGTCCTGGCGTTGATGGTGGCAACGGCGCTCGGCTTCGACTTCACCAACGACTTTCACGACACCGGCAACGCGATGGCGACCTCGATCGTCACCGGAGCACCCTTGCCCTGATCGCCCACGGCACCCTGCTCGCGTCGATCGGCTGGGGCATCTCCGTCATCGTCGGCCACAGCTTAGACCACCCGGACCCCGTTCCTCTCCCGAGGCGGCTGCGCGGACGACCGGCCGCCCGTAGGGTCGTCCCGAACGGGCCGAGCGGAAGCCGCCGCCCGGTCCGGAGGGCAGGAGGTGGTCGCGGTGCAGTTCCAACCCGTCCTCGTCACCGGGGTCGGCGGGCGCGTCGGGGGAGTGGGACGCGCGGTCCTCGACCGGTTGCGCGCCCGGGGTGTGCCCGTCCGGGCGCTCGTGCACCACGACGACGAACGGGCCTCGGCGCTGCGGGCCGTGGACGGCGTCGAGGTGGTGGTCGGTGACCTCACCCGCGGCGCCGATGTGGTCGAGGCGTTGGCGGGCTGCCGCCGGGCCTACTTCGGTATGAGCGTGTCACCCGCGCACCTGGAGGCCGCGACGACGGTCGCCGCGGCCGCTCGGGAGGGCGACGGCCTGGACCTGCTGGTGAGTATCTCGCAGATGACGGTCTCGCAGATGGACCTCACCAGCGTCGCCGAGTCGCGGCACCAGCGGCTGCACTGGCTGGCCGAGCAGGTCCTCGACTGGTCGGGGGTGCCGGTCGTCCACGTGCGGCCCGCGGTGTTCATGGAGAATCCGCTGTTCGCGCGGGTCGCCGTCGCCTCGATCCTGCGGGACCGCACGATCCGCCTGCCGTTCGGTTCCGCCCGGACCTCCCCGGTCGCCGCGGCCGACGTGGCGGAGGTCGTCGCACGGCTCCTGCTCGATCCGGTGCCGCCGTCCCGCCGCGTCTACGAACTGACCGGCGCGCGCTCCCGCGACCTGACGGCCGTCGCGGCCGAGTTCTCCGCCGCCCTGGGCAGTGCCGTGACCTACGTCGACGTCCCGTACGAGGAGTGGCTGGAACGCGACCTCAGGCCGCAGGACCTGCCGCCCCACGTCTTCGAGCACATCGCCACGATGGCGCGGCTGCATGGCGAGAACCGGTACGACCGGGCCACGAACGACGTCGCCGAGCTGCTCGGACGCCCCCCGCTGGGGTTCGACCACTTCGTCAGGAGCACCCCCGCCCTGCAGATGTAGGCCGACCCGTCAGCTCTTGCCGTTGTTCGCCGGGTTCCGCAGCCGGCGACGGGAGGAGAGACCTTGCTTCCCGAAGATATTTCTCTGGTGCCATTCGACGGTGCGGGGGCTGATGAACAGCCGGGTTCCGATCTCGGCGTTGGTGAGTCCCCCGCGGACCAGTCGGACGATCTGGCTCTCCTGTGCCGTGAGTTCGCTCGCGGCGACGGCTGCAGGCATGGTCACGGTCATCCCGGCGGCTTGGAGCTACCGCGCGGATCGGGCCGCGAACGCCGTCATGCCCATGGCGGTGAACAGGTCGTACGCAGTCCGCAACTGCCCTCGGGCCGCCTGGCGGCGGCGCTCGCGGCGGAGCCATTCTTCGAGAGCGCCCCTGACGAAACCGCCTTCGCCCGCGCCTACCCCGGAGCGACCGGCACCCGCGTCACCGGCCTGTGGAACCGCTATGACCCCGACGGCATCCTGTGCCCCGCGCCCTGAGCGCCAAGGAGAGAACAGTGAGCTTCCCCTTCCCCGTCCCCGACAACAGCGACCCGCGCTGGACGCGCGAGGGCGGCGTCCACGTCCGCCGCGGCGAGGGCATCGCACGCCGGCTCGCCGGCGACACCTGCACGATCACGGCGACCGCCGACGACACCAACGGCGCCCTGGGCTTCGCCAAGGCCGTCGTCCCGCCGGGCGGCGGCGCGATCCCGCACGCCCACGGTCGCGAAGAGGAGGCCTTCTACGTTCTCTCCGGGGACTTCGACGTCGTCAACGGCGACGAGATCGTCAAGGCGGGGCCTGGGGACCTCCTCTTCGTCCCCCGGGACGACCGGCACGGTTTCACCAACACCGGTGACCTGCCCGGCCGACTTCTCACCTTCATCATGCCCGGCGGACACGAGGGCTTCTGGCTCGACAACGGCATCGACCCGGAGCCCGGCAAGGCGGCGCCTCCCCTGACTCCGGAGGACCTCGTGGCCCTCACGGCGGTGCTTGCCAGGCACCAGGTGACGATCATGCTCGACCGGGAATCCTGACCCCCCTCACAGGGAGTCCACGAGCCCGCCGTCGATGACGAAGTCGGCGCCCGTGATGTTCGCGGCGCCGGGGCCGGCAAGGAACAGGACGAGGTCCGCGACCTCCGCCGGGTGGGTGAAGCGGCCGGTCGCGGACTGGGCCGCGGCGGCGCGGGCCACGTCGTCGGGGCCGACACCACGGGACCGTCCGACCGTGGCGGCGACGCCGTCGGCGCCCTGCCACAGCGCGGTCTCCACCGGGCCGGGGCCGATCGTGTTCACCCGTACGCCTCGTGGTCCCACCTCCTTGGACAGGGCCTTGCAGAAGTTGGTGAGTGCGGCCTTGGCGGCGCCGTAGTCGATGACCAGGGGGTCCGGCAGCCGGGCGTTGACCGAGGAGACGGTGACGATGCGTCCCGCGCCGGAGGCGAGCAGGTGCGGCAGGGCGGCTCGGGTGGCGCGGACGGCGGTCATGAGGTTGATGCTCAGGGCCCAGTCCCAGTCCTCGTCCGTCACGCTCAGGAAGCCGTCCACCCTCGGGCGCACCGCTCCGACGTTGTTCACCAGCACGTCGATGCCGCCATGGAGCCCGGCGGCCCTGGTGATCAGCTCGGCCGGACCGCCCGGCGTTGCGAGATCGACTTCCACGACGGTGAGGTCCGCGCCCTGCCTCACATGCGCGTCGAGGGCCTCGGTGCGTGCCCGTGATCCCGCGACGACGTGGCATCCCGCCGCGAGGAACGCCTCGGTGATGGCGAGCCCGATGCCGCGGCCGGCCCCGGTGACGACGACGGTCCGGCCGGCCAGACCGCCGTCGTCACCTGGCCCTGCCGCTCGCGATGGTGTGGAAGGGGTCATCGCAAGGTCTCCACGGTCTGTCGTGCCTTCCCGCTGAACACGGTCCCTGCCGAGCTGCTGTGCAGTCGGCGCCCGTGAACGAGGACGACGGGGATCGAAGTTGTCACGGCTGGAGCCTCTCTGCCTGATGCTGTTCGGGTGCGGTTGCCGCCTGGGGTGACCGACACGCATCGGGCCGGGCTGTCGAGCCTCGGAGCGGTGGGTGCCGAGGGAGGGCGAGCAGACGGATGTCGAGCGTGGTCAGGCTTCGTCGTGGGCTCGGCCGGGGTCATTGGGGTGGGATTCGAGCGGGGTCACGGTGAGTGTCATCCATGGGCGCAGCGGGAGGGTATCGAGGACCTTTCCGTGGAGTTCGTCCTCGTCGGTGGCGCGCCAGATGCCGATGCTGCGCAGCTCGCCGATCGGGCGCCAGAGTCGGGCCAGGTGGCCGGCGGCGGCGAGTTCGCGGGCGCGCTGGGCCTCGGCGGCGCGGCGGCGGTCGATCTCCTCCTGGGGGGTGCCCTCGGGGATGGTGGTGGTGATCTCGACCAGGAACTCGCGCATGGGGTGACTCCGTTGTTCGGACGCTGGGCCGGGCCGGGGCGCTGCAGGATGTCGCGCGGTGGGGTGCTTGCCACGACCGGCGTCCTCGCTGGTCGTAGGTGCATCCTCTCAGCGGCTCTGGCGTGTGGGGCGTGGAGTTGCGCCAACCGCAGTACTTCGTGGCGTCGCCGAGGAGCTGAAGCTGAACGGTGAGTCGCCGAGTTGCTGCCGATCGCCGGGCCATTGTTGTCCGAGCAGATCAAGGCGCGGGGTCGGGGAGGATCTCGGTGGTGTAGCGCTCCATGAGCTCGCGCAGGCCGCGTACCGGGGCAGTGAGCGGGCGACGGTGGAGGCGGTGTCGCCGGTGATTTCCTGGAGCCAAGGCCTGATCTGGGTTTTGAGGGTGCCACTGGTCCCAGAGGCCGTCCCATTCGAAGGCGCCGTCGCAGCATGCCTCCAGCAGGTCGAGTTCGCCGGCGTCGGCAGCCTGACGGGCCAGCTCGAACAGCCACAGGATGACGGAGTCGACGTCGCCTCGTTCGGCGTGCCGGCCGGTGCTGCTGAGGAGAACGGCCATCGCGTGGGCGACCTCGGTGGCTGTTCGCGGATCGGCCAGCAACGCCGGCGCGACGAGACTGACGTCGAGCCGCGCGAGGACGCCGACGTGGAGTTCCGCATCCTCGGGGTGCCGGGCCCGCCAGACTGACGAGCGATGAGGCCACGCCGTGATCGCCGGCCTCCACTGCCGGAAGGAGGGCTTCGGCGCGAACGACGGCCGGCTCCGGTGGGGCCTCGGTCTCGTGGGCGATGTCGGCGAGAAGCTCGGCGACGTTCTGCTGTCGGTGAGCCGGGTTCAGCTGGGTAGCGGACTTCACGACACCTCGCCATGGCCCGGCCGTGGGAACCAGGGGGATGTTGGGGCTCGGATCCTCCCCGGTGAGGACCCACCCGATGAGCTGCCCAAGGCTGAAGACATCGGCTGGAGGGTCGGCTTGGTGAGCATCGACGGACAGTTCGGGTGGGGCGAACCCCTGGCTGCCGTACGGCTGGCCGACGCGGGTCCGGTCCGCATGGGTGGCCTGGCCCCGCGGCCGGCGTCCCAGGCCCCGGTCGGCGCGGGTCCACCGGCCCTCCAGGTAGAGGATGTTCGCCGGCTTGATGTCGCGGTGAATCCACCCGTGGGAGTGCGCTTCCTCCAGGGCCGCGCACACGTCCCGCAGCAAGGTTCGCAGGGCCTCGTCGTTCCTCAGATCGATACGGCAGTCGACGGCGGTGGCTTCGGCCCAGGGCATCACGAACCAACTGTGGTCGGCGGCAAGGTCGAGGACCGGCATGGCGTTCGGATGCCCGGTGAGCATCCTGCCGATCTCGATCTCCTGCCTCATACGCGCCCGGACAGTGGGCAGTTGGGGCCGTCAGCAAACTCGGCATTGAGTCAGCATGGGTCCTGTCGGACGCTGTCGCGGATGGTCGAACGGTGTCACGCGTCGAGTGCGGAGGCGAGCGCCGACAAGGGCGCTTCGGGGTGGGCACAGGGGGACTCCGGCTCGGGGGTGCGGCGGACCCGGCCGTCGCACCCCCGATTGGCAAACGCCCAGTTCAGCGCACGTTTCCCCGAGGCTTGAGGGGGATTCCCGGGAGCTCCGGGGCGGGGAGGCGGTCGCCCGGGTAGCCCTGGACCTCGCCGAAGCGGTCGGGGTTCGCGGAGCTCATCCATTCCTCTCGCGCTCGGGTAATGTCTTCGTGGGACCGCCCGATGAAGTTCCACCACATGACGATCCGCTCCTCGAACGGCGTGCCGCCGAGCAGTACCAGCCGGGCGTCGGTCCCGCCGGTGTTGGTGAGGGTGAGCGTGCGGCGGCCGGGGGCGACGTAGCCGAGTTCGGCGGGGCGCAGCGGGGTGTCGAGGAGGCGGACCTCGCCGCTGTCGACGAGCAGGCCGTGCTCGAAGGCGGGGTCGACGTCGAGGGTGACGACGGCGTGCGGGCGCAGGGTCAGCTCGGCGCCGAGCAGCGGGGTGAAGGTGGGGACGGGGGAGGTGTCGCCGACGAGGGTGCCGAGGAAGACCCGCGCCTCGCCGCCGTCCAGGGCGACCGGGGCGGGGGCGTGGTGGCGGAAGTCGCGGCCGGTGTGCCGGTGCTCCTCGGGCAGGGCGACCCACAGCTGCACGCCGTGCAGGACGGTGGTGGCCGGGGTGGAGACCTCGGAGTGGGCGATGCCGCGGCCGGAGGTCATCAGGTTGACCTCGCCCGGCCGGACGTAGGCGTGGACGCCGAGGCTGTCGCGGTGCTCGATCTCGCCGGTGAACAGCCAGCTCACGGTCTGCAGCCCGGTGTGGGGGTGCGGGGCGACGTCCATGCCGCCGGTGCCGGCGACGTCGTCGGGCCCGTAGTGGTCGACGAAGCACCAGGCGCCGATCATGGTGCGGGAGCGCTGCGGGAGGGTGCGGCGTACGGTCATCGCGCGCGGGCCGCCGAGCGGGACGTCCCGGGCGGGCAGGATCTCCACCCGCGGGTCGGCGGCGGGCGTCTCGACGAGGTCGGTCTCGGCGGTGCTCACGGGGGTCCCTCCCAGATGGTGATTAGTTCTATATTCAACTATCATGCCATGGCAGAGTGGCGGGCGACAGTGCGACCAGCCTAAGGAGTCCAGGTGAGTGATGTGACGGTGGTTCCGACGGACCGGCGGGTGTTCATCGACAAGCAGAGCCCCCAGGCGTACAAGGCGCTGCTCGCCGCCGCCGAGGCGGCGCGCGAAGTTGCGGCCGAAGCCGGGCTGGGCCGCCGGCTGATCGAGCTGGTCAACCTCCGCGTCTCGCAGATCAACGGCTGCGCCTACTGCCTGCACGTGCACACCAGGGCCGCGATCCGCGAGGGCGAGACCGCCCAGCGCCTCGGCGTGCTCGCGGCCTGGCGCGACACCGAGGTGTTCACCGACCGGGAGCGGGCCGCGCTCGGGCTGGCCGAGGCGACCACCTCTCCGGCGGACGCGGCACTCCAGGAGGCCGCGTACGGCGTGGCGCGCGAGGTGCTGAGCGACGAGGAGATCTCCGCGGTGGTCTGGGTCTCGATCGCCATCAACTCCTTCAACCGGGTGTCCATCCTGAGCAAGCACCCGGTCCGCCCGGCCCCGGCCCGGTAGTCGCGACCGCCGGAGGGTCTCCGTCTTCCGGCGGAGGCCCTCCGTTGACGGGTGTACGACCGGCTCCTTCCGGCGGAGGACGACCGACCGTCAGGGCAGCGGCGAGGCTGGGCGTCGAGGGCGAGGGAGTGCTCGCCGACGGCGAAGGTGGGGTCGCATGGCACGGCGTACGTTTGTCTCCGGGCTGGTGGGGGCGGTCTGTCTGGCACTGGCCGGGCCGCTGGTCCCGGCGGGTGCGGCCGGGGCCGCCGACGGACGGCCGGGCCCCGGCGACCCGCGGGCGGCGGCCCTGCGGGCGCTGACCGACGCCGGCGCCGTCGGGGCGATCGCGGAGGTCCGGGACGGGAACGGCACCTGGCGCGGGGCGTCCGGAGTCTCCGACCTGGCCACCGGCGCACCGCTGCGCACGGACGGGCGGTTCCGGGCCGGCAGCGTCACCAAGATGTTCATCGCCACCACGGTGCTGCAACTGGTCGGGGAGGGGCGGATCGGCCTGGACGACCCGGTCGAGCGGCACCTGCCCGGGCTGGTCCCGAACGGCGACCGCATCACCGTCTGGCAGCTGCTGAGCCATCGCTCCGGACTCTGGGACTCCACCAACGGGAAGGGCGGGGTCTTCCCCGACTGGAGCGACCCGGCGGCCGTCCGGAACTGGCTGGACCAGGGCGGCCTGACCCGGCACATCACCCCGGCCCAGGTGGTGGCCTCTTCGGCGGCGCACGCGCCCAAGTTCCCGCCGGGCACCGGGTACGGCTACTCCAACGTCAACTACACCCTGCTCGGCATGATCATCGAGAGGGTGACCGGGCACGGCTACGCCCAGGAGGCCACCGCGCGCATCCTGCGCCCGCTCGGCCTGACCGGCACGTACTTCCCGGGTACGGCCACCGGCATCCGGGGCCCGCACGCGCACGGCTACTGGACGCTGTCCGAGGGCCCCGGCCCGGAGGACCGCGGCGACCGGGACGTGACGGTGGCGAGCGTCACCTGGGCGAACTCGGCAGGGGAGGTGATCTCCACCCTGGGCGACCTGAACCGCTTCGAGAAGGCCCTGCTGGGCGGCCGGCTGCTGCCGCCGGCGCTGCTGAAGGAGATGACCACGACGACCCCGATCGTGATCGAGGGCATGCCGACCGGGCTGGGCTACGGGCTCGGGCTGGCCCGCTGGCAGCTCTCCTGCGGTCCGGTCTACGGGCACGACGGCTCGGTGCCCGGGTACAGCACCCAGCTGTGGAGCTCGGGCGACCGGCAGGTGTCGCTGTCCGTCACCCCGCGCGGCGACCAGGCACAGGTCGTCGCGCAGATGCAGGCGGAGGCCGGCTTCCTGGAGCAGTCCTTCTGCGGGACAGGGGCAGCGGCAGGGGTGGGGACGGGGAAGGCGGTGGGCCCGGCGGTGCAGGGGCCGGCGTTGCAGGGTCCGGCCGCCATGGTGCCGAGGCTGGGCTGACCGCCTGCCGGAGCGGTGCCGTTTCCTTCCGGCGGGCGGCCGACGGCCCGGGGCCGGGCGCCCGGGAAAACCGGTGGCTCCGGCCTCCGTCGACGGTGAGAATGCACCGGTGATCCCCTCGCCGCTGTCCCCTGCCCAGGATCCCCGCGCCTGGTCCGTCGCCCCGGACTATCCGGGGATGCAGGACCTGGTCGCCGGTCTGGAGGTGCCCGCCGGAGCCGCGATGGGCGTCATGGGCGCGCTGGAGACCTCCCGCGAGCTCATCCGGCACTCCTACTACCGGTACGAGTTCGCCACCGTTGCCGTCACCCACGCGCTGTTCGCCCTGGAACAGGTCCTCGTCGAACGACTGGCCGTCGAGGAGCCGCTCCGGGAACTGATCGGACGGGCCGGCGCCGAAGGGCTCCTCGGGCCCGGGCTCGTCACCGAGATCGAGGCGAGCTTGCGACTGCGCGACGAGCTCGCGCGGGGCACCGTGACGACCGGCGCCGTGCCCCCGTCGCGGGCCGTCCAGCTGGTGCGCGCGGTCTTCGACGCCGTGTCCGCGCTCCTCCGCCCGCCCGTGGCGGCGGACGCAGCCGGCGGGGCCACGGACGAGGAGCCGGCCCGGGAGCGGATCGACCGGCTGTGGGAGGAGCACCGGCGGGCGCCGTTCCCCAGGAGCTTCCTCGGGGTGGACATCGCGGGGGTGTGCCTGATCCTCCTGGAGGACGCCGTCGCCTCCGCCGTGTTCCGGGAACAGGGCGGCGGATTCGACGACCGCGGCATCTCCGACCTCTGGCACCGCATCGCCGACCTCGACAAGATCGTGCCCCTGATCGACGAGCAGTACTGCCGCGAGTACTTCGCCAGGCTCCGGACGGTGGCCGGGCTGGTGGCCGCGTCCCAGCTCCCGCCCGCGACCTGACCCGCGCGCCGAGACCGGGCTCGGGACGCCGGAGTTCCGCTCGGTGGCCCGACTGCGTACGGTGATGCACGCATCATCGGCATCGGAGAGGGGCGCGCGTGACGGCGGGGACGGAAGACGGCGCAGGCATGACGGACATGGCGGGTACGACGGACACGGTGGGTGCTACGGACATGGTGGGTTCGGCCGATGTGACGCTCAACCTCTGGCGTCGGCCGCTCGACGAGGTGCCGACAGAGGTGTGGGACCGCGCCGAGCTGACCGTGCTCATCCTCGCCGAGACCGGTATCAGTGAACTCCCTTCCGGTATCGGCCGGTTGAGTGTTCTGCGGACCCTCGACCTCGGGCACAACCGGCTCGCCGCGCTGCCCGCCGAGCTCTGCGACCTCACCGGCCTCCGGGACTTCCTCTACCTGCACGACAACGCGCTGACCGTCCTGCCCGAGGCGCTCGGACGGCTCACCGCGCTGCGCTACCTCAACGTCGGCGAGAACCTGCTCACCGAACTCCCGTCCACCATCGGCGACCTGGCCTCGCTGATCGAGCTGCGCGCGCAGCACAACCGGCTCACCGCTCTGCCGGAGGCGATCGGCGAACTCGGTGCGCTGCGCGAACTTTGGCTGCGCGGGAACGAGTTGACCGATCTGCCGGAGTCGGTCGGTCGGCTCGCCGGGCTGCGCGAGCTGGAGCTCCGGGAGAACGCCCTCACCGAACTGCCCGCCGCGCTCGCCGGGCTCCCGCAGCTGCGCCGCCTCGACCTGCGCGGCAACCGGATCACCGAACTGCCCGACTGGCTGACCGATCCGGGCGCGCTGCCCGCACTGGAGAAGCTGGACCTGCGGTGGAACGAGGTGCGGCCGCCGGGCCGGCTGCTGGCGGCGCTGGCCGCGCGCGGGTGCGTGACGCTCTTCTGAACGGCCGGGCTCCGGCCCGGGTGAAAAGATCACCGCCGACAGTGCGGAGCTGTTACCGTGGAACGCATGAAGCGCGCTGCACTCGCCACGACGACGCCGGAGAGAGTCCCGGCGCGCTGACTGCTGACCCAGTTCGAAGCCCCGGGGCGAGTGCCCCGGGGCTTCGCCGTTCCCGGACCCACTCGCCCGCCCACCCGAGTGGAGACCACCGCCATGAACGGCCACCCCTCGCACAACCGCCCCCCGCACGACGACGCCCCGCACGACCAGGCCCCGCACGACCGCCCGATGCACGACCACCGCAGGCTCGGCCGCGAACTCGACCTGTTCGACACCGACCCGCTGATGGGCTCAGGCCTGCCGTACTGGCTCCCCGACGGCGCCGCGATCCGGCACTCCCTGGAGGAGTTCATCCGCGGCCGCGAGCGCCGGGCCGGCTACCGCCACGTTTACTCCCCGGTGCTCGGCAAACGCGAGCTGTACGAGATCTCCGGCCACTGGGCGCACTACCGCGAGGACATGTTCCCGCCCATGGAACTGGGCGCCGAGGAGATGGTGCTGCGCCCCAGCCTCTGTCCGCACCACGCGCTGATCTACCGCTCACGCTCCCACAGCTACCGGGAACTGCCGCTGCGCATGGCGGAGTTGGGCGGCATGTACCGCTCCGAGCTGTCCGGGGTGCTGGGCGGGCTGACCAGGGTCCGGGCGATCCAGCTGAACGACGCCCACATTTTCTGCACCCCGGAGCAGGCGGCCGACGAGGCCGTCGCCGCACTGGAGCTGATCCGCGAGGCGCACCGGGCACTGGGCGTCGTCCCGGTCCGCTACCGGCTCTCGCTGCCCGGCGCGGGCGGCAAGTACGTGGCGGACCCGGCGCTCTGGGAGCGTGCCGTCGCCCTGCTCACCGAGGTGCTGGAGCGCTCCGGGGTGCCGTTCGAGGCGGCGGAGGGCGAGGCGGCGTTCTACGGGCCCAAGATCGACGTGCAGATCGCCGACGGCGCCGGCCGTGAGTTCACCCTCTCCACCGTGCAGATCGACTTCCACCAGCCGGAGCGGTTCAACCTGCACTACATCGGCGCGGACGGCGCCAAGCACCGCCCGGTGATGGTGCACCGCAGCGTGATCGGCAGCGTCGAGCGGGTGGTCGCCCACCTGATCGAGCTGTACGGGGGCGCGTTCCCGGCCTGGCTCGCGCCCGTCCAGGTGGTGCTGCTGCCCGTCTCCGAGGCCGAACTGCCGCAGGCCGAACGGTTCCGGCAGCGCTGTCTGGACCTCGGCCTGCGCGCCGAGGTCGCCGGGCCCGAGCACGGAACCCTGGGCGCCCGGATCCGCGAGGCCCGGCTGGTGCCGTACCAGGCGGTGATCGGGGCGAAGGAGGCCGTGGACGACCGGGTCGCGCTGCGGTTGCGGGACGGCCGGCGGCTGGAGCCGCTGCCGGCTGAGGAGGCGTGGGCGCGGATCGGCGCGCTGGTGGCGGCGTGCGACGCGGAACTGTGGGCGGAGGACGCCTCCCGGCGGCCGTAGGGCCCCGGCCTCGGACGCCCGCCCGCGGGGCCTCGGTGGGGCCGTTCGTGGCATACGTACGACTAGTGCGGTGTGCGGTGTGTCGGTCGGGCCGAGGGTGGCGGCCGCCCGTCGAATGGGCCGGGCGGCCGAGTCCGCGGCCGCCGCTGTCCCCACCCGTACGGAGGTACTCCCGATGCGCATCCCACACGGCCTCGCCGTTCCCGCCCTGGCCGGCTGTCTCGCCCTCGCCGGAGCGGTGGCCGCCACCCCGGCAGGCTCGGCAGAGCTCCGCCCGCTGCCCAGCCCCGCCGTCCAGTACTGTGCCGCGGTGCTCGGGCACGTCCCGGGCGCCGACACCGCCACGCAGGCTCTCGGGCGGGCCTGCTCCTCGGACTTCCGGGCCGATCAACTCGCGCAGGCCGGAGGAGGATTCGAGGCCTACGGGCCGGCCGGCCACCCGTCGCTGCCGATGGAGTAGGCCCGGTCGGGGCGGTCCGCCGGCCGACCGCGCCGCACGAGGCGCAAGCCCCGTGCGGCGGGGCCGGTCAGTAGGACTGGAGCTCGATCACGTGGCCGTCCGGATCGCGCAGATGGGCGCTGCGCAGGGTGGGGCCCCACTCCGGGCGGTCGGTCGGCGGGGTGACGGGGGTGCCGCCGTGGCGCAGGCAGAGGCCGAGTGCGCCGTCCACGTCGTCCACCCGGAGGACCAGCATCGCGGTGTCCTGCGAGGGTGCGGCGGGGTGGGCGGGGAGCTCGGCGACGCCGAGGGTCGCGGCCATCGCGGATCGGTCGAAGAGGGCAAGGCAGCTGCGGTCGGCGAGGTCCCAGTTGGCGTACGGGCCCGCGGGCGCGCCCTTGGCCAGGGTGGCGCCGGTGAGCGCCGGGAGGACCGCGCGGTAGAAGGCGAAGCACTCGGCGAAGCGGGTGACGAGCAGGCGGGGGTACGGGGCGTCCACGGGCGAACTCCTGGCAAAGGGGGCGGAGAGAGCGGCGGTGCGGGGGCGGTGCGGGGGTGGTTCCGCCGGTTCCCGAGTTGATGGGGTGCAACCCACTATAGGGAGAGACCCTAGACTGCCGCCATGGCCTCCGAGAACCCGCACCCCGCCACCGAACTCCCCCCGACCCTGCTGGACCTCAGCACCTACCTGCTCTCCCGGATCGGCAAGGCGGCGCGCGGCCGCCTCGCCGAGCTGCTGGCCGAACGCGGCCTGCGGCTCTGGGACATGGCGGTGCTGGCCGCACTCGCCGACTTCGGCCCGCAGGCCCAGCGGGACCTGGTGCGGCGGCTGGCCATCGACCCGAGCGACCTGGCCAAGGTCGCCGACCGGCTCGCCGCCGCCGGGTACGTCGAACGCGCCAGGGACCAGGCCGACCGGCGGAGGGTCTCGGTCTCGGTCACCGATGCAGGACGGGCGCTGCTCGCCGACCTGGAGGCGCAGGCGCGGGCGGTGCAGGACGCCGTGCTCGCGCCGCTGGACGCGGGGGAGCGGCAGGTGCTGCAGGAACTGCTGCTGCGGGTGCACCACGGGACGGGGGAGTGGCGCGGCGGCCTGTGACCGTGGGGCGGGCGTGGGGCCGGTCGGGGCGGTGGCATCGCGTCGGCCGCTTCGGGCCGGTCGCGTCGGGTGGCCGCTTCAGGTCGGCCGCTTCGGGCCGGTCACGTCAGGCCGGGGGTTGCCCCGGGCGGCGGGCGCCGGCGAACTCGCCTGCCCAGCGCGGCACGTCGAGCACGTTCTCGACCCGGGCGACCAGGGTGCCCGTCCGCTCGGCGTGGATCATCGCGCCCTCGCCGACGTGGATCCCGACGTGGTGCAGGGGGGCGTCGGGGCGGGAGAAGAACAGCAGGTCGCCCGGGGCGAGCGCGTCGCGCTCCACCGGGGCGCCGAGGTTGAACTGCGCGACGGTGTAGTGCCCGAGCTCTACGATGCCGTGGCTGGCCCGGTACCAGCAGTAGAGCGAGAGGCCGCTGCAGTCGAAGCCGACCGTCTTCTCGCCCATGCACACGCCGTTCAGCCAGCCGTTCTCCTCGTCGCAGAAGCCGAGGCTCGCGCCCAGCCGGTCGCCGCCGCCCCAGGCGTACGGCACGCCGAGCTGGCTCGCGGCCACGTCGGCGACCCGGCGGCCCAGCGCGGCCGCGGGCAGCGACCGGGCCGTCCCGGGCGGGGCGTCGGACGCCGCCTGGGCGGCCGGGCCGAGCGCCGGGACGAGGCCCGCCCCGAGCGCGAGGCCGAGCATGCGGCGCCGACGGACGCCGGAGGTCTGGTCACGGTCGGACGGTTGGGGCTCCATGGCGGTGCCTCCCGGTGCTGGAGGTGGCTGGGCGTCCGGGGGCGTGGTGCCCGGGCGCAACCACCAGGATTCCGTTGCGGCGGGCCGGTCCGCCATCACCCGCAACGGTGAATCGCCGACGCAAGAACGCCGAAGTGGAGGGGGGTTCGCCGGTAAATGGTTTGACGGTCGTTCAGGAGACGCCAACGATGGGCGCGAACGTTCGGTCGGGACTGTCGGAGGACCACATGAGCAGCGCCGTCAAGCTGATCCGCTCCACGCGGCTGACCAGGGCGGTGGACTACGCCTACGCGGCGGAGGTCGACGCCCCGGCCCGCTCGCTCTGGCTGGCCGGGGCCTGCCCGCTGGACGAGGAGGGCCGGACGGTCGCCGTCGGCGACTTCGAGGGCCAGGCCCACCAGGTGATGCGGAACCTGATAGCCGTGCTGGAGGACAACGGTGCGGCCCTCACCGACATCGCCCGGACGACCGTGTACGTGGCCTCCGGCGACCAGGCCGACCTGGTGAAGGTGTGGAACGTCTACCGCGCCTACATGGGGGAGCACGACGCCCCGAGCACCCTGCTCGGCGTCACGGTGCTCGGGTACCACGACCAGCTGGTGGAAGTGGAGGCCGTGGCCGTGCTGCCCTCCGGGCCCGACGCTTCCTGACCTGACCTGACCCGGCCGTCGGCCCGCCCCCGGCCGGTCAACCGGTCATCAGCGCACGCTGAGCCTCACCGTGGCGCTCCGGCCGGTGTAGAACTTGTGGATCTGCTCACGCGTCCCGGAGCCGCAGGCCTGCACCTCCTCCGGGTAGCTCTTGCTGTCGGCGGCGATCGTGACCGTCGCGCACATCCCGTCGGCCCGGGTGTCCTCCACCCACCCGTCGACGTACAGCGACTCGACTCCCTCGACGTTCTTGCACTTCAGGGTCCAGGTGGCCTCCGCGCCGTCGATCTTGGGCGAGTCGCTGTGCGGGCAGGTCGCCGCGGTGGCGGGGGTCGCGGTCACCACCACCGTTCCGCCGACCAGCGCGAGAACGGCGAGAACGGCGCGGAGGGACAGGGCCAGTCGCATGGTGGGTCTCCTGGTGCGGGTGCGGGTGCGGGTGCGGGTGCGGGTGCGGACGTCGACGGAGGGCTTCCGTCGCGGGGGGTTTCTGCCGCACACGAAGCAGATCGATTCCGCGGGGCGGCGCAATGCGCTCATGTGGGTGACGTCGGGTTCGACGCGCTGCGGTGCGCGCAGAGCCTGCCGGGGCGTCAATCCCGGTTGACGGCTGGCAGGCTCAGCGAGCCGTGGCTGCAAGGAAGTTGGCCGCTCCACCCCTACCCTTGGGCCATGAAGCAGCACATCCTCACGCTGGTCCTCGGGGGCCTTCTGCTGGGCATCGTCGCGTTCGGCGCCGGCTGGTACACGGCGGACTCCCGGCAGACCGCTCCGGCGCCGACCTACATCACGGTCACGCCGGAGCCGGTCCCCACCGGCGCGGTCTCACCCCCGGCCTCGGCCGCCGGCCGGTAGCCAGTGGCCGGCGGCGCGGCCGGTGGCTACTGCCTGACCGCCCAGAACCGGTCGGCCATGTTGTCGTACGCGACCGACGCGGACAGTGACACCGCCGGCTCCTTCCAGAGCATCTGCCACTGGCCGTCGCCCGGGTCGTTGTCCACGATCACCTCCAGTCCGCGCGCCGTGTTCACCCAGCTGCTCGCCTGGTCGCGGAACCCGTAGTCGGTGAAGTACACGGCGGCGTCCTCGTGGAAGAGGTTGAACTGGAGCCGGCGGCCGCCCCAGTTCCTGTCGGCGTAGAAGCAGTAGTAGGACGGCTCGGTGGCCGGGGTCGGGCAGTTCTTCCAGTCCGGGCTCCGGGCGGTGCGGCGGTGGTGGTCGCCGCTCCACGGCGGTGCCTGCGGCTGCCCGGGCAGTGGGAGCACCATCACCGCGCCGTCGGGGTAGGTGATCTCGTTGGCGGCGGTCTGCTTGCCGCCCTTGCCCGCGGCGAGCTGGGCGTCCACCGACTGCTGGAGTGCGTCACGGTCGCGGTCGCCGAGTGCGGTGATGATGGCTCTCCGGTCCCCGGCCGGGCTGTGCGCGGCGGCGGCCTGCGCCCCGAGGGGCGCGGCCAGGAGCACGAGGGCCCCGGCTGTGCGGACGAGGAGTCGGCGGAGTCGAGAGTGCGTCATATGCCAAACGTAGCCGTGCAGATACCGCCGGTAACCTCGCTCTCTCGATCAGACGGCGCGTACGCGGCATTGGCGCGCCGGTGCGTGCGCGCCCCCTGAACGGGCGAACCTACGACTCGCGGGCGCCCTCGCCGAGCCGACCGGAGTCGCGGGCCCGGTCGGAGGCGCGCGGCACCAGGGGCGCGACGACGTGCCGGGCCGGGTGGGAGCCCTCGTCGTCGTTGTCGTCGTCCGAGTTCACCGAGGCGGTGACCGAGCCCGTCGCCGAGGAGGCCAGGCCGATGATCAGGAAGAGGACGAGCAGGCCGCGCCCGGCGCCACCCAGGACCAGCGGGCGGGTGGCCGAGGCCGGCCCGGCCGGCTCACTGCCCGGCTCGTCGCCGAACAGGCGCTTGGGGTAGGCGGACGAGACCATCACCAGGTAGGAGGTGAAACGCATCCGGTAGCGCAGGATCGCGGTCGTCGCCTCGTACAGCGGCTGCGGCATCCGGCCGAGGACCAGCACCACCAGCCAGAGGACGAACGACACCGTCCACCAGCCCGCGTACACCAGGCCCTGCACGATCGCGGCCGGGATGACGAGGAAGATGCGGAACAGCACGGCGAGCCGGTTCAGCTCACCCGGCCGCAGCCCGACCTGCACCGGATAGTCGGGGACCTCGAAGCGGAACGGCGGATAGCGGTCCACGGTGAGCATCATGTACGCGGTGACGCGGGTGTCGTACGGGATGAACACCGTGAGGTAGTCCGCCACGAAACCGGGCAGCCGGCCGAGCACCAGCGCACCGAACCAGCCGACGACGGTGACCAGGAACGCCACCACCGACAGCACCCACACCACCACGAACTGGGGGATCAGCAGCAGCGCGCGCAGCAGCACCGTCCAGCGGTTCTGCGGACCGGGCGCCGGCATGTCCAGCACCGGGAGCCACTCGCGGCTGACGGGGGCGGGGGGAGCCTGCCACATCCGGGCCTCCACGGTCTCGGGACGACGGGACCCGGCGGTCGGGCGCGGCCGGGTGCCCTCCGAAGATCGCAGCAACCCGCCCGTCCCGCGCGTCACGCTGCGCCGGACGGGCCAGTCGGCCGGTGCGGCCCGGCGTGGCGCGGCGTGGCCGACCCGAGGGGCAAGATGGAGGGCTACCGCCGGCCGGTGGCGCCGTGCGCGTGGCGCGCGGACGCTCCTACGGATTCAGGCGATCTTCGCGCAGAGCGGTTCGGCCGAGCCGTGCTCGAAGGTCAGCGTCCGGTAGCCGGTCGCGCTGATGTCGATGGTGTAGACGCCGTCGACGGTGTAGAGGTCGCGGGGCAGGTTGCCCGCGCCGGCGCCGACGCCGAGCAGGATCGGGCCGCGGGCGTGCCAGGTCTGGGAGGTGTCGGGGCGGTAGTCGACGACGGACCGGCCGCCGGCGTCCGCGTCGTACGAGGCGCCGGTGGTCGTGTTGGTGAGCCGCAGGACGAGCGCGCCCCGGAAGGCGGCGCGTCGCACGGTGGTGCCGTCGGGGGCGAACTCCAGGACCCGCCGCTGCACCTCGTCGACGACGGCCTCCATGTGCACGGGGAAGTCGCAGCGGGAGCCGGCCGGGAGGTCGAACACCGGCGAGGGCCACGGCTCCCACCCGCCCCGACCGGTGACGGCCCCGGCGGGATCGGCGGGATCGGCGGCGCCGTCGGTGATGGCGGGAGCGGGCGAGCCGGACGGGCCGGCCGCGGCGCTGGAAGCGGCGGCCGCCGGGCCGGTCAGGGTAGCGGCGATGGCGGCTGCCAGCGCGGTGGACGCGGCGTTGAACAGGATTCGTCGCATGATCGGTCCTTCTGGTGAGGTGCCGGGCGTTCGGGGGCCCAGCCTGGCAGGCACCCCTGACCGGATTCTCACCACGAGCCCAGGGCAGCCGCCCGCCCTGCGCCCGCGCGTGGGCGACCCGCGGACCTGACCGCGCCCGGATCGCCGGTCACGGCCGGCCGTCGGCGGGCACCGTGAGGAGATCGTGGCCTGCGCGCGCCTCCTCGCCGGGCCGCCCGGGCCCTAAGGTGGCCCGCCATGGAGTTTCGACTGCTCGGTTCGTTCGAGGCCAGCCACGAGGGTGAATCCGTCCTGGCCGGCAGCCGCCGTCAGGAGCGGGCCCTGCTGGCCGTCCTCCTGCTGGAGGACGGCCGGGTCGTCACCACCGACCGGCTGATCGACCTGCTCTGGAGCGGAAACCCGCCCGGCTCGGCCCGCGGCACCGTCCACACGTACGTCGGGCGGCTGCGGGCCCGGCTGCGCCCGTACGGGGTGGTGATCGGGACCCGGCACGACGGGTATGCCCTCGTTCCCGGCCAACACGCCGTCGACGTACGGGAGTTCCTCGACCTGACCGCCCGGGCGGCCGCCACCGGCGACCCCGGCGAACGGCTGCGCTGCCACAACCGGGCGCTCGCGCTGTGGCGCGGGCCGCTGCTCGCGGACGTCGTCGACGAGGCGCTGCGCGGACGGCTCGGGCGCCGGCTGGCCGAGCTGCGACTGTCCGCCCTGGAGCAGCGGGCCGAGATCCTGCTCGCCATGGGCCGGCACGAGCAGGTGCTGGCCGATCTGGCTGCGCCCTCCTTGGCCCTGCCCGCCTTGGCCGCGCCGTTGTCGGCCGTACCCTCTTCGGCCGTACCCTCTTCGGCCGCGCCCTCGGCCGGGGCGCCCGCCACCGATGGGCCGCTCGCAGCCGACGGCTCCGCGCCCGCCGGGCCCCAGTCCGGCTTCCCCGCCGACGACCTGCTGTCCCGCGAGCGCCTCGTCCTCGCCCTGATGACCGCCCTCTACCGGGCCGGCCGGCAGGTCGAGGCGCTGGCCCTCTACCGCCGCACCCGGCGCTTGCTGATGGACGGCGCCGGTGTGGAGCCAGGGGCCGAACTCGCCGCCCTGCACGACCGCATCCTGCGGGCCGACCCCCGGCTGGACCGCCCTCCGGCGCCGCTGTACGCGGTGCGGGTCGGCGATCAGTGGCTGCCGTGGAGCGCGGGCGGCCATCCGGCGCTGGAGTTCTGCAACACCTACGCCGGCTGGGGCGCCGATCCGACCGGCGTGCCGACCCCTGGGTCGGACTGGCTGCGCGGCTACCCCACGCTCGCGGTCTGGGCCGGCCACCACGACCTCGCCGACGGACCGGTCGTCGAGGCGCTGCTCCGCCGGGCGGCGGAGCGGCCCGCGGAGGCCGCCGGGGTGCTCGCCGACGCCCGCGCGTTCCGGTCGGCCCTCCACGCGTGCCTGACCGACCCGCAGGACGGCGCCGCCTTCGGGGCGGTGGCGGCGGTGGTGCAGGAGGCCGGGCGGTCGGCGGTCCTCATCCGGGGCGAGGACGGCCTGGCGCACTGGCGACTGCCGCCGTCGGCCGGCCTGCGGCTGCCGCTGTACGCCGCCGCCCGCGCGGCCGGCGAACTGCTCGCCGACCCGCGCCGGTTCACCGTCCGCCACTGCCCCAGCACCGGCTGCGGCTGGCTCTTCCTGGATGCGAGCGGCCGGCGTCGCTGGTGCAGCCTGGCGACCTGTGGGACCCGTCCGGCCTCCTGAGTCGTTCGGGCCGATACGCGGCCAGGTCCGGACTTTCCAACGCCTTGACGAACCCATGACACTGGCGGACCATCAAGCTGGCGCGCGCCGAACCTCCTCCACCGTTCCGCCCCCACGGACACCCACAGGAGGACAGTCATGCGACTGCCCCGCCGAGGGAAGCCCGCCGCGGCCACCGCCGTGCTGCTGGCCCTCGCCCTCGCCACCCCGCTCACCGCCCAGGCCGCCCCCGACCGCCCGCCGACCCCCGCGCCCGTCACCGGTTTCGGCATCGACACCGGCACCGGCAGCGACACCGCACGGCAGTACCGCCTCGACGGTCCCCGCACCGTCGCCGAACGCACCGCCGTCGCCGCCACCGGCGTCTCCGTCGACGCCGTCCTGCCCGAAGCGGTGGTGGTCACCGCCACCGCCGCCGAAGCCGCCCGGCTGCGGGCTCTCGGCTGGTCGCCCGTCGCACTGCCCGGCCCCCGCTACGGCGCCGAACCCGGCGACGAAGGCCTGGCCGGCCCGGTGTACGACTTCCCGCAGGCCGACTCCGGCTACCACAACTACGCCGAGGCCACCGCCGACATCGACGCGGTGGTCGCCGCCCACCCGGACATCATGAGCAAGCGCGTCATCGGCACCTCCTACGAGGGCCGCCCGATCGTCGCGGTGAAGATCAGCGACAACGTCGGCACCGACGAGAACGAACCCGAGGTGCTGTTCACCGCCCACCAGCACGCCCGCGAACACCTCACCGTCGAGATGGCGCTCTACCTGCTCCACGAGTTCGGCGACAAGTACGCCACCGACAGCCGCATCGCCAACGCCGTCAACAGCCGCGAGATCTGGGTGATCCCCGACCTCAACCCGGACGGCGGCGAGTACGACATCGCCACCGGCCGCTACCGCAGCTGGCGCAAGGACCGCCAGCCCAACAGCGGCAGCAACAGCGTCGGCACCGACCTCAACCGCAACTGGAACTACAAGTGGGGCTGCTGCGGCGGCTCCTCCGGCTCCACCTCCAACGAGACGTACCGGGGCAGCGCGCCGGAGTCCGCCAAGGAGACCAAGGTCGTCGCCGACTTCGTCCGCAGCCGGGTCGTCGACGGCAAGCAGCAGATCACCGCCGCCATCGACTTCCACACCTACAGCGAACTGGTCCTCTGGCCGTTCGGCTGGACCACCGCCGAAACCGCCACGGGCATGACCGCCGACGAGTACAACACCTTCGCCACCCTCGGCCGCGGCATGGCGGCCACCAACGGCTACACGCCCGAACAGTCGAGCGACCTCTACATCACCGACGGGGCGATCGACGACTGGCTGTGGGGCGCCCAGCGGATCTTCGCCTACACCTTCGAGATGTACCCCGGCGAGAGCGGCAGCGGCGGCGGCTTCTACCCGCCCGACGAGGTGATCGGCCGCGAGACCAGCCGCAACCGCGAAGCGGTCCTGCGCCTGGTGGAGACGGCCGACTGCGTCTACCGCGCGATCGGCAAGCAGCAGCAGTACTGCGGCATCTCGGCCTGACCGGGCCTCATCGGTACGGGTCGCGCCGCGCACGTCACGGCCCGGCGCCGGCTGCGGGATCATCCCGCAGCCGGCGCCTGTGGTTGCGCGGGTCGGACACTCGGCCTACCTGCCCGCAGTCCGGTAGATTCTGCCCGCCGGTTGATCGGCACACGAAGCGGCTTCGCGCCGTGGGTTCGACACAGGGGGCTACGGGGTGCGGGACAGGGACGGGCGCGCGGGGGACCTGCTGGAGTGCTGGCGGGCGGTCGAGCTGTTCAGCCCGCCGCCGATACCGGAGGTACCGCGGAAGCGCCGGGCCGGCCGTCCCCGGGCCTCCGACGCGATCACCGTCGACGTGACGCCGGCGGCGGGCCGGCCGGCGCTGCTGCTGCCGTGGGCACCGGAGCATCCGGAGACGGCTGCCCGGCGGGCGCCGCGGGGGATGGTGTGGCGGCACGAGGTGTACGGCGGGGTGTACGACCTGGAGCTGTTGCGGCAGGCGATGATCGCCGTTCTGCCGAAGGGGACCGACCCGGACCCGGGGGTGCCGGACGAGGAGTTGGTGCTGTCGGGGAAGAGCGCGATGTTCGCCCTCGTCCTGGACGAGCACGGGCGGCCGGTCGAGGACACCTCGGTGGTTTCCGCGTGCGGGTGGGCGACGGGCCGGCTGTTCGACCCGGGGCCGTCGGCGTCCGGGTGGCTGGACGGCTTCGAGGAGTTGGGTGAGGCGTTCGAGGTCGCGGTGGGGCGGCTGACCGCCACGCCGATTCCGTACGCGCCGGGGCCCGACTTCCTGGCGGACCTGCCCGCGGGGGACGGGGAGGAGGCCGTTCGCAGCTGGCAGCAGCTGATCGCGGAGATCCTGGGCGGCGCGGCGGTGGCGGCGGTCGGTGCGCTGTTCGGTGAGGTCGCCGGGGCCGCGGTGCGGGGGGCGACGGAGCCGCTGGTGCGGCGCGTCGCCGACTGGGCGGCGACCCGCCGTCCGGACCAGCAGGGCGCGGGTGGGGGTTCCCCGTCCGCCGCGCCGCGGCCGCCTGCCGAGGAGACGGCGGAGACGGCGGAGACGGCGGAGGCGGAGGAGACGGAGACGGCGGAGGACACCGGCCCGCGCCCGGTCGCGCTCGCCGACCTCGTCGCCCTGACCGCCCAGATCGCCCATCTCTGCGGCGTCGAGGAGCACTTGGACCCGCGGGTGATCCGGGTCCGGAGCCGGCTGGTGCACCGCCCGCGCGACCCGAAGGCCAAGCCCACCGCCGCGCAGCCGTTCCTCAACAGTCTCCTGCCGCCCGACCTCGCCCGGGTCCGTGCCGCGCTCGGGGACGGGGGCCTGCGGGCGGCAGGCCTCGGCCCCGCCCTGGAGGCCTACCTGACCGGTCGCCGGGACATCCCGGTCGACGCCCGCACCGATCTGCGGGAGGACCGGCTCGCCGTCCTGGCCGGCGTCGACCCGGCTCTCGTCCCCGCCGGACGCTGGCCCGCCAAGGCGCGGTACCCGCTGGCGCTCAGCCAGCAGTTCGCGGTCAACCGCATGCTCGCGGACCGCGCCGGGGCCGGGAGCAGCGCCGGGGCCGGGGGCAGCGCCGGGGCCGGCGCCGGAAGCACGGAGGCCGCCGCCGCGAGCACCGACGCCGGTGGCCTGTTCTCCGTCAACGGCCCGCCCGGCACCGGCAAGACCACCATGCTCCGCGACCTGGTCGCCGCCCTCGTGGTCGAACGCGCCGCCGTGATGGCCGGTTACCGGAGGCCCGAGGAGGCGTTCGTCGGCCGTGCCTGGCGGGGCAAGGACCGTCATGGCGTCCACCCGCGCTTCGTCTCCGCCCTCGACCCGCGGCTCGCCGGCCGCGAGATCGTGGTCACCTCCTCCAACAACGGCGCGGTGGAGAACATCACCGCCGAACTGCCCGGCGCCGACGCCCTCGACGCACACTGGCACGACGGCCCCGACCACTTCTCCGACCTCGCCTCCGCCCTGCTCGGCGGCGCGCCCGCCTGGGGGCTGGTCGCCGCCGTCCTCGGCAACAAGACCAACCGGACCAGGTTCACCGAGCGCTTCTGGTGGGGCCGCCTGCCCGAGGACGAGTCCGCGGCCCGCGCCGACGCCGGGCTCCCGCCGCTGCGCGGCATGAACGCCGTCCTCGGCGACTGGGTGCCGCCCAGTGTGCCCAGGCCCGCCCGGACCCCGCGTGACCTTCGCCTGGCGGCGGTCACGGCCCCGGCCGCCGCCGCCCCAACTCCCCCTCCCACTCCCGAAGTCCAGGCTCCCGCCCAGCCCGTACCCTCCTGGCCCGAGGCCGTCGCCGCCTTCAGGGCCGCCCAGGCCGAGGTCGAGCGCCTGCGCGCCGAACGCGTCCGCCTCGCCGCCGTCCTCGCGGACTCCCGGGCGGACCGGGTCCACCCCCGCCTCGACGCCCTGCGCGCCGCCGTCGCCCGTGCCGACGACCGTGCGGCCGCCGCCGAGGCCCGCCGCGCCGCCGCGGTGCGGGCCGTCGAGACGGCCCGCACCGCCACCCATGCCGCCGAAGCCGCGCACCGGGCCGCCGCCGAGTGCGTCCCGCGGGCCCGCGAGGCCCTCGCCGACGCCCGGGCCACCCTGGCCGCCGCCCGCGAACGCGCCGACCAGCACCGCCGGCAGGTCGGCGTCCTGACGGCCCTCCACGACGAGCCCCCCGGCGCGCAGCCGGGTCTGCGCGGCGGGCTGCGCCGCCTGCTGCAGAGCGGTGCCGAACGCCAGGCCGCCGAGGAGCACCGCGAACGCAGCCGGAGCGACCTCCTCGCCCAGCTCGTCCAGCAGCGCACCGCGCTGGAGGACGCCCACGACCACGTCGCCCGCTGCACCCGTGCGGAAGGCCTCGCGGCCGACCTGACCGCCCGCACCATCACCGCCGTCACCGAGGCCGAGACCAGGGCCGTCCGCGCCCGCGCCGACCAGGAGGCCGCCCGGGCCGCGGAGTCGGCGGCCCGCGCGGACGTCGAGCAGGCCCGGTACGGGGCCCGGTCCGCCCGGAGCGACCTGGAGGCCGCCGGCGCCGAACTCGACGCCGCCCACCGGGCCCTGCGCGCGGCCGCCGCCGATCTCCCCTCGCTGCCCCTCGACTGGCCGCAACTCGGCGACCACGCGCAGG
Source organism: Kitasatospora sp. NPDC058063 (assembly GCF_042885395.1). Taxonomy (NCBI): domain Bacteria; kingdom Bacillati; phylum Actinomycetota; class Actinomycetes; order Kitasatosporales; family Streptomycetaceae; genus Kitasatospora; species Kitasatospora sp. NPDC058063. The sequence continues at coordinate 40,022 of NZ_JBHVSD010000019.1, forward strand.
AACTCGGCGCCCCGTGGGCCGACGAGGCCTGGAGCACCGCCCGCAGCGACCTCTTCCTGCGCGCCCTCGACCTGCACCGCGCCCTGGTCGCCAACACGGCCAAGCGGATCCGCGGCAACCTCCAGGTCCTGGTGGAACTCATGGCGGGCGGCGGCGGACCCGTCCCCGACGAGCAGGTCCTGCAGGCCTGGCAGACCCTCTTCCTCCTCGTCCCGGTCATCTCCACCACCTTCTCCTCGATCGGCAGCATGTTCGCCCGCCTCGGCCGCGGCTCCATCGGCTGGATCCTCGTCGACGAGGCCGGCCAGGCCACCCCGCAGGCCGCCGTCGGCGCCCTCTGGCGCGCCCGCCGCGCCGTCCTCGTCGGCGACCCGCTCCAGCTGGAACCCGTCGTCACCATGCCGACCGCCCTGCAGCGCAGGCTCCTGCTGGCCTACGGCGTCGACGAGGAATGGCTGCCCTCCGCGACCTCCGCGCAGGCCGTCGCCGACCGGGTCAACCGCTACGGCACCTACCTGCCCGCCCCCACCGGCGCGGAGGACGACACGGTCTGGGTGGGCTCACCGCTGCGCGTCCACCGCCGCTGCGAGGAACCCATGTTCACCGTCAGCAACGAGGTCGCGTACGGCGGCCTCATGGTCCACGGCACCCACCCCCAGCCCTTCCCCGACCCCGACCACGACGGCCTCCTCCCCAGCCGCTGGCTCGACACCCCGGACCCCGACCGCCCGGCCGACGCCCCCTGGGGCGACCGCGACCGCCGCGCCCTCGCCTTCCTCCTGGGACGGCTCGACCGTCACGGCGTCACCGTCGAACGCCTGCGGATCATCGCGCCCTTCCGCGCCCTCGTCGCCGAAGCCCGCGAGACCTGCCGCCGGCTCCCCGGTTGGACCGCCGAACTCCTGGACGAGCGCTGCGCCACCGTCCACAAGGCCCAGGGCAAGGAGGCCGACGTCGTCGTCCTGCTGCTCGGAGCGGGCCGCCCCGGCGCCCGCGCCTGGGCCGCCGGCTCCCCGCACCTCCTGAACGTCGCGGCCAGCCGCGCCAAGCGCCGCCTGTACGTGGTCGGCGACCGCGCGCTGTGGGCCCCGCTGCTCCACTTCGACGTCCTGGCCGGCGAACTCCCCGCCTACGACCACGTCCGCGACCGCGACACCTGGCCCCTCGACGACCCTGCCGACCCAGCCGACAGAGGAGCCGACGGCTGAGTCCGCGGGCACCGGGCGTTCCGAGGATGTTGCACGATCGCGAGCTTCAGTACTGTGAGCGACGGTCCGATGATGGGAGCATGGAGAGTGTTTACCGCCAAGACGGTCGTTGCGGAGTGCGACCGGATTCAGTGGCGGCTGGATCCGCTCGTGGGTGTCGGCCCACTGCGGTTCGGCATGATGTACGAGGACGTGGTGGAGGCACTCGATGGCTTCCTTGAGCCTTCCGCGCAGAGCACACGTCACTACGGCCAGGTGCTGAGCGACGACTTCTACCTCCCGCACTCCTCGAACAACGCGGCCCTCACGGTCTACTACGACGCCGAACGCCTGGTCTGCGTGGTCGTCAACGCGTTGCGCGGTCCGCAGGTCACACTGGACGCACTGTCGTTGGTCGGCCGCGTGCCGTCCGAACTCGAAGCCGACTTCACCGAGTACACGGCCACCCGCGGGTACGACCTGCGATGCGGCCAGTACGGGGATCCGGGCTCGGAGGCGCTGGGGGTTGTCCTTCGCGCCCAGCGCGCCGGGGATGTCGTACTGAGTCGGCCGGTGCTCGTCGCCCCGTCCTGGGCAGAACGCTGTGGTGATGTCTCGGAGGGCCGCATCCCCGAGGCGGAATGGCGCGATCGGCACTGGTAGCCAAGCGGGATCGGACGGCGGCAGGCGAAGCTGCCAGGCCGTCACGTTCGCCTGGCCATCGGCGATGCCCCGCGGCCCGATCTCCTGCTGTCAGAACACCGGGGGGTGTCCCAGCCGGGTCATCCGCCACACCGTGGCCCAGCGCATCGGGAGTCGGGGCGGGCACGGGGCGCGGACGTCCTCCAGGAAGCCGGACCACCAGGCGCGCAGCCCGGCCGCGGGCGGTCGGCGGGCGAGGGCGTGCAGTGACCAGGAGGCCGGGTAGGGCGGCAGCAGGGCGGCGGGCAGCCGGCGCTCGGCCGGCCGCACTTGGTTGCGGGCGGTCGGCCGGTAGTGGGCGGCGGGCCGGGCCGGGTCGGTGCGCGGGTGCTGGAGCAGCAGGTCGGCCCGGTAGCGGATCGACCAGCCCGCGTCGAGGACGCGCCAGGCGAAGTCCGTTTCCTCGTGGGCGTAGAAGAACCGCGCCGGGAAGCCGCCGACCCGGTCGATGGCGCTCATCCGGATCGCGTGGCCGCCGCCCAGGAAGGTGGTGACCTCGCCGGACCGCAGCACGCCGGACCGCAGCAGGCCGGAGCGGCCCGGATGGGGGACGTGGCGGCGCCGGGTGCGCCCCGTCGCGTCCGCGACCCGGAAGCCGACCACGCCGAGGCGCTGTTCCCGCTCGAAGGCCTCCCGGACCAGCCGGAAGGTGTCGGTGCGCGGCAGCAGGCCGTCGTCGTCCAGGTTCACCACCACGTCCACGCCGCCGAGTTCGCGCAGTCGCCGGACGCCGAGGTTGCGGCCGCCGGGGATGCCGAGGTTCTTCGGCGGTTCCACCGCGTCCGCCCAGGGCGGGAGCGGCGGCAGCCTGGCGCCCTGCCCGATCACCACGACCCGGGCGGCCTCGCCCTCCTGGGCGGCCACCGAGTCGAGGAGCGCGCCCAGTTCCCTGGGCCGGTCGCCCATCGTCAGCACCACCACGCCCAGGCCGAGGCCCATGTGCACCCGCTTCCGTCGAGGATTCCCGCAGACCCGGTGCAACGACCGGCCCGTCTCGGAGGTCACGTCTGTACGGATGTACGGAGACGAACGCCGGGAAGAAACCGTTCGTTCGGTTTTCAGGGGGAGGTGGCGGGGCATCGGACGTCGAACCCTCGGGGCGGTCGAGGTCTCTGGCCACCAACGGGACGGTGGTGTCTGACGGGTCGTGGAGAGAGGGAGTGGTTGGCGGGATTCATCGACATCGTCTTGTCGGTCGTGGGTGAGGCGAAGCTAAGATACGGGGTGTTTGGTTTTGTTTTCCGGGAGCTCAGGTCGGGGTGGTTTCGGTGGTACGGCAGGAACGGGCGCTCCGGACACGTCGGCTGATCCTGGAGGCGGCGGCCTCGGTCTTCGACGAGTTCGGGTACGAGGGCGCGACCATCGGAGAGGTGGTCTCCCGGGCCGGTGTGACGCGCGGTGCGGTGTATTTCCATTTCGCCTCGAAGCGGGATCTGGCGCAGGGCGTGGTGGAGGAGCAGTTCGTCCAGGACGGAGTTCCGGAACGGAGCTGCAAGCTTCAGGAGTTCGTGGACACCGGGATGGTGGTGGCGTACCTGATGCCGCGTGACCCGCTGCTCAGCGCGGGTGCCCGGCTGTCGCTCGGGCAGGACCTCTTCGACGACCTCGGCGGCGGCGCCATCCCCGGCTGGATCAACCGGTTCGAGGCGCTGCTGGTCGCGGCCGGCGAGCGCGGCGAGCTGCTCCCGCACGTCGTTCCGGCGGACACCGCCTGGCTGCTCGTCGCCGCGTGGACCGGGGTGCAGATCCAGTCGCAGAAGCTCTGCGGCCGGGCGGACCTGGAGCTGCGGGTGTCCGCGCTGTACCAGCACCTGATGCCGAGCATCGCCGTCCCGGGCGTGCTCGGTTCGCTGCGGATGGGGCCGAACCGCGGGGCCGAGGTGGTGGCCGAGGCCGCGGCGGCCCGTGCGGCCGCGGAGGGCGGGGAGTCGGACGGCGCTGCGGCGGGTTCGGCGCGCGTCGAGGCGCAGGCGGAGGTCGGCGTGGGCTGACGGCGGCTCACCGGAGCTCCCGCCTGCGGGAATCCGGGCGGGGGCAGGCGAAACCGGCGGCGACGGGACCATGGGGGTCCGGCGCCGCCTTTGGTTTGCCCGGGCCCGGGCCCGGGCCCGGACTTGGGTCCGGAGTCGGGCCCGGAGTCGGACCGGGTCGCGCAGTGTCGCGGAAGCCGCGCCGGGAGTGACGGAACGGAGCGGCGTCAGGCAAAACAAACAGCACGTTCGGTTTTGTATTGACAAACCGCGCGTCCTGTTTTTGACTTGGTAGCAGCTGACCCAGGGTGTCGACCCGGGTGCCGGCCGTGGCGAAGGGGGCTGCGGCGTTCCGTGTGATTGGGGTGGTCATCGTGGAAATTCGGGTGCTCGGGACGCTGGACGTCCGGGTGTGCGGGGTGTCGGTGGTGCCGTCGGCGCCGAAGCCGCGGCAAGTGTTGGGCCTGCTGGCGCTGCGGGCGGACCAGGTGGTGCCGGCCGGGGTGCTGGCCGACGAGCTGTGGTCCGGCCGTCCGCCGCGCAGCGCGCGCACCACCGTGCAGACGTACGTGCTCCAACTGCGCGACCTCATCGACCGGGCGCTCGCCGCGGCCGGCGCGGCGAGGGGGGTGGCCTGCGCCAAGGACGTCCTGGTGACCTCGCCGGGCGGCTACATGCTCAACAGCGGCGCAGGGCTGACGGACCTGCGGGAGTTCGAGCGGCTGGCCGGAACGGGCTACCGGGCGATGGACGGCGAGGACTACCCGGCGGCGGCCCGGCTGCTTGGCGAGGCCCTCGGACTGTGGCGCGGATCGGCCTTCGCCGATGTCCCGGTCGGCGGCCAACTCGCTGTCGAAGCGAGGCGGTTGGAGGAGACCAGGCTCTGCGCGCTGGACCAGCGGATCGAGGCCGACCTGCGACTCGGCCGGCACCGGGTGCTGCTGGCCGAACTCACCGTGCTCGTGGACCGCTACCGCACCCACGAGAGCCTGCACGGCCAGTACATGATCGCGCTGCACCGCTCCGGCCGCCGGGGCGAGGCGCTGGAGGCGTACCAGCGCCTGCGGAACACCCTGGTAAGGGAGTTGGGCATGGAGCCCTCGGTCGGACTGCGGCGGCTCCAGCGTTCCATCCTGCTCGCCGGCCCCGAACGCGCGGCGGATCGTGCGGCGGAGCGCGAGCCCGCCGGTGCGGGCATGGCCGCCGGACCGGGGGCGGCGGCCCGGTTCAGCCGGGTCGGGTGAACCCGGCGGCCGTCCGCAGCCGGTGCCGCATCGGTGGAACCGGCCGCGGACGGCCGCCGGAGGCCGCGGCGCCCGTCCTGGGGCGGTCGCGGTCCGGTCGGAACCTGCTTGTCGTTGTGAGGGGTTGTGGGACGGGTGGTCCAGGAGAGGTCGGAACGGACGCGCGGGCGGCTGGTGGAGGCGGGGGCGGTACTGTTCGACCGCCGCGGCTACGCCGGTGCCACCCTCGGCGAGATCGCCGCGGCCGCCGGGGTGACGAAGGGGGCGCTGTACTTCCACTTCGCCTCCAAGGAGGAGCTGGCCGGAGCGGTGTCCGGGCAGGCCGAGCGCTCGCTGCGGTCGGCGTGTGCGGAGCTGCGTGCGGCTTCCTCCCCCATCCAGGGGTTGATCGACGCGGGGTACTGGCTGGTCGACGCCCTCGGGGCGGACCCGGTGATCCGGGCGGCCTTCCGCCTCGGCCGCGAGGACGCCGGCTGGCAGACCGCGCCCACCACGGCGGGGCCCACCACGGCGGGGCCCACCGCGGCCGGGGCACCCGCAGCGGCGCCCACCACGGCCACGCCCGCCCCGGCCGATTCCAGGCAGCCGGCCTTCGCCGACATCCGCGGCTTCCACAGCGTCTGGGCCGGGGTGGTGCGCGACCTGCTGGCCGCTGCCCGTCGCGCGGGCGAGCTGCGCGACCGCCCGGGCGGCCTCGGCCCGGAGACCCTGGTGGTGACCGCCGCCTGCGGTCTGGAGGTGGTGTTCGCGGACGGTTGCCCCGCCGAGGAGCGCGCCCGCAGGGTCGGCGCCCTCTGGGACTGGCTGTTGCCCTGTCTGGTGCCCCCGGGCGCGGCCGGCGGCTACCGCACCAGGCCGTCCGCCCCGCGGCCCGGCTGAGACCCGGGCCCGTCCGAGACCGGGCCGTCCGAGGGACGTTCCGAGCCGTTTCGCCCGATGAGACTGTCGGTCAGGGTCGCAAGGACCGGTGGGCCGGGGTGTCCGGGCGGGGCCGCATCAGGAGCAGGTCCTCGCCCCAGGCATCCAGCACCGCCGCGTGGCCGGCGGACCGGGCCGCCGCCTCGACCCGGGCGAAGAGCCGCTGTTGCGGCGCCACTTCGCCGGTCGCGGTGATCCGGGCGACGGTGTCCAGCAGCGCGGCGCTGTCCCAGCCGGCCAGCGGGAACCGGTCCAGCTCCCAGGCCAGGTACTTGTTGTAGGGGCGCGGTCGGCGGTCCAGGGTGAAGAGCAGGTCGAGCAGGAATCCGACACCGGAGGCCGCGTCGAGGTGGCCGGCGAGCGGGTTGCCGTCGCGGTGGTTCTTGACCGAGCGGTAGAGCGAGTTGGCGTAGGCGTCCAGCAGGGCGGCGCCGGACCGGAAGGCCTCCTCGGCGCCGAGCCGTCCCATCGCGGCGACGATCCGTACGATCTCCCCGTCGCGGCGGTCGACCAGTACCCGGGAACGGGCGATGGCGTACCGCTCCCAGTCGGCGGGCCGGCGGAACCGTTCGAGGGTGGTGACGACCAGGTCGAGCCGGGCGGAGCGGTAGCCGTCCAGCGCGGCCAGCTCGCTCGCCGAGTCGTCGGCGAGGATGACGTAGAGGTCGTGGTCGGAATGACGAGTGGTCATGCCGTCGTGGGCCCGGGAGCCCTTGAGGACGAGCCCGACGACGGCCGGGTCGGCCGTCGCATCGGCGACGAACGCCGCGAAGTCCGGTGTCACGCCAGGTCCTTGCGCATCAGCGCGCACATCGTCCGGTACCGCTGGAGCGAGCCGTCCTCGGCCTCCACGTCCCAGGAGTCGAGCTTCCGGCCGTAGGCCCGGTAGCCCAGGCGTTCGTAGAGGGCGCGGGCGCGCGGGTTGCTCTCCTCGACGCCGAGTTCGGCGCGGGTCAGGCCCCGGGCGCGGATCCGCTGCTCGGCGGAGCGGATCAGCAGTGTGCCGATTCCGCAGGACCGCAGGGCCGGGTGGACGCCGAGTTGCCAGAGCGTGCCGGCACCGGGCTCGACGGTGTAGTCGATGCCGCCGACCGCGACCGGGACCCCGACCGGTGTGCACACCGCCAGGTAGTCGATCTCGCCCGCCTCGGCGCGGCGGATCTGGTGGACGAGCTCGCGCACGTGCTTGGGTGAGCCGGCCCAGCCGCAGGACGGCAGGTCCGCGTCGGTGAGGCCGCGCACCGACAGGTGCAGCCTGATCCCGGTCATCGCCGCGTCCCTTCGACTCCCGCAGTGGCCGTCTCCCATTTCAGCAAGCCGGTCCCCGTGCCGTCCAAGGGGTTTCGGAGCGGCCACGGCGCCGACCGGACAGCGGGCCGCCCCCGGCACCCGAAGGCACCGGGGGCGGCCCGACCGCCGTCGTTCGGCGGATCGCAGGTGTCCGTCACACCGCGGAGTGGTGGGCGGCTGTGTGGTGGCGGGCCCAGAAGTACAGCAGGCCGCCGAGGCTCAGCAGCCCGGCTCCGCCCAGGCCCGCGCTCATGACGGAGGCCGTCGGCGCGCCGGTGTCCGGCAGCCCGCCGGAGCCGCCGTCGCTCTGCGGCGGCGCCGGGTGGTGGCCCGGGCGGTTCGGGCAGCCGTGGCTTCCGCCGCCCTTGTGCTCGTGGCCCTTCGGCGGGCAGGGCGCGACGGCGATGCAGAGCTCGGCCGGCGGGCTCTGCACGATCCCTCCCTCCGGGTCGCGGGCGGTGGCGTGGGCGGTGTTGGTGATGCTGCCCGCCCGCGCGTCCTCCTCGGTCACGGTGTAGGTGCCGTGGCACAGGGTGCTCTCCCACGGGGCGAGGGTGGTCTGCTCGCAGGTCACCCCCTGGACGCGGTCGTCGCTGACGGTGACGTCGGTGAGCGTGGTCGACCCGGTGTTGGTCACCGCGTACAGGTAGGTGATGGTGTCACCCGGGTGTACGGTCCCGTCGGCGTCGGAGTGCTTGGTGATGGACAGTGCGGACTCTCCGGCGGTGACCACCTGGACGGTGGCCTGGTCCGTCGGGCTCTGGACGTTCTGTCCCTGCGGGTCGGTGCCGTTGGCGTGGGCGGTGTTGGTGACGTGCCCGGCCTGGGCGTCGGCCGCCGTCACGGTGTAGCTGCCGTGGCAGGTGGTGCTCTCGCCGGCGTCCAGGCCGGTCCGGTCGCAGGTCACCGCCTGGACGTGGTCGTCGCTGACGGTCAGGTTGTTCAGTGTGGTGTTCCCGGTGTTGGTGACCGTGTAGGTGTACGGCACGGTGTCGCCGACGTGGAACGGCCCGGCGCTGTCGGCCTGCTTCCGCAGGTCGAGCCTGGCGACGCCGACGACCTGCAGCGTCACCTGGGCGATGGGACTCACCACGGTCTGCCCCTGCGGGCCGGTGGCCTCCGCCTGGGCGGTGTTGGTGACGTGGCCGAGTCGCAGGTCGGCCTCGGTCACGGTGTAGGTGCCGTGGCAGGGGGTGCTCGCTCCGGCGTTCAGGGTCGTCCGGTCGCAGGTCACCTGCGGGGCGTGGTCGTCGACGACGAGGAGGTTGTTCAGCGTGGTCGTCCCGGTGTTGGTGACCGTGTAGGTGTAGTGCACGGTGTCCCCGACGTGGACGGGGCCGGCGGTGTCCGCCTGCTTGGCCAGACCGATCGAGGACGGGCCGACCACCGTGACGGTGGCATCGGCCTCCGGCGAGGTGACCGGCCGGCTGTTCGACGTCCCGGTGGCGTGGGCGTGGTTGGTGACCTGCCCGGCCTGCGCGTCGGTGGCGGTCACGACGTAGCTGCCGTGGCACTGGGTGCTGTCCCCGGGGCTGCCGGCCGGAGCGAGGGTGGTGGAGTCGCAGGTGATCCCCGTGACCTTGTCGTCCGTCAGCGCGAGGTTGGTCACCTCGCTCCCGCCGGTGTTGGTGACCACGTAGGTGTACGGGACGGTGTCGCCGACGTGGAAGGGCTCGGCGGCGTCGACGTGCTTGACGAGGGTGATCCCCGGTGGCGCGACCACCGGCACGTTCTCCGAGGCCGGTGGCGAGGTGACCGGGCCCCCGTCGGTGGTCCCGGTGGCCTGGGCCGTGTTGGCGACGTGGCCCTGGGCGGCGTCGGCGGCGGTGACCAGGTACGTTGCCGTACACGTCACGGTCTCACGGGGGGCCAGGGTGCCCGCCGGGCAGCTGACCGGTCCGACCTTCGGGTCGTTGACGGCCAGGTTGGTGATCGGCACGTTCCCGGAGTTGGTGACCACGAAGTCGTACGGGATCGGCGTGCCCACGGTGATCAGCCCGGGCAGCGGCTCGTGCGCCTGCTTGACCAGGTTCAGTTCGGGCAGCGGCTGGTCGGTGCTGATCACGACGTTGCGGATCAGGTGCACGTCGGTGAACAGGCCGGTGGACCCGGCGAAGCCGAACTTGTAGGTCGAGGGCACCGGCTGGGGTGCGGGGGTCTGCAGCACCTGGTGCGATCCGGTGCCGTCGTTGAAGTCGACGGAGACCGTGAGCACCGGGGAGGGCGCCGGGGTCAGGTGCACGTTGACCCGGCGGCGCGAGGGCTCCAGCAGGGTCTGCGCCTGGTCCGGGGTGACTCCGGGCGGCAGGGTGGTGAGCGGGCCCTGGAGCGTGCCGGGCAGGGTGGAGGGCCAGGGGCCGTTGGTGGTGAAGTTGCTGGTCGTCGCCGTCAGGAAGCAGTAGCCGGTGGTGCCGTCGCCGGGGCCGCGGACGGTCACCATGTTGGCGCCGGGCGCGGGGATGCGGAAGCTCGTGCCGGCGGGGGAGCGCTGGGCGCAGCCGTTGCCGCGCTGCTCCCAGTCGCCGAAGTAGTTGCCGAGCACGTCGAGACCGACGCCGAGGTAGCCGCGGTCGACGCCGGGCAGGAAGGTGAGGTTCGGGTTGTCGTCGGGCAGCTTCTGCGCGTAGCCGAGGCTGCCGCCGAAGGCGCCGGGGTGGGTGAGCGAGACGTCCCCGTTCACGAGGAAGAAGGAGATGCCGTCGGCCGGGGTGTTCGGCGTGGTGCTGCCGTACTGCCACTGGTCGAAGGTCACGTCCAGGCCGTTGCCGGCCGGCAGGGCCTGGTCGAAGAGCACCGCGCCGCTCTGGTCGTTGCCGGCGTCGGTGATCCGCAGGTAGCCGAGCGGTGCGGAGTTGAGCGGCGGCACCGGGCCGGTCTCGGCGGTGGGGCAGCCGCCGAGCGGGTGGTCGCCCGGCCCGGGCGTCGCGGGGGCCGCGCCGGTGAGGCAGGCGGAGCCGACGGCGATGAAGCGCGGGTCGGCGGTGGCTCCGGTGAAGGCCTCCTGGAGCAGGGGCGTGCCCACGGCCCGGACCCGCTCCGGCAGCGGCGCGGCGGGGTGGGCGGGGGCGACGGCCTGGGCGAGCGGGGCGGTGAGGCCGGCGCCGAGCAGACCGAGGGTGGCCGCGGCGCTGATGAGGCGGGCCGTTCGGGCGCGAAGCCGTGACGGTCCGCAGGATTGTCTCGTCATGGCGTTACTATGCGCGGCCGCTACGGTCCGTTATCGCCGAGTACTGTCAGTGGACCTATTGAATCGCTCGGATGAGCGAGGGGTCATGGGAGCGTCGGCGACCGGTGGACTGTCGAGGGGATTGCCGGAGGTGTAGCAGGGGCCTTCGGAATCATTCCGATCATCCTCGCCCGGCGGTGCGGTAGGGTGGCCGACGCCGAGTATGACCGTGACTCAGGGAGGTGAGACCCATTACCGGAATGTCCGAGCGGGTGCTCCCGGAGCGCGGCCGCGTCGGCGCCCCGCGCGCATAGCGCGGCCGGCGCGCCGACGAGGTGTCGGCCCTCGCGGGAGCCCTGACGGAGTCGTCAGTCCTCCCGTCCTCCCCCAAAGGGGTTCTCTTGCCGGTTTTCTCCTCCGCCTCCCTCCGTTCCTCCGTGGTCTCCCGGCTGCGCGCCGCCGGTTGCGTGTTCGCCGAGGACGAGGCGCGGATCCTGCTCTCCGCCGCCGCCTCGCCCGCCGACCTGGCCGCCATGGTCCGCTCCCGCGCCGACGGGCGGCCGCTCGAACACGTCGTCGGCTGGGCCGAGTTCGCCGGGCTGCGGATCGCCGTCGACCCCGGCGTCTTCGTCCCGCGCCGCCGCAGCGAGTTCCTGGTCTCCACCGCCACCGCGTTGACCGCCCCGGGCGCGGTGGTGCTCGACCTGTGCTGCGGCAGCGGCGCGCTGGGCGCCGCGGTGGCCGCCGCGGCCGCGCACCCGGTCGAGCTGTACGCGGCCGACATCGATCCGGGCGCGGTCCGCTGCGCCCGCCGCAACCTGGCCGGCGCCGCGGCGGGGGTTTTCGAGGGCGACCTGTTCGCCGCCGTGCCCCCGGAGCTGGCCGGCCGGGTGGACGTGCTGATCGCCAACGTCCCCTACGTCCCGACCGGCGACCTCGGCCTGCTGCCGCCCGAGGCGCGGCTGCACGAGGCCCGGCCCGCGCTGGACGGCGGGGCGGACGGACTGGACGTGCTGCGGCGGGTGCTCGCCGAGGCGCCGCGGTGGCTGGCGCCCGGCGGGTCGCTGCTGTTCGAGACCAGCGAGCGGCAGGCGCCGACGGCCCTCGCGGTGACCCGGACGGCCGGGCTGGCGGCGGCGGAGAGCCGGGAGGAGGACCTGGACGCCACGGTGGTCACCGCGACACTGCGCTGAACCGCCCGGCTGCCGAGGGGAGTTCTCCCGCGGCCCCGAGCCGGGGCCCGGCCCGGCCGCCGTTCCCCCGTGACGGCGGCCGGGCCGGAGCCGGTCAGATGCGGGTGCCGTACACGTGGTCGACCGGGATGGTGAGGAGCACCCGGCGGTCGGAGACCATCGTCTCGCGGTACTCCGCCCAGTCCGGGTGCTCCCCGGCGGCGCGGCGGTAGTAGTCCACCAGCGCCTCGACCTCCGGCCCCTCGGGGTCGGTGCCCGGTCCGGTCAGGGCGGCCACGCCCTCGGCGGTGACCCAGGAGCGGCCGTCCGGCCCGGTCACCTCCAGACTGGCCCGCGGGTCCCGGCGCAGGTTGGCCGTCTTGGCCAGCCCGTCCCGGGTGGAGATCAGGATGGCGTTCGCGTCCCGGTCGTAGAACGGCATGACGGGGGAGAGCTGCGGGCGGCCGTCCGCCTTGATGGTGGCGAGGACGCCGAGGCGGCTCTGCGCGAGCAGGGCGTACGGGTCGAAAGCAGTGGCGGTCATGGCAGCATCATCGGCCTTCACACCGGTGTGAGGGCAAGGTCCGCCGCGCGTGTTGGGCGAGGTCCGCCGGGTGGGTGGGGTGCGGTGCGCCGGGCGGGCGGGCGGGCGGGGTGCGGTGCGTCGGGCGTGCCGGGCGAGGCCCGCCGGGCAGGTGGGGCGGGAGGCCGCGCATGATGGCACGGACCGGCGGACCGGTGCGGAAGGTTCGGGAATCCGCCGTGATGTCCGGCGTGAGCCGCTATGGTCGGTCGCGAAAACGGTGATGGTCCGTCAGCGGGCGTGCACCGTCCGAGTCGAGGGGACACCGCACGATGGCACGCGAACGCAAGCCGGTGGAACTGCTGGAGTTCTCCGACGACCTCCACACCGACGACGTCACCCCGCTGCAGGCCTTCCTGGCCGCCCGCATGCGCGAGCTGGTCCGGGCCCAACCCGAGGGCACCAGTGCCCGGTTCGCCGCCGAGCGGCTGGCGGAGGTCACCGCCGCCGACTGCGTCTTCCTCTCGGACGTCCTGGTGGCCTGGGAGGAGGTGGTCCTGGAGGGCCGCAACGACGAGCCCGGCTGGACGCAGCGGATGCGCCAGGACGCCATGATCTGGTGGGAGCGGCTGTGCGAGACGGCCGACCGGTTCCGCGACCACCCCGACCACCGCTCCCGCTGGCGGCCGCTGCACTTCATGAACCTCGCCCACGCGGAGATCATGGCGGGCCTGACCGACCGGGCGGGCGGCGTGTACGGGGACGGGGCGCACCCGTGATCCCGGACGGCCGGGGGTGATCCCGGACAGCCGGGGGCCGCGGCCGCAGGGCCGGACTGTCGGTGCCGGCTGCTACGGTCCCGGACATGAGCAATCGTGTGCCCTTCACGGGCGGGGAGAAGGAAAGCCTTCACGCGGCGCTGGACCGGCACCGCGATGTGGTGCTGTGGAAGCTGGAGGGGCTGGACGACGAGCAGCTGCGCCGTCCGATGACGCCCTCCGGGACCAATCTGCTGGGGCTGGTGAAGCACCTCGGCGGCGCCGAACTCGGCTGGTTCCGGCAGACGTTCGGCCGGGAGACCGGACCGCTGCCGTTCGACATCGACGCCGACGACTCCTCCGACATGCGGGTGGAGCCGCACGAGTCGACGGCGGACGTCCTGGCCTTCTACGCGCGGGCCCGGGCCGGCGCCGACGAGACGATCCGGGCGCTGGCACTGGACGACCTCGGCACCTCCTGGTGGGGGAACTCCGTCTCGCTGCGCTGGGTGCTGATCCACATGACCACGGAGACGGCCCGGCACACCGGGCACATGGACATCCTGCGCGAGCTGATCGACGGGGGGACGGGCGACCACGACCGGAGCTGACCCCGGACTCCGCCCGGCCCGTCCCGGCGCGGTCCGCCGCGCGCGCGTTCAGGCCGTCAGCTCGCGGACGGCCCGGGCCAGCGCCCGCGCTGTCCGCCGGACATCCGCCTCGGTGGTGCGCCAGTTGCTGAACGCGGCGCGCAGGGCGGGCCGACCCGCGTAACGGGTGGGGGTGAGGAAGGCCTCGCCGGCCAGCCCGTCGGCGAGTGCGGCCAGCCGCTCCGGGGTCGGGTCGGCCGTCAGCGAGAAGCAGACGACGTTCAGCCGCACCGGGGCGAGCAGCTCCAGACCCTCGATCCGGGCCACCTCCGTGCCGAGCGCCCGGGCACCGGCGATGCAGCGCTCCACGATCTCCCGGTGCCCGGAGCGGCCGTACGCCCGCAGGGTGAACCAGGCGGCGAGGGCGCGAAGCCGGTGGGAGTTCTCCGGCGTGAGGTGGACCAGGTCCGGGTGCTCGCTCAGCGGACCGAGGTAGGCGGCGGCGTTCTGGAAGACCCGGGCCTGGAGGTCCGGCCGGCGGGTGAACTGCACGGCGCTGTCGTAGGGCACGTTGAGCCACTTGTGCAGGTCGACGCAGACCGAGTCGGCGAGGTCCAGCCCCGCCACCAGCTCCGCGTGCTCCGGCGACAGCGCGGCGAAGGCGCCGAACGCGGCGTCCACGTGCAGCCAGAACCCGTACCGCTCGCGCAGCGCGGCGATCGCGCGCAGGTCGTCGAAGTCGACGGTGTTGACCGTCCCGGCGTTGGCCACCACGACGCACGGCCCCTGAGCTTCGGTCAGCGCCCGCTCCAGCGCGTCCACGTCCACGGCCTCCCGGCCCGGCAGGACGGGCACCGTCCGCAGCGCCGTCCGGCCCAGGCCCAGCACCGACAGCGCCTTGGCGACGCTGGAGTGCGCACTGCCCGACAGCACCCGGACCGGGCCCAGCGCGCCGACCCCGTCCTCGGCGACGTCCACGCCGAGCCGCTCGCCCAGCCACTCGCGGGCGACCGCCAGCCCCACCGTGTTCGACATCGTCGCGCCGCTCACGAAGGTGCCGCGGTGCGCCGCCGAGAGCCCGAACAGTTCGCGCAGCCACCCGACGGTCTCCCGCTCCAGCTGCTGACCGGCTGGATCCAGCGAGGAGTTGGAGTTCTGGTCCACGGCCGAGGTCAGCCAGTCGCCTGCGAGCGCCGCCGGCGTCGCCCCGCCGGTCACGAACCCGAAGTAGCGCGGTCCGGCACTCGCCGACAGCCGCGGCTCCCAGCGCTCCGCGAACTCCGCCAGGGCGGCCCGCAATCCGCTGCCCTCCTCGGCGAGCGGCGCGCCGGCGGGCTCCGTGCGGGCCTGTTCCGCACCGCCCTGCTCGGCGCCGGCCCGTCCGCTCGCGGGCCGTTCGTCGAGGGTCTCCAGGAAGGCGAGCGCACGCTGCCGGGTCTCCTCCAGGAGTTCCGGCAACCGGCTCAGATCGGCGGCGAGTTCGGGGTGCATGACGATTCTCCGTTGATCGACTGGGCGGTGCGCCCGAGGCTAACGGCGGGGCGCGGACGGCGTCCCGGTCCAATCCGGGACGGGTGGCCTGAAACACACGGAGAGGTGGGGGAATTCGCGCCGTTCGGCTCAAAATCACTCCGGCGGTGCATTTTCGGCCGGTCCCTTGACCTCCCCCGATCCCGCGGACGATGATCACCGTGCACCGCGAGCGAGTGAACGTTCCAATGTCGGACGGATTTTCGATCCGAGACTTCAGGGAGGTGCAGGGCTGTGCGTTCCACCATCGCTCCCGTGACGGCCCCCGTGGCGCCGGGGCGCTTCCCACTGCTCGGCCACCTGCCGCGGCTGGCCGTCCAGCGGGTGGAGTTCCTGCAGTCGGTCAGGTCCCGGGGCGACATCGTCAGGATATTCCTCGGGAATCGTCCGGTGTTCGTCCTGAACTCACCGGAGGCCGTCCACGACGTTCTCCTGAAGCAGAGCAGGAAGTTCGGCAAAGGACTGCTGTTCGACGTCGCGCGGCCATTCATCGGGAACGGCATCATCACCTCCGAGCGGGATTTCCACCTCCGCCAACGGCGCGCGCTCCAGCCGGCCTTCCACCGGGACAGCATCGCCGCGAGCGTCGGCACGATGACCGACATCGCCGAGGAGCAGGTGTCGTCCTGGCGCCCGGGCCAGGTGATCGCCATGGACCTGGTGCTGCGCCGGATGATGACCGTCATGCTCGTGTCGACCCTGTTCAGCACCGAACGCCCGGACGGCGCCGCGGCCGTGGCCGAGCTCGGGGAACGCGTCGCCGAGCAGTTGACCACGGTGATGCGCGGGGTCTTCGTGGGCACCGTCCTGCCCGCTCCGATCGCGTCCTCACGCCTGCTGGGGCACCGCAGGTACCTGGCCGCGGCGGCGGCGCTGCGCGAACTCGCGGACACCGCCGTCCGGCAGGCCCGCCAGGACCCGGCCGACGGCGGCGACCTGCTCTCGATCATGTTCGCCGGCACCCCGGGAAACCCGCAGGGAATGACCGACGTGGAGGCCCGCGACGAGCTGCTGTCCCTGCTCATGGCCGGCGCCGAGACCACGTCCACCACCCTGGCCTGGGCGCTCCACGAGATCGGACGGCGCCCGGAGCTCACCGAGCGGATCAGGGCCGAGTGCGAAGCCCTGCCCGCCGGCGCCCTGCCCGGTGCGGCGACGCTCCCGTTCACCGAGCGGTTCCTCCGCGAGGTGCTCCGGCTGCACCAGCCCAGCTGGCTGCTGATGCGGCGTGCCCTGGAACCGGTCCGGGTCTGCGGGGTCGACCTCCCGCAGGGGGCCGAGCTGATCTACAGCGCGCTGACGATGCACCGGGACCCGGCCCACTACCCGGACCCGCTGCGGTTCCACCCGGACCGGTGGCTCGACCGCCCCGAGAAGGACCTGCCGCCGGGCGCCTACGTCCCGTTCGCCCTCGGCAACCGGAAGTGCATCGGGGACCACTTCGCGATGACCGAGATGCTGGTCGTCCTGCGCTCGATCGTCTCCCGGTGGCGGCCGCGCCCGGTCGAGCGGCACCGGGTCCGGCCGGTGGTCCACGCGCTGATCCGGCCCAACGCGCTGCCCATGCGCGTCTCACCCTGGCCGGCCGACTGAACCGGCCCCGTCCCGTACGGCCCTGAACCGGCCCCGTCCCCGGAGGTGCGCCACACCATGACAACCACGGCAGAGATCCTCTCCCCGGACCCGGAGGCCCCGGCCCTCGACCAACTCCCCTTCCCCCGCCGGATCAGCCCGGACTTCCGGGCCGCCCACGACCGCCACCTCGCCTGGCCGCGCTCCTTCGGCTTCCTGTCCACGGAAGCGGAGCGGGCCCACCACCTCAAGGGCCAGTTCCCGCTGATCGCGGCCATGTTCTATCCGAACGCGACCGGGAGCGAACTGGACATCGGCGTCGACCAGCAGAGCTGGTACTTCCTGTTCGACGACGCGCTCGACGAACAGTGGGGCGGCTCGCCCGAGCGGGTCCGCCACCTCGTCGGACTCGTCAAGGAGGGCGTCACCGGCCAGGCCTCCCCGCTGCCGCCGGCCGCCGCCTTCGCCGACATGCGACGACGCAGCTGCCAGGACATGCCCGAGGACTGGATCCGGCGCTCGGCGGCCCACTGGTCCTCCTACCTCGACCACCACGTCCACGAGGCGCGCAGCCGGCAGTCCGGCGCGCCCATGCCGCTGAGCACCTACCTGCGGGTCCGGCGCCACACCATCGGGGTGGCACCGGTCGTCGACCTCGCCGAGCGGCTGTCCTCCTGCGTGCTGCCCGACCACCTGTACGCGCTGCCGCACCTGTCCGTCATGCGCGAGATGACGAAGACCTTCATCATCTGCGACAACGACATCGTCTCCCTGGAGAAGGACGCGGCCCTGGGGGAGCAGAACAACCTGGTGCTCTGCCTGGAACGGGACCACGGGCTCTCCCGGCCGCAGGCGGTCGACCGGGCGCTGCGCCGCCGCGCCGAAGCCCTGGAGCTGTTCACCGGCGCCCACCGGGCCCTGCTCGGCAGCACGGCGACGGGCCACCTCGACCCGGCCGAACGCGACCTGCTGCAGCGCTACTGCACCGAGGCGCTGCAGACCACCATCCGTGGCGCGTACGACTGGCACCACGCCTCCACCCGGTACCACGGGTAGGCCACCGCCTCCCGCCGCCCGCCTCCGGTCTCCCGCCACCGGTCTCCCGCCTCTCGTCTCCCGCCTTCCGTCGCACGACCGCGCCCCCGGACCGATCCAGCTGAGGAGCCCGCACCATGCCCGACCACCGCTCGGCGTCCTTCGTCGCCTCCGAACGGGACCGGACCTGCCCGTTCGACCCGTCGCCGGACCTCCGCCGGATGCGCGAGGAGGACGGCCTGCCGCGGCTGCGCGTGACCCACCCGGTGCGCGGCGAGATCGACGCCGTCGTCATCACCGGGTACGGCGACGTCCGGGCCGCCTTCGCGGACGATCGCCTGGTGACGGGCAACGGCATCGACCCGTCGCTGCCGCGCACCCTGTTCAACCACCCGGGCTTCCTGCCCGCCTACAGCGGCGAGGAGCACAGCCGACTGCGCCGGATGCTCACCGGCAGCTTCACCGTCCGCCGGGTCGAGCGGCTGCGGCCCGCGATCGAGACGATCGTCTCCGAGCACCTCGACGCGATGGCGGAGCAGGGCCCGGTCGTCGACCTGGTCGAGGCCTTCGCCCTGCCCATCCCCTCGCTGGCGATCTGCGAACTGCTCGACGTCCCGTACGGGACCAGGGCGATGTTCCAGCGCTGCTCCCGGGTGATCATGGACGGGACCGCCGATGCCGGTCAACTGATCGCCGCATCGGCCGAGTTGAACGAGGCCATGGCGGACATCGTGGCTCGCAACCGGGCCGCCCCCGGGGACGGCCTGCTGGGCGCGGTGGTGCGGCAGCACGGCGCGGAGCTCACCGACGAGGAGCTCATCGGCTTCGGCACCACCCTCCTGGTCGGCGGACACGAGACCACCGCGACCCAACTCGCCCTGAGCGTGCTGGCGCTGCTCCGCCACCCGGACCAGCTCGCCGTCCTCCGTGACGACCCCGAGGCCATCGGCACGGCGGTGGAGGAACTGCTGCGCCATCTCGCCATCCCCGCACCGCTCCTGCGCACCGCCGTGGCCGACGTCGAGGTCAACGGCCACCGGATCGCCGAGGGTGAGCACGTCCTGCTCTCCCCGCTGACCGCGAACCGCGACCCCGAACTCGTCCCCGAGCGGCCGGACGACCTCGACCTGCGCCGCCGTCCGGTCGCCCAGCTGTCCTTCGGCTTCGGCGCCCACCAGTGCCTCGGCCAGCAACTGGCCCGGCTGGAACTGAAGGTGGCCCTGCCGGCCCTGCTGCGGCGCTTCCCGACCCTGCGGCTCGCCGTCCCCGAGGCCGGGCTCCGCTTCCGCGAGGGGTCGACGGTCTACGGTGTCGAGGAGCTCCCGGTCACCTGGTGACGGGGGCCCGCAGGGCCTGCGCCCTTCAGCCCGCGCCCTTCAGCGGGGGAGCCCCGCGCGGGGGAGCTCCGCGCGGCGGACGGCGGGAGAGGCGAGGGCGAGGGCGGCGCCGAGGCAGGAGAGGGCCCCGCAGCCGACGAAGACCGGGGCGGTGCCCCAGGCCCCGACGGCGGCGCCGACCAGCGGGTAGGCGAGCGGGGCGAGACCGACCATCGTGAGCATGGTGACGGAAGTGACCCGGCCCAGGTAGGCGGGGTCGGCGGAGGTCTGGATGAGGGTGCTGTCCAGGCTCCCGAAGACGCCCGCGCTCAGACCGACCAGGGCGGCGAGGACGGCGGCGGCCCACAGCTGCGGCACGAGCGCCATGGCCGCCGCACCGACGCTGCCCGCCAGCAGGGTGCCCGCCATGGTCAGGCCGGCCCGGGGGAGCCGACCGGCGACGGCGAGCAGCGCGGCACTCGCGGCGGCCCCGGCACCGAAGCAGCCGACGATCCAGCCGTAGCCGGACGGGCCCCAGCCGCGCTCGGCGTTGAGCAGCACCATGCCGACGTTGAGGGTGCCGGCGAGGCCGAGTTCGCAGACCGCCCCGGCCAGGACCAGCGGGCCGATCAGGCGGTGGCGGCGGATGTAGCGCAGCCCGTCGAGGAGTTCGGCGCGCGCGGTGCCGGGCCGGGGCGGTGTGCCGGCCCCGGACGGGGTGTCACCCGGAGGGGCTTCGAGCGGACTGATCCGGACGGAGAGCAGGAGCGGCAGGGAGAGCGCGAAGAGCAGACCGGCGGCGGCGAAGGCGGCGGCCGGGCCGCCCAGGCCCATGGCCAGGCCGCCGAGCGGCGGTCCGGCGATCTGGGCGAGGCGCATCGACAGCGAACGCAGGCCGGTGACCCGGGCCAGCTGGTCGGGGCCGGTGATCCGGGGCGGGAGGGCGCCGACGGCGGGGACGAACAGGGCGTCCACGGCGCCGAAGACGAGCGCCACCGCGACCAGCAGCCAGAGCGCGGGCGCGGTCAGGGCGATGGCGGCGGCCACCGAGAGGATGAGCAGACAGCGCACGGCGTCGCTGCCGAGGACCACCCGACGCGGGTCGAGCCGGTCGGCCAGGACGCCGCCGCCGAGCATGAGCAGGGCGCGCGGGGCGGCGCCCGCAGCCATGACCAGGCCGATCTCGGTGGGGCCGGCGGAGCGCTGGGCGGACCAGGCGAGGGCCGCGAAGTAGACGCTGTCGCCGATCAGGGAGGCGGTGTAGGCGGCGAGCCAGCGCAGCACGTTGCCGTCGCGGTGGGCGGGCGGCGCGGCGATCCGGCGGGAGAGGGGCGGTTCGGCGAGGACCATCGGGGACTCCGGCGGTCGGGGACACGGCGGCGCCGGTGTCGGGGGCGGAAGGTGTCAGGGACGGAAGGGGAACCCGTACAGGTGGACGGACACGTGCTCGCGGCCCGCGGTGTCCCCGGCCGCCCCGGCGGCCTTGCCGCGTTCCCGCCAGCGCCGCGCGAGGGCCTGCAACTCCTGTTCCATCTCGGAGAGTTCGGCGGCGGTGAGGTCGAGCAGCCACTCGGAGGTGAAGGCCGCATCGGTCCACTCCTTGCCCCAGGCGGCGCTCTGGTCGAGGTAGGCCCGGTACTGGGCGGAGCGGGAGTCGACCAGGCCCTTGGTCACCGCGTTGACGACGGCCGCGCCCTCGGGCGTGCCGGCGAGGTCGGACTCGCGGAAGCCCCAGCCCTCCTCGGAGGCGACCTCCCACCACCGCTCCCGGCCGTCGGCGCTCCGGGCGCTCGCCTCGGTGACGAAGCCCTGCTCGGCGAGCTTGCGCAGGTGGTAGCTGACCAGGGACGGAGCCTGGTCGACCTGCTCCGCTAGCTGGGAGGCGGTCGCGCTGCCGGAGGCGTAGAGCAGCCGGTAGAGCTGCATCCGCAACGGGTTGGTGAACGCCTTCAGGCGGGACAGGTCGGTGATCCGGTCGGGCCGGGGCTTCTCGGGCATGCGTCGACGGTAAGTCCGAAAGAAAAATTGCGCAATAAAAATTTTAGATCTTCATGTCGGGCCGTCAGGGCGCCTGTGGCCGGACACGCTTGCCGGCCACAGGACTCGCTACGTGGCTTCTGACTGGCCCAGGGCTACGCCAGGCGCGCCGCGGCCAGGGCCAATGCGTGGTCGAGTGCGGCATCGGCGTCGCAGGGGACGTCGGGCTGGACGCCGACGCCCTCCCAGTTGGTGCCCGAGACCGGGTTGACCGCGCGGGCGAAGGGCACGCTGAGCTCCAGGTGCGGGTGCACCGTAAAGCCCTCGCGCGGGTGGGCGCCGCCGCGGGTGACCTCCCCGACGACCTCGGCGCGCCCGAGCTGCTGCAGGTCGTAGGCGAGTTCCTCGCCCCCGGAGAAGGTGTCCGCGCTGGTCAGCACGTAGATGGGCTTGCTGCCGCCGAAGCGGGTGCCGGGGACGAAGGGGGGCGTCCAGGACTGTGCGCCCACCTCGTCCTTCCGCGAGAACATGGTGTTCAGGTGGGTGCGGCCGTCGAGCAGGTAGGCGCAGACGAAGGCGACCGTGTTCGGGTCGCCACCGGTGTTGCGGCGCAGGTCCAGGATGAGGGCGCGGGCGGGGGCCACCAGGGAGAGTGCCGCGGTCAGCGGCGGTGCCGCCCAGTCCAGCGGGAACAGCTTGGGTCCGATCTCCAGGACCGCGACGCCGTGGTCGAGGAGTTCCACGCGGGGAACGCCGTTCAGGAAGGTGTCGAACTCCCTGCGCACCATGGCGAGTACCGCCGCGCCCGGCTCCGGCGGCACCGGCACGGCGTGGTACTTGAGGCCCAGGTGCAGGTCGCCGTTGACGGACCGCAGGTCCGCGGTGACCGCTTCGGACAACTCCTGGGTGGATTCGGTCCGGTAGGCGCCCTCGGCGCTCCGGCGCCTCAGCAGGTCCGCCAGCTGCCCGGCGACGTCGGGGAAGACGTAGTTCTCACGGACCAGGTCGGCTATCGACTCGACGAGAGCGACGGTGTCCAGGGCGGACGGCGTTGTGGTGGAGGTCATGGAGAGGCAGTAGACCAGCGACTTGCCAAAGCGTCAACCGTACTTAACGCTTGATCAGGTGAGTCGCCGACCGGACGAGACCGTCCAGCAGATCAGCGCGCCGCTGCAGCACGCCGCGCTCGCCCACCCCCTGCGCCAACGCCTGCTCTTCGCCCTGAGCAGCCGTCCGTCGACGATCAGCCGGCTCGCCGCGCAGCTCGGGGTGAACAAGGGCAGCGTCTCGCACCACCTCAGGGTGCTGGGCGAGGCGGGGCTGGTCCAGGACGCGGGAACGCGACGGGTGCGCGGCGGCACCGAGAAGTACTACCGGCGGACCGCCGATCGCTTCTTCGTCGCCGAACCGCAGGTAGAGGGTACGGCCGCGCTGTTCGGCGCCGTCGCCCAGGAGTTGGACCGCTCGCCCGTCGACCACCTCCTGGCACTGCGCCACCTCCGGCTCAGCCCGGCCAAGGCGGCGCGGCTCGTCGAGGCGCTGGCCGGACTGGTCGACGAGACGGAGGAGGACGCGGAGGGCGAGCCGGTGTACGGCCTCCTGGTGACGCTCTACCAGCAGGTCGGGGCGTAGGGGCGGCCTGCTCCGCCAGGAGGGTCGAGGGGGCCGGGGGCGGTCAGCGCAGGGTGACCTCGCGGGGGCCGTTGAACGGTGCCAGGGACAGGACCGTCTTCGGGGTGCGCAGGGCGTCGTGCTCGGCGAAGAGGCGGCGGACGGCGGGGACGTCGACCGGACCGACGGTCAGGTGGGCCACCTCGTCGTACGGGGCGTGGGGCGTGTTGGTGGAGTCGGTGCCCCAGGTGTCCCAGAGCAGCGTCTCGACCTTGTTCAGGGCCGCGAGGTCGAGCCGGGTGGAGTGGGCGACGAACCACGCGCCGTTGAGCGGGCCCTCCTCGGGCGGGTGGACGCCGAAGGAACCGGCGGCCGCCCGGTCGGAGCGGATCGTGCGCCAGGCCCGGCCGGCGACCAGGAAGCGGTCGCGCGGGACGTCCATCGGGTCGAAGTCCACCCGCCAGGCGGCGGCGACCTTCGGGTCGGCCAGCTGCGGGTCGGCGAGCAGCCAGCCCCGCCGGTCGTCCCAGTACTCGGTGGCCACGTGGTCGCAGTGGAAGCCGTCCGGGCCGAGGTAGCCGGCGAAACCGCAGCGCAACCGGGCGGGGATGCCGACGTGGCGCAGGAAGGAGCAGTGCAGC
The DNA here is from genome assembly GCF_042885395.1 of Kitasatospora sp. NPDC058063. Taxonomy (NCBI): domain Bacteria; kingdom Bacillati; phylum Actinomycetota; class Actinomycetes; order Kitasatosporales; family Streptomycetaceae; genus Kitasatospora; species Kitasatospora sp. NPDC058063. Next base: position 63,224 of record NZ_JBHVSD010000019.1, read on the forward strand.
AGCGCCAGGTCCCGGCAGACGCCGACGAAGCGGTCGGCGGGCGCCCGGGGATGGCTGAGCGGGGCCGGGTCGCGGTCGGTGATCAGGTGCAGGATGTCGTCGAGGTAGCGGGTCTCGGCGTCGTGGTGGAGCCGGTTCGCCGGGATGGGGTGGTGGAACAGCCAGCCTTCGAGGCGATGGATGATCAGGTTCCGGGCGATCCGGGCGAGTCGGCGGGGGTCCTTGGGGAGGTCGGCGTAGCGGGGGAGGTGGGCGCCGGGGTCGGAGAAGACGCTCTGTCCGAGGTAGAACGCGGGGAAGTCGGCGGAGGGCACGGGGAGCTCCCATGGGGCTTCGGCCGCATGATCGATGGCTGGGCCGCTGGTGCTCACCGTGGCAAATTTCGGGGGCGATTGTCCAGAAGAGCCCGATGGGCAGGGGTGGTTCGGCAGATCGGTGTCGTTCTGCGGGTGGGGGTCGTCCGGTGGGAGGGCGTGGTCGGGTCGATCGGGACGCTTCGGCGGGTCGGGCGGGTCGGGCGGGTCGGGCGGTTCAGTCGGGCGGTCGGCGGGCCGGGGTGGGGGCGGCGCCGCCGTCGAGGTACTCGACCCGGACGCCGGGCAGGGTGCGGGACCAGGCCCTGGCGAGCGGGGCGAGCCGCTCGGCGGAGAGCGGCGCGAGGCCGAGGCCGATCGGGAGGTGGGCGCGGCCGTCGGCCGTCCGGTACGGGTGGGGCCAGGCGTGCAGCCGGGTGGCCCCCGCGTCCTCCAGGGCGGCCAGCAGGGCGCGGATGCGGCCCCGGACGAGGCCGAGTGACTCCTCGTCGGTGCCGATCACGGCCCAGGCGGCGTGCCGGCGGTGCAGCGGGGGAGCGGCGAGCAGGGCGGGCCACGGGTTTCCGGCGGCCGTCCCGGTCTGATCGCCGGCTTCCCCGGACTCGCCGGCTTCCCGGGCCTTGGTGGCTTCCCCGGCCTCGATGGCTTCCCCGGTCTTGGCGGCGTCGGTGGCCTCGGTGGTCAGTTCCCAGGCGCGGTAGAGCTCCTCGGTGAGCAGATCGCGGGTGTCGGCGCCGACCTGGGTGGTGCAGCTGCGGACCGGGGCGGAGGGGGTGAGGACGGTGAGCGGGCCTGGGGAGGCCGGCAGCGGGTCGCCGGTGAGGGCGACGGGCCGGCGCCAGTCCCAGCCCGCCCAGGTCTCGGTGAAGCGCCGGAAGAGCTCCTCCTCGGGGCTGCCGGTGGCCTCCAGGACCGTCCGGGCGGCCAGCACCGACCAGGCGAGCGACGGGAGTTGGCCGAACGGCGCGGAGTCCAGGCCACGCGCCCGGGCCCAGGCCTTGACCTGGCGGGCCAGCCGGACGAAGCGGCCGTGCCGGTCGCCGAGCGCCGTCAGGATCGCCTCGGCGTCCGTGACCGCGCTCAGTGCGACGGCCTCGGCCTCGCCCAGCTCCGCACGGCGCTCGACGGCCCGGGCCGGGTCGAGCGCGCCGGTGAAGACCACCACGAGGTCCACCGCCAGGCCGTCGGCGGTCAGCCGCAGCCCCGGCACCCGGGCGCCGCGCACCTCGCGCAGCCCGAGGGCCCCTGGCAGCGCGGCCGCCACCCGGGCGCGGACGGCGGGCAGATCGGCGGGGCCGGGCAGCGCCGCCACCAGGTCGAGGTCGGCCCCGTCCAGCTGGCAGCCGAGCCGCCGGGAGCCGACGGTGTGCACCACACCCTCGGGCAGGGCCGCCGCGATGCGCCGGGCCAATGCCCGGGCGGTGGAGGTGTGTTGAGGTGGCTCCGGGGCCGGCGAGGCGATCGGCTGCTCGGGCACCGGCCGCACCTCGCCCGTCCCCAGCGAGACCACCGCGCGCGGCCGCATCGGCTCGGCGCCCCGGCGGGAGAGCACCACCAGCTCGCCGACCCGGGCGGAGGCCCCGGGGAGCCGGGCCGCGCAGTCGGCGGCCACCGGCTGCGGGTCGTCGCTGCGCCCGAGGGTCAGGTGCGGGGTGAAGCCCTCCGCCCGGCCGCGGCAGCGCGGGAAGCGGCGCTCCAGCGCGTGCCGCAGCGCCGCCCAGGGCGCGGGCGAGCCGGCGGCCGGGTCCAGCCAGACGGTGGCGTCCTCGCGGTGCCCGAAGGTGTGCACGCCCTCCAGTCGCGCGGTGAACGGTGCCGTCTCGGCGGCGGCCGCACCGAGCAGCGGCAGGGCGCGGTCGAACTCGGACTCCGGGACGAAGCCGAACAGCAGGTTGACGTGCGGGGGCCAGCGGCGCAGCTGCGGGTCGTAGGCCTCGCGCAGGCGCTGGATCGGCGGCCACAGCTCCTCGGGCGGCAGCCAGGCGACGGCGGTGCGGGCGGTGGGTGCGGCGTCGAGGACGTCCGGCGGGCCGTTGTCCGGGTCCTCGCCGTCGAGCGCGAGGTCCACGGCCACGCCGTAGTGGTCGGAGGGGAGGAGCCCGTCCCCGGCCGGGCGGTCGCCGAGCAGGACGGCCGCGGTGGCACGGGTGCCGTCGGCGCGGTGCAGGACGCGGTCCAGGCGGCCCGGGCGGCCGGTCAGTGAGGAGACCGCGGCGAGCGGGTTGGCCGTCGGGTCGAAGGTGGGGGTGTCATCGGCCGGTCCGTGCACCTGGGTCCAGGCGTCCCGCAGGCCGAGCGCGGCGGCGGGGCCGGCCGGGCCGGAGCGGCCGTCGTTGAAGTCCCCGAGCAGCAGCAGTTCGCCCTCGACGCCGGCCAACCCCTCGGCCAGTCGGGAGAGTTCGGCCCGGCGGCGGTCGGCGCCGTCCGGCGAGTGGTCGCTGCTGAGGTGGACGGCGGCGACGGTCAGCGGCGTGCCGCCGGTCCGAACCGAGAGAGCGGCGACGGCCTTGTGCGGGCCCAGAGCGTGCCGCCCGGCCGCGGCCACCGGCAGCCGGCTGAGCAGCAGCAGGCCGTGGTCGCCGACGTCCGGCCCGAGCGGGTCGGCGCCCAGGGTGTACCCGGCGCGGATCCAGGGGGCCGCCAGCAGCAGGGCGACCAGGGCGGGCTCGACCTCCTGGAGGGCGATGACGTCGGCGTCGGCGGCCTCCAGGGCGGCGAGCAGCAGGGGGCGGCGGCGGGCGGTGGCGATCCGGTCGGCGTCGTAGCGGTCCCACAGGGTGTTCCAGGTGACCACGCGCAGGCCGGTGGCCGCCGGGACGTCCGTGGCCGCCGGGACGCCGGTGGCCACCCGGGTGTCCGGGCCGGCCTCGGCGGGCCGCCAGCCGCCGCCCGGATGCCAGGCGTGCGGGACGGTCGCGGTGAAGAAGGGCGAGGGCAGCAGGGGCGGATCGGTGCGGTGCCCGGCCTCGGTGGAGTCGAGCAGGTCCACGCCCGAGGCGCGGTCCCAGACCCGTACGCCGTCGGCCTCGACCCAGTGCACCCGGTGCCAGGGGATCTCGCCCGAGGCGGCGAAGGCCTCCAGCGGGACGCGCTCGGTGCGGTCGTCGCGCTGGCGCACGCCCAGGGTGAACCGGGCCGGGTCGAAGCGGGCGTCCCAGCGGATCCGCTGGCAGATCTGTTCGATGGGGCGCATCACGCCTCCTCCTCGTCGAGGGTTCCCGCCGTGTCCTCCACGATGCCACCGGGGCCGACGTACCAGGTGCGGTGCGCCTGGCCGGGGTAGGGCGGGCCGAAGCGGTGCAGCTGTGCGGTGAGCACCTCGGCGGGCACCGGGTGCGGGCGGACGGCGTTGCGGCGCACCAGTTCATCCTCGCCGACCATCAGCACCACCTGGGTGATCAGGGCGTCGCGGCGCTGGGCGACGGCGTGGACGTGGGAGCGCTGCTGGCGGTTGAGCGAGGTGGCGTCCCAGACCGCGGTGGCCGCCTCGCCGTCGCCCGGGGTGCACAGGGCGGCGTCCAGCCGGGCCAGCCCCTCGCGCAGTACCTCGGCGTTGTCGCGCTGGTCGGCGCGCGAGCCCCGGGCGGCGCGCAGGTCGTCCAGTGAGATCCGGGCGGTCACGCCGGTGAGCCCGGCGGCGAAGCTGCTCTTGCCGCTGCCGGAGGGGCCGCACAGGTGGACCAGCCGGGGGAAGCGGCCGTCGCGCCAGCGCCAGGTGGCCGCCACGGCCTCCTCGGCGGTGGTGATCCGGCCGAGGGCGTACGCCTCGCGGGCCTGGGCCCAGCAGCGGTCGGCGGCGTCGCGGTCCAGTCCGGCCAGCGCCTCGCGCAGCCCGGCCCGCAACCGGGCGAGCGGCGCCCCGTCGAGCAGCCCGGAGTCCTCGGCGTGCAGCGCCGACCAGGCGACCTGCTCGCGCTCCGCCCGTCCGGGGGCGGCGGTCGCGGCGACGGCGTGCAGCACCCCGAGGTCGGCGGCGGCCGAGAGCCGGACCAGCCCGGCGCGGCGCTCCCCGTCCGGGTACGGCTGCTGGAGGGCCGGGTGCAGCCCGGCCAGGTCGGCGACCCGCCGGGCCAGCGGCAGGCCGAGCGGCCCGGCCAGCCGCGGCGCGAGCGACTGCCGGCGGGCGGTGCGCAGCGCGGTGGCGAGCACACCGGCCAGCCGGGCGTCCCCGCCCCGGCCCAGTTCGTCCAGCCGGGCCGACACGTCCGCCAACTCCTCGGGTGGGCAGGTGAGTTCGGGAAGGTCCAGGGCGGCCGCGAGGGCGGTCGGTTCGGGCAGCGCGCCGGAGCGCACGGCCCAGAGCGCGGCACCCGGGCCGAGCCCGTTCTCCACCACGGCGGCGTGCATCCAGTGGGTGTCGGTGCGCACGTGCCGCGGGCGGACCCACTTGGCGACCCGCTCGCCGAACTCGGCCCGGGAGAAGCCCCGGACCGTCCGCACCACGTACCCCTCCTGCCGGTCGAGGTCCAACCGCAGGGCGCGCAGGGCGCGTTCGTCGTAGCGGCCGCGCCACAGCACCCGCGGGGTGGGGACGCCGAGGCGGCGCAGGAAGCGGACGGTGTCGTCCCAGTCCAGGCAGTGGTCGCGGCCGTCGTCCCGGCTGCCGTCCCGACTGCCGTCCCAGCCGTCGTCGTGGCTGTCGTTCCTGCCGTCGCGTTCGCCGCCCGTCCAGACCGAGAAGCCGTAGAACCAGCTCTCCAGATCGGTGTACGGGATCGAATGCCGGGCGAACAGGTTCTCGCCGCAGATCCGCCAGCCCTCCGGGATGCGCGGGGCGATCCGGCCCTGGAGGCCCTTCACCCAGGCGCGGGAGGGGTGGTGGGCGGAGTCCAGCGAGCGTGCGTGCAGGCCGTCGCGGTAGAGCGTGGTGTTCTCGCCGTCGAGCTTCTCGGTGACGACGACCTCGGCGCCGGCCAGCGCGGACAGGTCCCCGGTCCGTACGTCGTCCGCCGCGGCGCCCGGTGACCAGGGCAGATGCGGCGTCCGGGGGTAGTGCACACGCATGTCCTGCTCCCTGGGCGTTCTTGATCCGGCCGACACTGTAGGAGCCGCCGCCGAGCCCGGGCCACCGATTAAACGGCGGGCCCCGGGTGCCGAAGGACCTGGCCGACACGCGGGCAGGAACGTCCCTGCGCCACCGGACCGCGCCACCGGGGTCCAATGACGCGACCCGACACAACGTCAACAGGGGAGGCCGACCGGTGGAGACGAGGACGAAGGACGAGGACCCGGTCCGGGTGCTGGACGTGACGAGCGCCGACTACCGCCGGGCGTTCGAACTGTTCCTCGCCGGAACGGACGAGAAGCCGATCACCCACGACCGGCTGAGCGAGATCGTGGCCACCCTGCCGCACCGCCGGGTCCTGCTCGACCTCGGCGCGGGCGACGGCCGCACCACCGCCTACCTGAGCCGCTCCTTCGACCGCACGATCGCGGTGGAACCCAGCGCCGCGATGCGCGAGAAGCTCGCCGAGGCCTGCCCCGACGCCCTGGTCCTCCCGGACCCGCTCGACCGGGCCGCCCCGCCCGAGCGGGCCGACCTCGTCCACCTCTCCCACGTGCTCTACTACGTGCCCGAGGTGGACTGGCTCCGCACCCTCAACCGCGCCCTGGACTGGACGGCCCCCGGCGGCACCCTCCTGGTCGTGCTGCAGAACCCGGAGAGCCCCTGCATGCGGATGGCCGCGCACTTCACCGGCGCCCGCTACGACCTCCGCCCGCTCGCCGACCGCCTGCGCGAGCTCCACCCCGAGCACGGCTACGCCCTCGAAACCCTCGACCTCCACTACCGCGCGCCCGACCTCACCGTGGCCGTGGACGTCGCCGAGTTCATGGTCAACGTCGCCGACCTGGCCACCCTCGACCCCCGCCCCTCCCGCACGGCCCTGGCCGCCTACGTCCAGGACCACTTCGCCCTCCCCACCGGCGGCTTCGCCATCGGCCACACCCAGGACATGCTCATCATCCGCCGCGCCGCCCGGGCCTGAGCCGAGCCTCCGAGGGCGCTCCGAGGGTGCGGGCCGCCTGGCCGTGACCAGAACTCGATTGCGTCACAGAGAGGTTGGCGCCCCACGGAGCGGGCAGAGCCGATCCAGGCAGCACGTGACCGAGGGGGACGGTGTCCGATGCCTTCAGCCATGCCGTCGAGCGGTTCGGACGGACCGGGCGCGTCCCGGACCGGCGTTCCGGTCCGACCGTGGACGACCCCCGCCCAGCAGGCGGCGCCGCGCCGGTCACGGGCCGGCCTGGTGACACAGTTCGTCCTGCAGTTCCTCTACCTCCCGCTGGGACTCCTGCTCGTGATCGGCTGGATGGTCCTGGCGTTCTGGGGAGGCTCCGTCGGCGGCGGCGGTCCCGATGCCGCCGACCTGGCCGACACCCTGGCGGGGCTGTCGGCAGCCGGGATCTCCTGGCGCCGCCTGCGCGTCGAGTGGAACGGCAGGCCCGAGGAGTGGGAGCGGTTCACCGACGAGCTCCTGCGGAACCGTTTCGCCGCCGCCGAGCGGACCAGCGGCTGGAGACCGGCCGAGCTGCCGCCAAGCGGCGTGCGCCGGGCCGTCACGGGTCTCGAACGCCACTACTACCGTGGGCTGACCCCGCTGCGGGTCGAGGAGCTGGCCGGGCGGCACGACTGGTCGACGGACTGGGCGAAGAGCAGGGCGGTGCAGGGACAACTGCACTTCTACCGCCTCCTGCCACCTCCCGTGCCGACCGGTGTGCCCGATCCGTCCGGACCACCGCCCGAGCCCGGAACACCGTGGGGCCCGATGCGCTGCCGCGTCGTGCTGCCCCTCCTCACCCTCGTCCTCCTGCCGGGAGTCCGCTTCCTGGAACTCCGCCGCAGCCCGAACGCCTACGTGCGCCATCTGCGGAAACACCTGCGGAAACGTTTCTGTGCCGAGCTGGCGCGCGAACGCAGCAGGAACCACTACCGCTTCGACGGGACGGGCCGGGTCCTGCGCCGGGTCGCCGTCCGGGCCCGGCACTACCGGGGCGTGGGCGCCGCAACCGTCCTGCGGGTGGCGGCCGAACAGGGCTGGAAACTCGACCACTCATTCCCCACCGACCCACGGCACACCGTTCACCTCTGCCTCCCGGACGACGGCCGCCGCCCCGGGCACTGACGCTGTACACGGGTGCCAGGCCCGCTTCGTCCGCGACTGCCCGGCGCACCCGTCGGCGTGTCGTCAGGCCACCGGCCCAACCGCGCGCGCGTCCGCCCCGCCGACCTGGTGAGCTGTGCCGGGAGTCCGCGACCCGACCGGCCTCCCCGACGGACCGAGGGAGGACCCCGTGCCGGACACGCCGACGTCGTACGCCGACCTGCGCGCCCTGGTGATCAACTGCACGCTCAAGCGCTCCCCGGAGCGCAGCCACACCCAGGGCCTGATCGACGTCAGCACCGGCATCCTGGAACGCCAGGGCGTCGCGGTCGACGTCCTGCGGGCGGTGGACATCGACATCGCCACGGGCGTCTGGCCGGACATGACCGAGCACGGCTGGGAGACCGACGAGTGGCCGGTGATCTACTCCCAGGTAATGGCCGCCGACATCCTCACGCTGGCCGGGCCCGTGTGGCTGGGCGACAACTCCTCCGTGATGAAGAAGGTCATCGAGCGGCTCTACGCCTGCTCGTCGATCCTCAACTCCGAGGGCCAGTACGCCTACTACGGCCGGGTCGGCGGCTGCCTGATCACCGGCAACGAGGACGGCGCCAAGCACTGCGCGATGAACGTCCTCTACAGCCTCCAGCACCTCGGCTACACCGTCCCGCCCCAGGCCGACGCCGGCTGGGTCGGCGAGGCCGGCCCCGGCCCCTCCTACCTGGACGAGGGCTCCGGTGGCCCGCAGAACGACTTCACCAACCGCAACACCACCTTCATGACCTGGAACCAGCTCCACCTCGCCCGCATGCTGAAGGACGCCGGCGGCATCCCGGCCCACGGCAACCAGCGCTCCGAGTGGGACGCCGGCTGCCGCTTCGACTTCGAGAACCCCGAGCACCGCTGAACGGCCCGAATGGAGGCGCAAGCCTCTCGTACGCGGCCAGGCAGGACATGCGACAGTAGCTTCTGGTCCCGCATCCGGATGTTCATGACGGCGAGTCGCGATTTCAGGTGCGCGAGGGCGACCGCTTGGACCGGTCGCGGAGGCTCAGTTTGGTCAGGATCCGGGAGACGTGGGTCGTGACTGTCTGGCCGCCGATGATCACGCCTCGCTGGTCGGGGAGGTCGGGAAGAAGCCGGGCCGGCCGCCGCCTGGGCCGGTGAAGCGGTACGTCGTGGCGGAGGAGAGCACGCTGCTCGGCGGGTCGCCGTTCTCGATGACGATGGCCTGGCCGGGGAAGGTCAGCATGTCCTGGTAGAAGTGGTCGACCACATTCGAGGTGATATCGACGTCCTCTCCGACCGGTTCGCGGTAGGTGACAACGGGGGAGTCGAGGACGACGAAGCCAGGGTGGGGCAGGCCCCCGTTGAGGCAGTACCGGGCGAGGGCGGTTGTGAACGCGGAGTGCAGGACCGAGCGCACGCCCTGGCCGCGGCCGGAACGGGGGCGGCTGCCGGCCCGGACGTCCATGCCGTACTGGTCGTACTCGGCGAACTCGACCGAGGGAACGGACCAGGCATCCAGCGTCCGCCTCAGCACATCGTCGAACCTGGAGAGCACCCGGGCAAGGATGTGGCTGGCGGGCCGCTGAGACCGGACCGCGCCTGCTCCGTCGAGTTTGTAGCGTCGATCCTCTAGCTCCTCGATGCGGGCATGGAGCTCGAGCTCGCGTTCGGCGGTGGAGCGGGCAGCCAGGAGGTCGTCCATGTGCGTCCGCAGGGGTGCGAGACGCTCCTCGGCCTCGGAGATCTCGGTGTCGAGCTCTCTGGCGCGCAGGAGCAGGACGCCCCTTCGTCCGACGAGCTCATCCAGCTGGGTCTGCAGGTCCGCGATGGTCGGGAGGAGATCGGCGAGGAGCGAGCCGGTCTTGGCGGCTTCGGCTTCAACGGCCGCGTGCAGCTGGGTCGTTTCCTGCTCCCCGTGGCCGTGGTGCTGGTGTTCGGGTTCGGCGCCGCAGAACACGCAGGTGCCAACGCGGAAGTAGCCGAGGATGCTGCCGGCTTCGCTGACCATCGCGAGCCGGTCCAGGTCAGAGCGGTACTGCTGTTCCAGCAGCCCGAACCGGGTGAGCAGGTCGTGGACCTCGGCCAGGCGGGACTCGACGGCGGCGAGTTCCTGCGCGGCATTGATGCGGTCGGAGACCGCGCCGATGTGGCGGTCGGTGATCACCCGCAGGGAACGGGACTGGCCGTCGATGGTGGCCTGGATCCGCGTCAGCCGTTCGCGTAGTTGGGAGGCGTTTTCCCGGGTGGTCAGCTTGGCGGAGAGTTCGACGACGATCTGGTCGAGGAGCCCGATCTGGCCCTTGTGGACCCGGCGCTCGTTGGTGTTCGGCCCGGTGTCGACCACCGGGTCGTCCTCGCCGGTCAGCAGGTACTTCATCACCGAGGCGGCAGCGGTTTTGCCGGACGCCGCATTTGACCGCAGGACGGGGGAGAGGGGGTCGCCCATGCGGGTCTCGGTCACCAGGGACAGGTGGACGAGGTCGGCCAGGGACAGTCCGCGGGTGCCGCCGGCGTCGTTCTTGCGGATCCGGGCGTCGGCATAGCCGAGTTCTGCGAGGAGTATGGCGGAGAGGCTGCGGGAGCTGCCCGAGCGGTGGACTGCGGTCAGTTCCCGGTCGGACCTCCGGGTGACCAGGTCGCGCAGGTCCTCGTAGTGGACGGCGACAGTGCTGGCGCCCGGTCGCCGGACGAGGGTGATCGGCGCTCCATCGGGCATTTGAAGCCCGAGGAGGATCTGGCTGTAGCCCTCGGCTTCGGGGATGAGCGGCAGACGCGCACCACCGAGCATGTACTCGATGGACTCGACGATGAAGGACTTGCCGGTGTCGGACGCGCCGTAGATGACGGTGAGCTCGGGGCCGAAGGCCACACGGGCGGTGGGCTTTCCGGAGCCCGCGTAGGTAAGGTGGGTCAGTCGTAGGTCAGCCACGAGGAACCTCGGGGGGTAGGGGCGTCTCGGCGGGGCGGTTGAGCAGCGCACGGGTGGCAGCCCGCACGTCGGCGCCGGGCGCGTACTGGTGGACGGCCCATTCGGCGCGCTCGCGCAGGCGCTCGACATAGGGGGCTTCGAGCAGTTCGACGAAAGCGGGCCCCCGCTCCGTCGCGCGGTAGACGAGGCCGTCGTCGGCGGGCTCCAGGCGGGCCAGCTCGGCGCGGATCAGGACGAGCAGCGCCTGCTCCAACAGGCCTCGTTTCATCCCTAGTTCGCCCGGCCGGGCGGGCAAATCGGGGTGAAGGCTCGGTGGGCCGTCGAACTCGCCGCTGTGCAGGAGCGCGTAGTCGAGAAGGGTGATCTGGGCCAGGTCCAGTGGTTCGGGATGGCTTTCGGCGAGAAGCACAAGTGCGCGCATCCCGATTTCCAGGGGACTGTTTAGCGGATTCACGCGGCACCTCCGCGGCACCAGATCAAACGGTCGGCGTTGGCCAGGTGGTGGCAGACCCCCTTGCGGTCCAAGGGTCGTACGAACTCGGTGAGGATCGTCTTGGTGAGCTCGACGTTCCCGGAGGCGGCCAGGACCGCTTGCACGCGGTCGTACCCGTACTCGAACCTGCCGGCCGCGACCTCGACCACGATGTCGTAGACGTCGTCGAGGACGGCTTCGAAGTGCCCGCCGGCGGTCGAGTCGCGGGCGAACAGGCGCAGCGATTCCGCGCTGTAGAAGGCCTCCCGCTGCCTGCGCAGGTGATCGCGTGCCTCGTCGTGTTCGGCGATGCGCTCCAGGTTGTCGGCCTGCTCGCCCCAGAGTTCTCCGTAGGCCCGCACCAATTGCTGGATGTAGCGGGCCTCCTCCGGAGCGTGAGCGTCAGGCGGGAGCATCCTCTGCGGACGTGGTGCCGGGGGTTGGGGGAAGCGCACCGCCCAGTGCGGTGTGGTCTGGTGCAGCGACAGCATCTCGTCCATGTCGATGGTGGTGAACATGGAGAAGTCCGTGGCATCCGCGAGATCGCGGACTTCTCGCCGTCTCTCGGCGGTGAGAGAGGTGATGACGGGATCACGGGTGGAAGCCAGCTCCCTGAGGAACTCGGCTTTGGACTCGGTCTTCTTGGACAGCCGCCGGACGAGTCGGGGACCGATGATCGGAGCGACGAAGACGTACTGCTGGGGAACCGTGAAGTGTCCGGTCACCGCTGAAGCGAACATCTTGCGCATCTCGGGAGCGGCTTTCGACCATGTCAAGGCCTCTCCGTAATGCTTGCACTGGTAGTTGTGCCACGAGCCCTCAAGTCCGTCCGGGGTCAGATAGCCCGCGACATCGACCCCGTGATCGCCCGAACCGCCGTGCCGCTGCACCGCGACGTACTTCGTCGCCAGAGCGGGGACCCACTCCTTGACGAACTCCTCGAACTCGTCGGGATCGTACGAGAAGACGATCTTCTTCGGGGATGGCACGGCATGGGTTCTAAGCCAGGGGCCGACGAGGGCCGGTGGTGACGGATGCCTGTCGTCCGCTCCGGTGTCGACGCCATCAGACACTCTCCCCAGCCCCCCGAGTCCCGCACATCCGTGATCGGCTGATCACTCGGGGTCAAGTGATATCACCGCCACCCTGATCGGGAGAAGAGTACGAACAAGGACTGACCGTTCGTGGTTCCTTTTAGGGGTGGCGGGTATCCACCCGGAGCGGTGCGACTCCGAAGGTCCTCCAATGGGTTGTGCTGCTCAGCGCGGTCGGCGCGCGTATCTCGACCTCGCCACACTCGTTGCCGAGGGCATGTCCCCGGCCTGACGCTCTCCTACCCGCAGCTCCCGTCCCGGATGCGCGGAATCAGCCCCTGCATACCCGTCACCGCATCCTGGGCACGGTCCGGCCCGGGCATCGTGGGGTCGAGGGACCCAGCGAGGGCGGCCAGGGACCCGGGTGCCACGGTGTCCAGGGAGGCCAGCACGGTTCGTCCAGCCGTCGGCGAGACGTCGTCGAGCACCTGAACGCGGTCGGCGGACAGCTGGGTTGGGGTGTACAGCCCGGTGAGGTTGACCACGACGCCGCGCAGGCCCGCGTCATCGCTCGACAAAACCGCTACACGGACCGATGGTTGGACGACCAGGCCGTCCACGAGGAGGGCGCCGCCGTGTTCCGTCCAGGTCACCTGGACGTCCTTCAGCGCGTCGGCCCAGGCGGTCCGGAAGCCGTGGACGTCGAACCGAGGCGCTCCCGCTTCGGCTGCTTCCGCACCTGGAGTAGTCCGGCCGGCCAGTCGGCGCGGCCGTCCCCGTGCGCGACAGCGGTGTCGAACTCCGCGACGCCAACTATCCGTTCCAGCACGTCCACGCAGGACCAGTCTGCCGCTGGCTCGCGCAGGCGGAGCCGGACCGTGGCCCCGTACTCCTCGCCCCTGAGCGTCCGCTCGACGATCCGAAGAGTTGGCCTGGGCCGTGGATTGACGCCTCCAGGACCGACGTGGGGCGACCCGTGGGGTCCATCCGGCAGGTAGTGACGGTGAGTTCGTCGGCCAGCATGAAGTAGCTGAGCACGCCGATGCCGAACCGGCTGTTGGTAACAGCTCGACCGGCGGGTCCAGTCGGTCCCAGGCGGCGCGTTTGAATCTGAACTCCGGTTGCTCGGCGAGCCGCGCTCCGGCCTGGGAGAACATACTGCGCAGTTCGGCGCCCCCATGAATCCGTATGGGCCGAGGCGACTCGTGTACAGTGGGCCCCTGCCGACCCGCAGAGGGGCGGGGGTATTCAACCGTGCAGGGCCCGGTGCTGCATACGGTGACTCGAGGGTGCGTAGCGCACCTGCTCTGCGGGAGACAGCTGTGCCATCCGTCGTTCTCAGGCATGTCGGCTCTCGCGTCAGTACCGGGTCTCGTGAGGGCGGGGAGATATGTCGTGCAGTCGACACGCGCAGCGGGCAACCGGAGTTCCAGCAGGCTCAGGGCGGCCCATGAGCGGAAGCGTTTCACCGGCGAGACCCTGGACGTTGCTCTCGCCAGCCTCGGGCGAGGCAACGTCATTGCCCTCGACACCTGTTCACCGGGTCAGCGTTCGCTTCGGGCGCTCCTTGCGCTCGGGCTGTTCAACGACGGGCCCATCGGCGGGCGCGGCGGCGCCTGGGGGTGGAGCCGCCTCAGTGCCTACGATCCAGTGATGTCGGCGCGCTGGGACGAGCTGGTGATCGTTGCCGAGCGCGCGCCGGACAACGTCGCCGACCTGCTGGTGTCGAAGCGGGATCAGAACTCCCTCCACGTACCAGGCCTCCGGTTGTCCGGACGGTCGGTCAGCCGCCCGGAGACGTTCCATCTGCGGCACAAACCCACGGGCGCGCGGCTGGTCGTCACCGGACGTCCGGGCGGACCGCGCCGGGACGCATCGCTGACCACCACACCATGGCGGGGGCTTCGAATGTCCGGTGACGAACTCACTGGGGCCGAGCGGGACGCCCTGGACGGTCTTCCGCACATCACCCCTGACGCCGAGGTGCTGCTCGCCGGACTGGTGTCCCGGTACACCCTGGAGGACCGGGAGGAGAACTGGGCCACCAGCTGGGACTGGGACCCACTCGACCGCCCCGGAGACCGCCGCCAGGACGCCGAGCAGTTCGGCCGCGGCGTGCAGCGACGACTGTCCGGCCGAGGGGACTCCTGGGAACTCCGCTGGACGGGCTACCCCTACCCAGCCGATCTCGCCCGGGCGCTGACACACCCCGTGGTGGGCATCGCCGGCGCGGGGCTGGACCGTCACCGCGACACCTTCGAGGTGACGTACGGCGGCGCCTGTCTGGAACTTCGGGAGGGGATCTGACGGGGCAGGGGTTCCTGCGATGGTTGAGTTCCCGTTGGCTTTGCTGGATGGCCTGCCTGCATGGGTGCGGGCAGCGCTGGTGGCGCTCATAATCCTGGGCGTCCTGGCGCTGCGCGTCCTGAATCGCCTGATCCCGCAGAACTCGCGGGACCGGTTGTCCTGGTGGCGAGCCGTCCTGCAGTACCTTCGCGATCGCGCTGACCGGCGGAGAGTACTCCGCCGTGAGAGGGCCTCCGGCAGGCATCGGTTCTGAGACGTGAATTCGCCACCCAGGGACGTCGAACGCCAGATGCCGCAGCCTGACGGCCAGCTGCGTGCGGGGGAGTGTCGAGGACGGAGGTTCTGCCGCGCTGTCGGAGAATCCGCCCAGCACGTCATTCGGCTGTGGACCTTTGCCTCGGTCAGATCATCCTTCGAGCTCAGCTGCACGAGTCGCGTGGCCAGGAGGGTGCTCGTGCGGCTGAGCTGGGAGGACGGCGTGGCCGTGCCGGGCAGCATCGGTGCGAATAAACCGGAGAAGCGGGCCTGAGAGAGATTTAACAGCGATCTGCATTCCTCGCAGCCTCGCCCTGCGTAGCCTCGCGGGTCTCGCCGGTGTGGGCCGGGATGGCAGGTCAGGGCATGCGTTCGCCGTACTGGGCCAGCAGTGCTCGCAGTCGGATGGCCTGATAGTCGTCGGTGCGACCGTGGCGCTTGCTCTTGTTGTTCCGCCTCCACACCCCAAGCCGCCGTTCGATGATGTCGGCTGCGTGTGCTCGTGGCATCCGTCCGTATTCGGCCGCCCAAGCGCTGAGCTCGGCTAGCGTGGCGTTCCAGGAGTCTTCCTGCGGCGTCCATGCCCAGCCCGGTAGGTCCTCCAGGGTGGCTATGCGATCCGCGTCATAGCTGGCACGCCGGTTCCGGAAGGAGTTGATCCAGACGCCAATCTTGTGCCCACTCCATTCCTCTCGCTGCTTGATGCTGCCGATGCTCCGATCACCGGCAACGAGGACGGCGCGAAGCACTGCGCGATGAACGTGCTCTACAGTCTCCAGCACCTGGGCTGCACCGTCCCGCCGCAGGCCGACGCGGGCTGGGTGGGGGAGGCGGGCCCCGGCCCGTCCTACCTCGACGTCGGTTCCGGTGGCCCGCAGAACGACTTCACCAACCGCAACACCACCTTCATGACCTGGAACCAGCTCCACCTGGCCCGCATGCTGAAGGACGCCGGCGGCATCCCGGCCCACGGCAACCAGCGCTCCGAGTGGGACGCCGGCTGCCGCTTCGACTTTGAGAACCCCGAGCACCGCTGAACCGCCGGCCGTCCGCGTGAGGGGGCTGGAACGGCTGGCACGGCCGGCAGTGGATGTTCGTCATCGAGGGCCTTCCCTGCGTCCTCCTGGCCGTCGTCGCCTTCAAGTACCTCCCGGACGGCCCGGCCACGGCCCCGTGGCCGACCGCCAAGGAGGCGGCGCTGGTCGGCGAGGCGGCGACTCGCGAGCAGGAGGACGGTGCCAAGGCCGCCGGGACCAGCTGCGGTTCCCTGTTGACGGTGCTGCGCGACAAGCAGATGCTCATCGCGATCTTCGCCAGCTGGACGCATCAGGTGGCGCTCTACTCCGTCGGCTACTTCCTGCCCGGCATCACCGGTGGCTTCGTCGGCTCCTACGTCATGGGCTGGGCCGAAGAGAGCACCGGCAACCACCTGGCCGGACGTGGATCTCCGTCGTGCTGCTGGCCCTCGGCGCGGCGGCCGCCACCCGCCTGCGGTTCTCGCCCAAGGACGAGCGGGGCAACGAGGGCTGACCCCTTTCCCGGGCCGGTCGACCGGCCCGGGAACCGGCCCCGCAGCCGGTCGCGCCGGCGGCACGGACGGCAGGTGGCGCCGGCTCCGCCGACCGGCACCCCCGGCGACGGCCGGGCCGAGGCCCGCACCGGCCCGGAGGTCCCGGCGGTGAAACCGGCGAACGATCAGGTCACCACCGGCCGCCCTGCACTGCGCCCGCTCCGCACGTGCGGGCCGGCCTGCCGCCGGGCCCTCTCTCGCGGATCGCCCTCGGACCCATGTCCGGGGCATCGGCCGATCCCGGCCCCGACGAGACCGATCCGCCAGGAACCGGTTCGATCCGGTGATCCGGCAGCGAACTCCTCAGTGTCTCCCCTGATCGGGGCGGCCACCGAAGTCATGACACCCCGTGGTGCGGCGGTGGCCGGTCAGGAGCTGATCACCTCCAGGACGGGATGGAAGGCGGTGTGGCTGCGGGCGTCGAGGTTGACGGCGAGGCCGACGGTGGCGAGGGGCTGGAAGAGGGCCAGGGCGAGGGACGGGTTGCCCGGGGTGACGGCGGAGGTGACGTCGAGGGGGATCCAGTCGGGAGTGGTGGAGATCCGGCCGGTGCCGAGGGGTTGGGCCAGGGCGGGGGCGTTGGCCCAGGTGACGGCGAGTTCGGTCCAGGGGGTGGGGGCGGTGGTGAAGGCCTGGAGGGTGGCGAGGGTGCCGCCGGAGTCGGCGACCGCGCCGTGGACCCAGAGGACGGCGCGGCGGACGGTGCCGGGGACGGCGGTGGTGTCGAAGGTGAAGAGGGCGCGGCGGCTGAAGCCGCTGTCGGTGGTGCCGGTGTTCTTGACCGTCAGGGTGGTGGCGGTGCCGTAGTTGGTGGTGGCGTAGGAGCCGTCGCGGACGAAGCTGTCCTGAGTGGGGTCGAGCAGGGTCGCGGTGGCGGTCGCCGGGGCGCCGGAGGCGGTGGTGAGGGTGATGGTGCGGCCGGCGCCCTGGGTGCCGCCGAGCTCCACCAGGAGGGTGATCGTGCCCTCGGTGGAGAGCACGCTGACGCCTTCGACGGCCGCGGTGGGGCGGCCCGTGCAGGCGAGGGTGACCGTGACGGTGGCGGCCCGGCGGGACGGGTCGGCGACGGTGACGGTGCGGGTGCTGGCGGTGTCGCGGACCAGCACCGAGCAGGGGGCGGAGGCGGTGAGCGGCCCGGCCGTGCCGGCGGCGAAGAAGTTGGCGGCCGTCACACCCGAGGCGGAGTCGGATATCGCCTGAACCGTACGGGAGTTGGCGAGGGTGGTGACTGTGGGGGCGGCCGCCCGGGCCGCGGTGGCCGCTGCGGTCGCGCCGGGCAGCAGCTGGTACTCGTACCCGGCGTCGGTGGGGTCGGTGCCGTGGTCGAACCAGAGGGTGAGGTAGCGGCGAGTGAGCTGCTCGGTGGAGCCGTTGGTGTTGATGTCGTGCCAGCTGCCGGTGCGGGCCTCGCGCTTCGCCTGGAGGGCGGTGCCGGCGGGCAGGACGTAGCCGCCGAAGCCCGCGACGGCGACGGCGCGGGCGCCGTCGAAGCGCTGGGACCAGCCGAGGGTGGTGGGCTGGGCGGCGCCGTCCACGGTGAGGGCGTGGGTGCCTGCGGGGCCGAGGTTGCGGTTGTCGACGACGGTCTCCACCGGGGTGCCGTCGGTGCAGCCGATGCCCGCACCGAGACAGACCACCGAATCGTCCAGCAGGAACCAGGACTTGCGTCCGGTCAGGGTGGAGGAGAGGCCGCGCAGGTCCTGGCCGACGGCGGCGTAGGTGCCGTCGGTGGCGCCGCCGGCCCAGGTGGAGTCCGGGCGGGGTGCGCCCCAGGCGCCGCCGGCGGCGTCGGCGAGCGGCTTGGCGGAGACGGTGGTGCCGGGGAGGCGGTACGGGTCCACGGTGGGCCAGAAGGCGTCCGAGTACTGGCCGTTGCCGGAGGTGGCACCCCACCAGGAGAGCATGCCGTTGTTGGTGTGCCAGCCGCGCAGGTGCTCGCCGTTGCCGGTCTCGTAAAAGGTGGTGCGGGCGGAGCAGAGGCTGAGCGAGGCGGCCCAGCCGGAGCGGCGGACCACGGCGCGGTCCATCGCGAACACCCGGGCGCCGAGCGGCTCGGGGGAGGCGGCGGTGGCGGAGTTCAGGAGCGCCTGGGCGCGGGCGAGCTCGGGGACGTCGAGGTAGGCGTTGGAGAGGTAGGGGAGGTAGTGGTCACGGGTGAGCCAGCCCTTCACGGCGGAGCGCCAGGCGGCGGACTGGGCGGCCGGGGCGGCACCGGAGTCGGCGAGGCGGAGGATGTGGCCGATCAGGGTGTGGCCCCGGGTGTGGTCGTCCTGCTGGAGCTGGAACTGGTCGCCGCTCTGGCGGCCCCGGCTGACGGCCCGCCCGCTGACGGAGTCCATCACCAGGCCGTTGTAGAGGAAGGGCGCGTAGGCGTCGGTGACGGCGTCGAAGACGTTCTGCCGGGACGGGTCGGAGATCTGCCAGGCGGAACCGGCCAGCAGGGCGAAGAGCCTGCTCAGGCCGCCGAGCAGCACCTCGCCGTAGGAGCCGGTGTACGGCACCCAGGTGTGCTGCACGAAGGAGCCGTCGGCGTACAGGCCGTCGCCGGTCAGTACGTACGGGAAGACCGGGGAGAGCGCGGTGGTGGCGGTGGTGAGCTTGGCGGAGGCGCGACCCAGCACGCCGCGCAGGGCCAGGACGCGGCAGAGGTCCACCCGGTTGCCGCCCGTGCTGGTGCCGGTGTAGCTCGACACCTGGGAGTCGGGGACCTGGCGGTCCACGGCGGCGAGCAGGGCGGAGAGCCGGGTGGGCGTCAGGAGGTCGTGGGCCAGGACGCAGATGTCGAGGAGGGCCTGCGGGGTGCCGATCTGCCAGTCCCACCAGTTGCCGTAGGCGGTGGTCGTGGGGGTGTAGGCGCCGGTGGTGGTGTTGAGGTGGTTCAGGCCGGTGGTGATCGCGGCGGCCAGGGCCTGGTCACCGGTCAGACCGGTGCCGGGCTGCGCCCAGGCCATGGCCATGGTGCGCAGGCGGGTGTGGGAGGCGGTGACGTTGGCCGAGTTGGTGCCCAGGGGGAGGTCCGGCCAGAGGGAGGTGGAGGCCGGGGCCATGGCCTGGAGCTGGGTGCGGGCCCGGTCGCCCAGGGCGGCGAGGGTGGTGGCGTACGGGGCGGTGGCCGGGTCGAAGCCGGTGCCGGTGAGCAGGTCGCGCCAGCGGAGGCGGAGGGTGTCGTAGGCGTCGGCCGCGGCCGTGGCGGGGGTGGGGAGGGCGCCGAGTGTGAGGGCGGTGGTACTGATGGCGGCGAGTTGCAGCAGGCGGCGGCGGGAGAGCAGGGCGGGGTTCGGTGCGGTGGGCACGAGGGGAGGTCCTCCCTGGAGGTGGGGGCCGGGCGGGACGACGGTAAGCGCTTTCCCGAAGGGTCGTCAATGGGTGGGGAGGAGACCGGGAGGGAGCGTGGCAGGAGACCGGTGATCGCTTACCGGACAGGGGAGGCCGGCTGCCCGCGCCCGCATGCCGGACAGGGTCCGGCGCCCCTCGGCGGCGGGGCGCCCCCGTGCGAGGCGCTCCCGTGGTGGCGCGGAGGACCACCCGGACCGGCGCGTCGAAGCCTCCTCCGCCGTCGCCGGAGCCCGGGCCGGGTGCAGCGGGGCAGCGGTGCAGCAGGAGTCGAGGGGCGCGGGCGCGCGGGCCGGCTGGGGCAGGGGCACACCTCCCGAACGGGGTCGGACTACCGTCCGTTCGCGGCCGTCGCCCGCCCGCGCAAGGAGACCCCGAAGCGTGTACGGAGCCGGTGCACCTCCCACCAGGCCACCGCCGTCACCGTCGCGGGTCCGCCGACCACGGCGCACAGCTGGACGGGCGGCGGGCCGGGCGGCAGGCCGCCGAACAGCAGCCCGATCCCGGCGAACTCCCAGACCACGATGCCGGTGAGGATGGGCGGGAACGTCGCGTGCACCCGGTCCATGGTGAATGCCGTACGGGCCACCGTCGGCGAGGCGAAGGCCACGAACATCAGCACCCAGATCGGCGCCGTCATGACCAGCAGGTCGAACAGCGGCCCGAGGAACAGACCCTGGACCGACCCCCGCGCCTGCGAGGCCAGCCACAGCAGAGCCGGAACCGCCGTGCACGCGCCCACGTACTTCAGGGCCATCAGCACCGCAGGCCGCACCTGCGCCCGCATGGCCGGTCGGGCGGCCGGCCCGGCGAGCCGGAACAGGACCCCGACCACCACCGGCGTGGTCACCAGCACCAGCACCGGCGTGACCGCCAGTCGGACCTCGAACTGCTCGTCGAGCCGGCCCCAGTCGTCCGCCGACCCGTACACCACAAGGACCCAGAACGCCGCCGCGAGCGCCAGCCACCCCCGGATCCGCTGCACCCGCAGCACCGCTTCGTCGGTGATCCCCGGCGGCCCCGGCACCGCGAACACCCGCCGCGCCTGCCGCCGCGCCGTCCTGGCCATCGGGTAGAGCCCCAGGAGCACCAGCAACGGCCACAGGCAGAACATCAGCGGCACCAGGACCCAGCCCCCGACCGTCCGCCGCACGGGCGCCAGCACCTCCCGCAGGGTCGGCCACTCCTCGCCCCGGAACCGCTGCCACAGCGGGACACCACCCGGCTGCTGCGGTTGGTGGGACCCGTCCCAGTAGGGGGACCGCCGCAGGTGCTCCTGATTTCCGTACCTCACGCCGAGTTCCTCACGCGCGCTGTGCCCGTCCGCCGACACATGATCAATCCGTCAGCGCCGCACCCTACTGCTGCCCGCCGGGGCCTCACCCACCCGGCCCCGGTTCCACCGAGACGATCCAGGTCAGTTCGCAGCCGGTTGCAGACGCCCTGCCAGTTGCCGTACCTCTCCGGCAGGTGCACCCGCTGTGCCCCTGTCCGAAACTTCCGGGCGATGGCGTCGATCACCTCTCGGTGGTCCCGCCACCGACCACCCCGCCCCGGTGTCCGGTCCGGAAGCAACGGCTCGATCCGCGTCCACTGCGCGTCCGTCAACGGCACACCCGGACGGACGAGCAGACGATCCGGCGGGGGCGACTACGCGCAGCCGGTGCCGTCGGCCGTGCGGGCAGCTGTCCACCAGGACATCAGTCGGGCAGCCGTCGCTTCCGGCTCTGACGGCAGAGGGGTGAGACCGAAGTGATCCTCCAGCTCGTGCCGCAGGAACTCGCCGATCTCCGTCCGGTCGGCACCGCCCCGGAGCCGCTGGAGGAGAGGAGCGAGCATGCAGTCGTACTCGTCCTGCACCTCGTCGGCGACGCCGATCGGATCCCACTCGTTGAGCAGCTGCCGCAGGCCGTTCTCGGTGATGTCGGTTCCGGATCGCATCGCTCCAGGGTGCCACCCGGGAACCACCGTCCATCCCTCATCCCCACCTTGATCCCAACGAAACCGCCCAGCGGTGAGCGGTCCTTCGGGCCCAGGGCGGGCTCGACCCACGGGCGGCTTCGTCCCGGGGCCGGGGTGTGGTGGAGCCGGTGCCGTCGTTTCCCCGGACGGAGGGCAGGAGCTGACCACGGGGCCGCCGGCGTCCTCTACAGCCTCCAGTACCTGGGCTGCACCGTCCCGCCCCAGGCCGATGCGGTCCTCCCGGAGCCTTCCGACTTGTACGGGTGGGGTGCTGCGGGCTGAGCCGGCCTGGGTGGGGGCCGGCTGTGCTGCGGGTACGTCCGAGCGGGTGACGCCCTGCGAGAACCGGGCTCAGCTGCCGTACCGCCGTTGCCTGGCCGCGAAGCTGCGGACGGCGCGCAGGAAGTCGACCTCGCGGAAGGCGGGCCAGTGGGCCTCGCAGAAGTACAGCTCCGAGTAGGCGCTCTGCCAGAGCAGGAAGTTGGAGAGCCGTTGTTCGCCGCTGGTGCGGATGACGAGGTCGGGGTCGGGTTGGCCGGCGGTGTAGAGGTGCGGGGCGATGTCGCAGACCGTCAGGGTGTCGGCTACTGCGGTCAGTGATGCGCCGGACTCGGCTCGCGCGTACATCAGGTCGCGCACGGCGTCGACGACCTCCTGGCGGCCGCCGTAGCCGACGGCCAGGGTGACGTGGGCGCCGGTGGTGCAGGTGCGGGTGGCCTCGACGGCCTCCTTGAGGGCGCGGGCGGTGCTGTCGGGCAGGGCGTCGGTCATTCCGGCGAGGTGGACCTGCCAGCGGGCGTCCGGGCGGGTGAGGCGGTCGGTGACCACCTGCTCGATCAGCCGCATCAGGTAGGCGACTTCGGTGTCGCCGCGGCGCTGGAGGTTCTCGGTCGAGCAGACGAAGACGGTGATGTGCTTGATCCCCAGGGCCTCGCACCAGGAGAGCACCTCCTCGACGTGTTCGGCGCCCGCCTTGTGGCCGAGGCTCGGGTTGGCCATGCCCATCTGTCGGGCCCAGCGGCGGTTGCCGTCCATGATCAGCCCGATGTGCCGGGGCAGTGGGCCCGCCATGACCTCGCGGCGCAGGCGGCGGGTGTAGAGGGAGCGGAGCAGGTCGGGCATGAGCACCGTCCGGGTGGGTCGGGAGCGGCTTGCCGGTCGGGGCGAGCCGCTCGGGCGGGCGCCGAGCGGCTCACACGACGCCGCCGGCAGGTCGCTCAGTGGCGCAGGTCGTGCAGGTCGCTCAGGGTGCCCGCGCACACCGCCGTCAGCAGGAGCAGGCCCACGCCGATGCCGGCGCCGAGCGGGTGGAATCCGTCGGCGGCGATGGAAAGTCCGAGGATGGTCGCGCCGCCGGTGGCGCTGGCACCGGCGAGGGTCCGTACGCCGGCCCGGAGGCGGCCGGTGCCGGGTGGCACGACGGCGTCCGCGCCGATGCCGGTGAAGATGCGGGGGATCTGGATCGCGCCGAGGCCGAGGGAGATCCACCAGGCGGTGAGCACGGCGATGCGCAGGGTGGGCGGCGAGGCGTCCGCGTCCACGCCGCCGTGCACCAGAACGACCACGGTGGTGCCGAGGAGCGTGGGTACGGCGAGACGGCGGAGCGCCCACCCCAGCAACGTGATCGCGGCGCTCGGCGTGGGCCGGGGCCGGGGTGCGACGAGGGCGATGCCGAGCAGCAGCAGGGTGGTGCAGCCGTGCATGACTCCGTTCCGCACGCCGTCGGCGGGCAGGGGGCCGGCTTGTTCGGCGGCCAAATGGCTCAGGAACCAGGCGGCGAGGGCGACCGTGATCCCCATGGTGGCCACCCGCCGCTGGCGCTGTGCCGGGGAGTCGGCGGGCCAGTGGGCCGGGTGCAGCCACATGTCCACGATGCCCGCGACCAGGTTGGGCCACGACTTCCAGCCCGCGCCGCGGGCCTCGTCCTCCACCATCGAGCCCCAGCGCTCGCGGAAGGCGTCCGGGTAGAGCCTGACCAGGCTCCGGGCGACGACGCTCACGCCGGGTTCACCCCCAGGCGCCGCAGTCCCGCGTTCGCGACGCGGGCCATGGCGCGCAGTTCGCGTTCCAGGATCTCGCGGCCGAGGGGCGTCAGCTGGACCGGGCGCTGGCGGCCCTGCCCGTCGAGCGGCTCGATCAGCCGCTTCGACTCCAGCCTGGCCAGCGCCCCGTACAGGCTGCCGGGGCCCAGCCGCTCCCCGGTCAGCTCCTCGATCGCCGTGTTGATGGCGTATCCGTGCATCGGCCCGTCGGCCAGCGCGCAGAGCACCAGCGTCTGGGCGTCGTTGGCTTGCATGTGTCGTTCCTTCCGATCTGACGGAGCACCATACTACGTGCCGCGAACTACGTGCCACGTACTACGCGATGTGTACTATCGCCGTCATGCGCGATGACGTGACGATCGATCAGCTGGACGTCGGACACCCCGCTCGGCCCGCCGCGGCCGCGGCGCTGTCGACGTCCGCCGCCGGCGCCGCCGCCTTCACTCTGTTCGCCTACCTGACGACGCAGGTTCGCCCGGTGCGGGCGGGCAGCCCCTGGCAGGGCGATCCGTACGACGCGGTGGTGACCTTCACCATGTTCTTCGTCCCCCTGCTCAGCGCGCTCGGTGCGGTCCGGGCGCTGCTGTGCCGCCGCGACCGGCCGCTGCCGCGCTACCGGGTCGAGCAGGTACTTCGGGCCGCGCTGGTCTGCACGCTGCTCGTCGCCGCCACGCTCGCCACCGACTGGGCGGCGGTGGCCGTGCGGGCGGACCGCGCGTCCTGGGACGGTGGCACCTCCTGGCTGATCGCGTCCCTGCTGCCGCTCACCGGGGTGACGGCCGGGAGCCTGCTGCTGCACCTCCGGGCGATCCGACGGCTACCGGAGCCGGTGCGCGGGGCCGAGGGCACGGTCGGGGACTGGCTGGACGACCTTGCGCCCCTCGCGAACCTGCTCGCCGGCCCCCGCTCCCGCACGGGGCGCGCACTCGCCGCTCTGATCGGGCGCGGTACGGTGCTCGGCTTCGTGCGTCTGCGCTTCGCCCCGCTCGCCGCCGCGGCCGCCCTCACTGCCGGCCTGCTGGTCGCCACGGGACTGGCCTCCGGCGAGGGCTGGCCCGGGGTGCTGCTCTTCACCGTGGAGGCCGCGGTCTTCGCGGGCGGAACCTTCGCCTTCGTGATGATCTGCAACAGCGTCCTGCGGTTCGCCGCGTCCCCTCCCGCATCGGGGACGCGACGGGCCGCCCGGATCGCGACCACCGCTGGCGCGTTGACACTGCCGGTCTCGTTGGCGCTGCGGGACACCGCCTGGCAGCTGCTCGGGCTCGGCGACCGGGTCGACTCCATCGGACAGTGGGCGGCCTTCGCACTCGTCTGCGCGCTACTGGCGGGCGCGCTCACCTTCGGTGTGGCTGCGACCGGAACCAGGGAGTGACAGCCGCAGACGTCGGGGTGGTCAGCTGCTGCACAGCGGTTGTCAGGTCTCTTGGAGCCAGGGCCTGCTGGAGTTTGTCGAAGCCCCCGCCGATCCGGCGGGGGCTTCGACATGCGGAGCGGGCCCCGTACGGCCCCATCTCCCCGGCCGCTTGTGCGGCTCGGTGTGGGCGTTCTGTTCAGGCGGTCGTTGCCGCCGGGCGGTGGGAGAGGGCGTCGGAAGCCCTGGCCGTGGCGTAGAGCGAGACGGCCAGCGCGATGACGAGGGCGGCGCCGCCGGCGAAGATGCTGCCGGAGGAGACGGCCTTGGCGCTGCCGGCCTCGGTGCGGGCGGAGCCGGCGATGAAGGGCATCACCAGGAGGACGGCGATGCCGAGAACGACCTCGCCCCAGACGACCTTCGGGAAGTGCCGCAGGGTCAGGTGGAGCAGGGAGGAAGTGTCGTCGGCGCGGCGGGCCTGGGCGATGCGGGGCATCAGCCAGAACTGGTTGAAGGCGCCCGCGGCGACGAGGCCGGCGACCAGGAGGATCTTGACGAGCAGGGCGATGCCGTAGCCGGTGGTCCACAGCTGGGAGATCGCACCGACGTGCTTCCAGCTGAGCCAGAGGCCGGAGATGGTGACGGCGCCGACGCAGATCATGGCGACGAGGCTGAACCGGCGCCACTTGTCGGCCCAGAGAAGACCGGCGCCGTCGCCGAGGCGGCCACGGGTGCCGGCGAGCGCGACCAGGAGGGCGAGGCCACCGAGCCAGACGGCGCCGGAGATGATGTGGGTCTGGTCGAAGGCGAGGTCGAGCCAGCGGTCGAGGTTGGCGGGCTTGGTGGCGGGGACGGCCGCGATCAGGGTGACGGCGAGGGAGAGCGGCAGCGCGGTGAGGGCGATGGCGTCCGTGTGGCGGCGGGCAGCGGGCACGAAGAGGGCGATCAGCGTTGCGGCCGTCACGGCCAGGACCGCGTTCTGGACCAGGTAGACGGTGCCCTGGGCGATCCAGGCGCCCTTCGCGGCCGGGGCGTGGAGGTAGTCCCAGATCCGGTCCGGGGCGAGGGCATCGCCGAACGGTATGCCCTTGCCGGCGCGGGCGAGACGGGCGGCGAGCTGGAAGTAGCCGGCGACCAGCAGCACCACCCCTGCCCAGGCGAGGTAGGTCGCGGATCTACTTCGCAGGACCTCGGCATCCTGGCGGCTGGTTTCCGGCGCACGCAGTGCCGGGCGCACGGTGGTCGCGTACGTGATGGTGGCGCCGAGGGCTCCGCTGAGGCCGATGAAGTAGCCGGCCTTGGTGAGGATCCGCCAGAGCTGGGGCATGGTGTATCCGGCCGTGTCCGCGGCCAACAGGGCGTGATGCATGAGGTGAGGCTAACCTAAATAAGGATCTCCTAAGTCGCCTGGAGGGCCCCGATTGTTCAATCGTCATCAACTTGTGAGCTGCTGATCGGTCCGCACTCCGAGGAGCGCCCCGTCGCCATTTCGCCTGGTGCGACGGTTGCAGGCCACCGGAGTCCGATGGCTCTCGGTCCCCCCGGGGGCGCCGGGTCGGGCGCTCGCCGGCACGGCCGTGGCGGGAGTGGCGGCCTCCTTGCGGGTGAGCGCGAGGCCGTAGCGGAGGAGGAGGACGGTGGTGGCGGCGAGGGGCCGCGGATCACCAGGTGACCGGCAGCGCCTGCAGGCCGCGGAAGACCAGTTCCGGTACGTAGGTGAGCTCGGACTCGTCAACGGCGAGGCGCAGTCCCGGATACCGTTTCACCACGGAGCCGATCGCCACCCGCATCTCCCGGCGGGCCAGTATCGCGCCGAGGCAGAAGTGCGGCCCGTGCCCGAAGGCGAGGTGTGCTGCCGGTCCTTCGCGCGTGATGTCGAAGCGGCCGGGATCCGGGTACACGCCGGGGTCGCGGTTGGCCGCGACGATGACCGGCAGCACCGGTTCGCCCGCCCCCAGTTCGACGCCCTCCAGATCGACGGGCTCGGTCGTGACGCGGACCTCGGCCGAGGTGAAGAGCCTGCTGTAGCGCAGTAGTTCGTCGACCGCCGGTCCGATCAGGTCCGGTGACGACCGCAGCAGCGCGAGTTGGTCCGGGTGGCGCAGCAGGGTCAGGAACGAGTTGCCCAGCTGGTTGACGGTCGTCTCGTGGCCGGCGATCAGCAGGCCTTCGAGGTTGGCCAGCAGCTCGGGTTCGGTGAGGTGGTCGCCCTCGTCGTTGGCGGCGACCATCGCCGAGATCAGCCCGTTGTCCGGCTGCGCCCGCTTCTGACGGACCAGGTCGGCGAGCCAGTCCTGCATCTCGCCCTGTGCGGCCCGCAGTTCGTCCGGAGTGATGTTCGTGACGAACAGCCGCCTGGTCCACCTGCGGATGGCCTCCGCCTCGGAGTAGGGCACGCCGAGCAGCTCGCAGATGACCATCAACGGCAGTGGAGCGCAGAGGCCCGCCACAAGATCCGCGGTTGGATCGAGGGAGTCGAGCAGGGAGTCGGCGATGGACTGCACGCGTGGTTCGAGCTGATCGACCATGCGCGGGCTGAACGCCTGCGACATCAGTTTGCGCAGGCGGGCGTGGCGTTCGCCGTCCAGGCTGGTGACCAGTAGCGGGTCGGCGGCGACGGACAGTTTCAGCGGGCTGCCCGGAAGTGTGGCCGCCTCCCGGCTGAACCGGCTGTCGCTCAGGACCTGGCGCACCGCCTTGTAGGAAAGGGCGAGCCAGACGTCCGCCGTACCCATCGATGCGAGGACGACCGGGGCCTTCGCGAGCAGGGCCTCGGCTTCGGGCTCGTTGTCGAGGTGGTGCGGTGTGGTGAGGGGGAACGTGGCTCGCATCGCTGCCTCCTGACTGGATGTCACCAGGTCCGGGCGCCGGGTGCCGGGCGCGAACGGCCGGGGCCGGTGCGCGGATCGGTGACAGCTGGGTTGTGTGCCGCCGGGGGGGCGGTGGCGCTTCGCGATCGTCTCGACGTCGAGGGGGGTCGAACGGTTCGGCCGGAGCCGTCGGTGGCGCCGGTGCTCGGTTCGCTCGATCCGGGTGGTGATCGCCGTGCGGAGGTCTTCCCGGGTGGGCGGATGGCGGTCGAGGACGTTCTTCTGCGCGAGTGCGAAGGGGATTCTAGGGCGTTGTCACCGGCGGCGTCGACGGTGCCCGTGAACCCGGCCCGGTCATGACGGTTCGGGGTGTGGACGAACTACTGTGACCGAACCGGCAGGTTCACCGGCAGATTCGCCGGCGGGTCCGCCGGCGGACACTGCGACGGGCCGTCGTTGAGAATCGGCGCGTTTCATGGGGCACGGGACGGATTTCGCCACGGCGCCTTGGTCGTGCAGGCATATGACGTTGTGATGTGCCTCGTTTGAGACAGCCTCCGCATGGCCTATGGCGACGGCGTGATGTTGCTGCCATGCTCGTCTGCGCGGCGGGGCGATCATCGCCCCGGCCCCCACGCTCAGCTCACCAGTGCATCTTCCTCGGAGAGCGTCGCCAGCGCTGTCGCTTTCGAGGGACCGCTCCACTGATCCAGGCGCCCGAAGCGCCGTCGAGTCCGGGTTCGGATACCACCGGGCCGCCGGGCTGCCCGCGCGCTCGATGCTCCGGCTGCTTGCGCGGCCGGAGCCGCACCATCGGGACTGCTACGGAAACACCCCCCCTGCCTTCCTTCATTCCCCGGCTCACGAGGTGTCGATGTGATGCGCTTCCCCTTGGATTCGGACGCTGATCGTGTCGCTGTCATCGGAATGGCGGGCAGGCTGCCGAAAGCCCCGGATCCGGAGGCGTTCTGGCGACTGCTGTGCGACGGGTCCGACGCGATCACCGCGCCGCCCGCGGGCCGGCAGGGCGTACGGCACGGCGGCTACCTGGACCGGGTGGACGGCTTCGACGCCGCGTTCTTCGGTGTGTCCCCCCGCGAGGCCGCCGGCATGGACCCGCAGCAGCGGCTCATGCTCGAACTCGCCTGGGAGGCCCTGGAGGACGCCCGGATCGTGCCGAGCACGCTGACGGGCGGTCCGACGGGGGTGTTCGTCGGCTCGATGTGGGAGGACTACACGTCCCTGGCCTACCCCGGTCACATCACGCCGCACACGCTGACCGGCACCAGCCGGGGCGTCATCGCCAACCGCGTCTCGCACTTCCTCGGTGTGCGCGGACCGAGCATGACGGTCGACACGGCCCAGTCGTCGGCGCTGGTCGCGGTTCATCTGGCGGTCGAGAGCCTGCGCCGCGGCGAGTCGGCGCTCGCCCTGGCCGGCGGGGTGAACCTCAACCTGACCGCCGCCCGAGAGGAGGGAGCGGCGGAGTTCGGCGGCCTGTCCCCGGACGACCGCTGCTTCACCTTCGACGCCCGGGCCAACGGCTTCGTCCGCGGCGAGGGCGGCGCCTTCCTCGTCCTGAAACCGCTGGACCGGGCCCTGGCCGACGGGGACCGCGTCTACGGTGTCGTCCGGGGCAGCGCGGTCAACAACGACGGCGCCACACGGAGCCTGACCGTGCCCAGCGCGCAGGCCCAGGAACAGGTCATCCGCGAGGCGCTGGCCCGTGCCGGCGTGCGTCCCGCGGATGTGCAGTACGTGGAGCTGCACGGCACCGGCACCGCTGTCGGCGACCCCGTCGAGGCCGCCGCCCTCGCGGCGGCCTACCGCGACCCGGCCGGGTCCGGCGACGCCGACGGCGCCCTGCGGGTCGGATCCGCCAAGACGAACGTCGGCCACCTGGAAGGCGCCGCGGGCATCGTCGGTCTGCTCAAGGCCGTCCTCAGCGTGCACCACCGCGCACTGCCGCCGAGCCTGAACCACGAAACCCCCAACCCCGGCATCCCCCTCGACGCATTGGCGCTGCGGGTCCAGACCGCTCTGACCCCGTGGCCGAGGCCGGACGCGCCCCTGCTCGCCGGAGTGTCGTCGTTCGGCATGGGCGGCACCAACGCGCACGTGATCGTCGGGCAGGCGCCCGATGCGGCCGCGCCGCCGGCCCGGCGGCCCGCCCCCGAGGCCCGGCCGGCGCCGTGGATCGTCACGGCGCGGACCAAGCAGGCGCTGCGAGCGCAGATCGAGCGCCTGCGCGACCACGTGCGCAGCCACCCGGACCTGACCGGCGTTGAGGTCGCGCACGCGCTGGCCACCACCAGAACCCACTTCGCGCACCGCGCGGTCCTGCTCGACTCCGAGCAGGTCGCCGCCGGCCGGGCCGGCACCCCGGGCCGTACCGTCTTCGTGTTCCCCGGCCAGGGCGCGCAGTGGGTCGGCATGGGCCGGGAGCTGTACGCCGCGTACCCAGCCTTCCGGGCCGCCATGGACGAGTGCGCCCAGGCCCTGGCCCCGTACACCGACTGGTCCCTGGCCGATGTCCTGGACGGCGCGCCGCTCGACCGGGTGGACGTCGTGCAGCCCGCCCTGTTCGCGGTGATGGTGTCCCTGGCGGCATTGTGGCGCTCCTTCGGTGTCGAGCCCGACGCGGTGGTCGGGCACTCGCAGGGCGAGATCGCCGCGGCCTACGTCGCGGGCGCGCTGTCGCTGTCCGACGCGGCCCGGATCGTGGCACTGCGCAGCCGCGCGCTGGTGGCGCTGACCGGCCGGGGCGGCATGGTGTCCGTGGCCCTGTCCGCCGAGCTGGCCGAGGACCACGTGTCGCGCTGGGGCGGCGCGCTGACGGTCGCCGTGGTCAACGCCACCGGCTCGGTCGTGGTGTCCGGCGACACGCAGGCCCTGTCCGAACTGGTCGAGTCCTGCGCGGCGGACGGTGTCCGCGCACGCGTCGTCCCGGTGGACTACGCCTCCCATTGCGCGCACGTCGAGGCGATCCGCGAGCGGCTGCTCACCGAACTGGACGGTGTGCGGCCGCGGCAGGGCACCATCCCGTACTACTCCGCGGTCACCGGCGGTCTCCTCGACGACACCACGGAGCTCGACGCCGGCTACTGGTACCGCAACGTGCGCGAGCCGGTCCGCTTCGACCTGGCCACCGCCGCACTGCTGGCGGACGGGCACGACGTCGTGGTCGAGGTCAGCCCGCACCCGGTGCTGCTGCCCGCCCTCGAACAGACTCTGGAACAGGCCCGCGAGCGGACCGGCGTGCCCGGCGTCGCCACCGGCACGCTGGGCCGTGACCGGGGTGGGCCGGACGTCTTCCTGACCGCGCTGTCCCGGCTGTTCGTGGCCGGCGTGCCGGTCGACTGGTCCCCGGCCGTCGCCGGGGCCGCGCCGGTCGACCTGCCCACGTACGCCTTCCAACGCCGTTCGTACTGGCTGCCCGAAGCGACAGCCGGGCAGAGCGGACGGACCCCGGCCGCCCCGGGGACGCGCGCGACGGAGACCGCCGCGCCCGGCCGGCCGGACGGCGGCCCGGAGACCCGCGACACCGGGGCGGGCGGCAGGGACACGGGCGGCACGGACACGGGCGGCCCCGAGTCGGGCAGCACGGTCGACCCCGAGCCGGACGACACGGTCGACGCGGCCGCCGTGGTCACCGCGCAGATCGCGCTCGTGCTGGGCCACGAGGACCCCGCGGACATCGATCCCGCGCTCACCTTCAAGGACCTCGGCTTCGACTCGGTCACCGGGCTCGAACTGCGCAACCGCCTGGTCGGCGCCCTGGACCGGCAACTCCCCTCCGGTCTCGTCTTCGACCACCCGACGCCCGCGGAGCTGATCGACTGGCTGCGCACCGGCCCCGGCGACCGGCCGGCCCCCGCCGCCTCGGTCGCCCCCATCGCCCAGGCCGCCCACGACGACCCGGTCGTCATCGTGGGGATGGGCTGCCGCCTCCCCGGCGGGGTGGCCTCGCCGGACGACCTGTGGCGACTCGTCGCGGAGGGCGTGGACGCGATCGGCGACTTCCCGGACGACCGCGGCTGGGACCTGGGCGGCCTGTACGACCCGGACCTGCGCGGCGCGGGCACCACGTACACCACCCGGGGCGGGTTCCTGGACGCGGTGGCCGGCTTCGACGCTCCGTTCTTCGGCATCTCGCCCCGCGAGGCGCTCGCCATGGACCCGCAGCAGCGGCTCGTGCTGGAGACGGCCTGGGAGACGTTCGAGCACGCCGGGATCGACCCGGCCTCGCTGCGCGGCGGCCACACCGGCGTGTTCACCGGCGTCTGGTCCTCCGGCTACGCGACCGGGCCGGGCCTGCCGGAGGACCTGGAGGGCTACCTGTTCACCGGTGTCGCGACCAGCGTCACGTCCGGCCGGGTCGCCTACCACCTCGGGCTGCGCGGTCCGGCGCTGTCCGTGGACACCGCCTGCTCGTCCTCCCTGGTCGCCGTCCACCTGGCCGCCCAGGCCCTGCGCGCGGGCGAGTGCTCGCTGGCGCTCGCCGGCGGCGTCACGATCATGGCGACACCGCTGGGCTTCACCGAGTTCTCCCGCCAGCACGGCCTCGCGGCGGACGGCCGCAGCAAGCCCTTCGCCGCCGCGGCCGACGGCACCAGCTGGGCCGAGGGCGCCGGCTTGGTGCTGCTGGAACGTCTGTCGGACGCCCGCCGCAACGGCCACCGGGTGTTGGCGGTCGTCCGGGGCTCGGCGGTGAACCAGGACGGTGCGTCCAATGGGTTGACCGCGCCGAACGGTCCGTCGCAGGAGCGGGTGATTCGTCAGGCCCTCGCCAATGCCGGGCTGGAGCCGTCCGAGGTGGACGCGGTGGAGGCCCACGGCACCGGCACCACCCTCGGCGACCCCATCGAGGCCCACGCCCTGCTGGCCGCCTACGGCCGGGACCGGGACGAGCCGTTGTGGCTGGGGTCGGTGAAGTCCAACATCGGCCACACCCAGGCCGCCGCCGGCGTCGCGGGCCTGATCAAGATGGTCATGGCGATGCGGCACGGCGAACTGCCGCGCACCCTGCACATAGACGCCCCCTCCCCGCACGTCGACTGGGCCTCCGGCGGCGTCCGGCTGCTGACCGAGGCCCGGCCGTGGCCGGAGCACGAGCACCCGCGCCGCGCCGGCATCTCGGCCTTCGGCATCAGCGGCACCAACGCCCACCTCATTGTCGAGCAGAGCAGCATCGAGCAGTCCTCCGACCCGGACCCCGGCCCCCTTCCCGAACCCGCCGGCCGGGCCGCCCCCACCGCCTGGCTGCTGTCCGCGAAGACCGGTGCCGCGCTGCGCGCCCAGGCCGAGCGGCTGCACGCGTACGCGACCGCCCACCCCGACGTCCCGGCCGCCGCGATCAGCCGCGCACTGGCCGCCCGCACCCGGTTCGAGCACCGGGCCGCGGTGGTCGGCGCCGACCGGGACGACCTGCTGTCCGGCCTGGCCGCACTCCCGTCGGGACTGCCGGCCCTGCCGGGAATGCCGGGCGTGTCTGGCCTGCCGGCCCGTACCGGCGGGACCGTGTTCGTCTTCCCCGGACAGGGGGCGCAGTGGGCGGGCATGGGCCGTGACCTGTACGAGCAGTCCGAGGTCTTCCGCGCCGGCATCGACGCCTGCGCCGCCGCCCTGGCCCCGTACAC
This sequence comes from Kitasatospora sp. NPDC058063, assembly GCF_042885395.1. Classification (NCBI taxonomy): domain Bacteria; kingdom Bacillati; phylum Actinomycetota; class Actinomycetes; order Kitasatosporales; family Streptomycetaceae; genus Kitasatospora; species Kitasatospora sp. NPDC058063. The sequence goes on from NZ_JBHVSD010000019.1 coordinate 96,354, forward strand.
CGACTGGTCGCTGGTCGACGAACTGCGCCACGGCTCGCTGGACCGCGTCGACGTGGTGCAGCCGGCCCTGTTCGCCGTCATGGTGGCGCTGGCCGACCTGTGGCGGTCCTACGGCGTGCGGCCGGACGCTGTGGTCGGCCACTCCCAGGCGGAGATCGCCGCGGCGTACGTTGCCGGCGCGCTGTCGCTGCGGGACGCGGCCAAGGTCGTGGCGTTACGGTCCAGGGCACTGGCCGTCCTCGCCGGCCGGGGCGGCATGGTGTCCCTCGCGCTGTCCGTCGAACAGGCCGCCGGCTACCTGGCCCGTTGGGGCGAGCGGCTGACCACCGCCGTGGTGAACGGACCCGCGGCGGTCGTGGTGTCCGGCGGCCTCGACGTGCTGGACGAACTGCTGGCCGCCTGCGAGGCCGACGGCATCCGCGCCCGCCGCCTGCCCGTCGACTACGCCGCCCACTCCGTCCAGGTCGAGGCGATCCGCGAGCAACTGCTCACCGACCTGGCCGACATCACACCCCACTCGGCGGCGATCCCGTTCTACTCCACGGTCACCGGCGAGCCGGTCGACACCTCCGCCCTCGACGCCGGCTACTGGTACCGCAACCTCCGCGAACCCGTACGGTTCGACCTGGCCACCGCCCGGCTCACCGCCGACGGCCACGACCTGTTCCTGGAGGTCAGCCCGCACCCGGTGCTGGTGCCCGCGCTGGATGTCGCCGCCACCGGAACACTGCGCCGCGACCACGGCGGCCTCACCGAGTTCCTCGCCGCGGCGGGACGCCTCTACGCCGCCGGAGCCGACGTCGACTGGATGCCGGTCCTGCCCCGCACCGCACCCGGGGCGGACCTGCCCACGTACGCCTTCCAGCGCGAGCCCTACTGGGTGACCGCGGCCCCGCCGGTGCCCCGTGACGACTGGCGGTACGAGGTGGCATGGACGCCGACGAGCGGTACCGCGGCCCCGGTGGACCCGGATCGCTGGCTCGTCCTGGCCACGACCGGGCACCCGTGGGCCGAGGCCCTGCGCGAACGGGGCTTCGCGGTGGCCGACACCTGGGATGCGGCCGACCCCTGGGACGCGGCCGGCACCGGGGACGCCCGGCCCGGGCCGGACGGTGTGCTGTCGCTGCTGGCACTGGACGAGGAGCCGCACCCCGACCACCCGGTGCTCCCGGCGGGCCTGGTCCGCACCCTGGACCTGGTCCGCACCCTGGACCCGGTGCGCAGCCCGGACCCGGTGAGGACGGCGGCCGTCCCGCTGTGGTGCGCGACCAGCGGCGCCGTGAGCACCTCGGGCACCGACCCGGTCACCAGCCCGGCCCAGGCCCTGGCGTGGGGCACCGGCGCGTCCGCGGCGCTGGAGTTCCCGCACGGCTGGGGCGGCCTGGTCGACCTTCCCGCCGTGCCCGACGAGGAGAGCGTGAACGCGCTGCTCGTCGTGCTCGCCGGCACGGGCGAGGACCAGGTGGCGATTCGCGGCACCCGGCGCTTCGCCAAGCGGCTGCGCCGCAAGGCCTCGTCGGGCCCGGCCGCGCGGCCCTGGCGGCCGCGGGGCACGGTGCTGGTCACCGGCGGCACCGGCGCGCTCGGCGGACATCTGGCCCGCCGCCTCGCGCGGCAGGGCGCGGAGCACATCGTGCTGGCCTCCCGCCGCGGCCCCGAAGCACCCGGCGCGGCCGGCCTGCGCGACGAACTGGAGGCAGCCGGGGCGCGGGTGACCGTGGCGGCGTGCGACGTGGCCGACCGGGACGCCCTGCGGGACCTCGTCGCGCGCGTCGGCGACATCCGCGCGGTCTTCCACACCGCCGGCGTGATCAGGGCGACCAGGCTGGCCGACACGGCACCGGCGGAGTTCGCCGAGGTCGTCACGGCCAAGGTCGCCGGGGCGGCGAACCTGGCGGAACTCCTGCCGGACCTCGACGCCTTCGTCCTGTTCTCCTCCACCGCGGGCGTGTGGGGCGACGGCCACGGCGCGGCCTACGCCGCCGGCAACGCCTTCCTCGACGCCCTGGCCGCACAGCACCGCGCCCGGGGCCGCGCCACGACCTCCGTCGCGTGGGGCATCTGGGCCGACGGCGGCATGGCGGCCCTGGAGTCCGTGCGGCGCCAGCGCACCCTGCTCGGCCTCGGCGAACTGGACCCGGGCCGGGCACTCGACGCGCTGCAGGACGTCCTCGACCACGACGAGGCCCTCGCGGTCGTCACCGAGGCCGACTGGGCACAGTTCGCCCGTGCCTACACCCACGCGCGGCCGAGCCGGCTGCTGCGGGACCTGCCCGAGGCCCACCGCCGGCCGCAGGCCCCCCGACCCGCGGCCCCCGCCGGCGGCACCGACCTGCTGGAGCTGATCACCACCCACGTCGCCGGGGTGCTGGGACACACCGCCCCCGAGCGGCTCGACCCCCGGCGGGCGTTCAAGGACCTGGGCTTCGACTCACTGACCGCGGTGGAACTGCGCAACCGCCTGACCGCCGCGCTCGGGACGCAACTGCCCGCCACCCTCGTCTTCGACCACCCCACCCCGGCACGGCTGGCCGCCCACCTGTCCGGCGGGTCCGGCGAGCAGGACACGCCGCGGGCCCCGGCCCCGGCCGCGACGGACGAGCCGATCGCGGTCATCGGTATGGGCTGCCGCTACCCCGGAGGCGTCGGCACCCCCGAGGACCTGTGGCGGCTGGTCGCGGACGGCGTGGACGCGGTCGGCGACTTCCCGGCCGACCGGGGATGGGACATCGACCGCCTGTACGACCCGACGGGAAGCCGCCCCCGCACGTCGAGCACGTCCCGGGGCGGCTTCCTCGACGCCGCCGGCGACTTCGACGCGGCGTTCTTCGGGATATCGCCCCGCGAGGCGCTCGCCATGGACCCGCAGCAGCGCATCCTGCTGGAGACCGCGTGGGAGACCATCGAGTACGCCGGTATCGACCCGACCGCGCTGGAGGGCACACCCACCGGCGTGTTCACCGGCATGTGGTCCACCGGCTACGCCGCCGGGCCGGTCCCCGACGACCTGGAGGGCTACCAGGTCACCGGCACCGCGTCGAGCGTGGGGTCCGGCCGGCTGGCGTACCAGCTGGGCCTGCTCGGCCCGGCACTGTCCCTGGACACCGGCTGCTCGTCGTCCCTGGTGGCCCTGCACCTGGCCGCCCAGGCGCTGCGCTCGGGAGAATGCTCCTTGGCCCTGGCCGGCGGCGTCACCGTCAACGCGGCACCCACGCTGTTCACCGAGATGTCCCGGCAGGGGGCGAGCGCGCCCGACGGCCGCAGCAAGTCCTTCGCTGCCGCGGCCGACGGGGCGGGCTGGGCCGAGGGCGCGGGCCTGCTGCTGCTGGAACGCCTGTCCGACGCCCGCCGCAACGGCCACGAGGTGCTGGCGGTCGTCCGGGGCTCTGCCACCAACCAGGACGGCGCCTCCAACGGCCTGACCGCGCCGAACGGCCCCTCCCAGGAGCGGGTGATCCGTCAGGCCCTCGCCAATGCCGGGTTGGAGCCGTCCGAGGTGGACGCGGTGGAGGCGCACGGTACGGGGACGACGCTCGGCGATCCCATCGAGGCGCAGGCCCTGCTGGCCGCCTACGGCCAGGACCGGGTGGAGCCGTTGTGGCTGGGGTCGGTGAAGTCCAACATCGGCCACACCCAGGCCGCCGCCGGCGTCGCGGGCCTGATCAAGATGATCATGGCGATGCGGCACGGCGAACTGCCGCCAACCCTCCACGTGGACGCGCCCACCCCGCACGTCGACTGGGCCTCCGGCGCGGTCCGCCTGCTCACCGAACCGGTCGCCTGGCCCGGGACCGGGCGGCCACGGCGGGCCGCCGTCTCCGCCTTCGGCATCAGCGGCACCAACGCCCACGTCATCATCGAGCAGAGCATCCTCGAACAGCCCGCCGAGGCCGATTCCGCCGCACCCTCTCCCCGGGGCCGCGCGGACGACCAGGTCCTCTGGCCGCTGTCGGCCCGGTCCGAGGCGGCGTTGCGGGAGCAGGCGGGCCGGCTGGGCGCGTTCATCGCTGCGCATCCCGAGGTGAGCCCGGCGGCGGTCGGGGGCGCTCTGGCCGCCCGCACCGTGTTCGAGCACCGGGCCGTGGTGGTGGGCAGCGCCGCGGCCCTGGACGCCCTGGCCGAGGGCGGCACGGCGCCGGGTCTGGTCACCGGGACCGCCCGCCCGGTGGGTCGTTCGGTGTTCGTGTTTCCGGGGCAGGGTGCCCAGTGGGTGGGGATGGGTGGGGAGTTGTACGGCTCGGAGCGGGTGTTCCGGGAGGCGATCGATGCGTGTGGGGCGGCGTTGGTGCCGTACACGGATTGGTCGTTGGTGGAGGTGCTGACCGGTGGTGGGTCGCTGGAGCGGGTGGATGTGGTGCAGCCGGCCCTGTTCGCGGTGATGGTGGCGCTGGCCGAGCTGTGGCGTGCCCATGGTGTGGAACCCGATGCCGTCGTCGGGCATTCGCAGGGCGAGATCGCGGCCGCGTACGTGGCCGGGGCGTTGTCGTTGGAGGACGCCGCGAAGGTGGTCGCCCTGCGCAGCAAGGCCCTGGTCGCCCTGGCCGGACACGGCGGCATGGTCTCGGTCGCGCTGTCCGCGGACGACGCCGCCGGCTACCTGAGCCCCTGGGGCGACCGGATCACCGTCGCGGTGGTCAACTCCGCCTCGACCGTCGTCGTGTCCGGCGAACCCGGGGCCCTGGACGAACTGCTGGCAGCCTGCGCCAGGGACGGCATCCGCGCCCGCGCCATCCCCGTCGACTACGCGGCGCACTCGGCGCAGGTCGAGGCGATCCGCGAGCAACTGCTCACCGAACTGGCCGGCATCACGCCCCACTCGGCGGCGATCCCGTTCTACTCCACGGTCACCGGCGAGCCGGTCGACACCTCCGCCCTCGACGCCGGCTACTGGTTCCGCAACCTCCGCGAACCCGTACGGTTCGACCTGGCCACCGCCCGGCTCACCGCTGACGGCCACGAGGTGTTCGTGGAAGTCAGCCCGCACCCGGTGCTGGTGCAGGACCTGGACGGCGTGGCGACCGGCACCCTGCGCCGCGACCACGGCGCCATCGGGGAATTCCACACCGCCCTGGCCCGCCTCCACGTCCAGGGCGTCGCCGTGACCTGGCCGCACGACCGCCCGCACGGCGTCAGGCTGCCGCGCTACCCCTTCCAGCGCAGCACCTACTGGCTCACCGCCGCGGCCGGCGACCACGCCACCGGGCACCCGCTGGCGGGCACCACGGTCGAACTGCCCGACGGGAGCACCGTGCACAGTGGGCGCGTCTCCACCCGCACCCACCCCTGGCTGGCCGACCACGCCGTCGACGGCACGGTCCTGCTGCCGGGCACCGCCTTCCTCGAACTCGCCACCCTGGCCGGCGGGACCCTCGACGACCTCGTCCTGCACCTGCCCCTCGCGCTCTCCGACGCACCCACGGACATCCAGGTCTCGGTCGGCGCCCCGGACGACGCCGGCCGCCGACCGGTCACCGTGCACGCCAAGGGCGGCGACGGCTGGGTCCGCCACGCGTCCGGAACCCTCGGCGGCCGGGTGATGCCCGGTCGCCCCGCCCGGCCCGCGAGGAACGCCGAACCCGTGGACCCCGAAGCGTTCTACGCCCACCTCGCCGGACTCGGATACCAGTACGGCCCCGCGTTCCGGGGCGTGCGGGAGCTGTGGCGGGGCGAGGACGAACTGTACGCCGAGGTGTCCGTCCCCGACGGCGCCCGCTTCGGCATCCACCCCGCGCTCCTGGACGCCGCACTCCAGCCGCTGATCCTGCTCAGCCCCGACACCCGGGTCCGGCTGCCGTTCTCCTTCTCTGGCGTCGCCGTGCACACCACCGGTGTGTCGTCCGCCCGGGTCCACCTGGTCCGCACGGGCACCGGCACCTACCGCGCGACCCTGACCGACCTGTCCGGCAACCCGGTCGCGGACATCACCGCGCTGACCGTCCGTCCGGCCGCCGAGGCCCGGGCCACGGTGCTGCACACCCAGTGGGTACCCCTCATCGCGGGCCCACCGACCGAGGTGGTGCCGAGCCCGGTACTCGCCGCGGAAGCCGACGCGGACTCCGTGCACGCCCTCGTCCAGCGGGCCCGCGCGCTCGTCCAGGACTTCCTGGCCGGGCAGCCGGAGCGGACGGACGCGCGCCTGGCCGTCCTGACCCGCGGCGTGGCCGGCGCGGCCGTACGCGGCCTGGTCCGCAGCGCCGCCGCCGAGCACCCCGGCCGGTTCGTCCTGGTCGACATGGGCGACGCGTCCGAGGAGGACGCGGTCCGGGCCGCCATGACGGCCGGCGACGAACCCGAACTGGCCCTGCGCCGGGAAGGCGTCCTGGTGCCGCGGCAGGCCAGGTACGCGCCGGAACCGACCGCCCCCGACGGCGTGTACCGGCTGAGCGAGTCCGGCACCGGGCAACTGGACGACCTGGCCCTGCTGTCCTGGCAGGAGGCCGCGCTGGAACCCGGACAGGTACGGGTCGCCGTACGCGCGGCCGGCCTGAACTTCCGCGACGTGCTCATCACCCTCGGCATGTACCCGGACCGGCCCCCGTTGGGCGGCGAAGGGGCCGGTACCGTCATCGAGGTCGGCCCCGGCGTCACGGCCTGGCGGCCCGGCGACCGCGTCATGGGAATGATGCCCGGCGCCTTCGGGTCGCGCGCGGTCGCCGACCACCGGCTCCTGACGGCGATCCCCGAGGGCTGGAGCTTCACCGAGGCGGCGTCGGTACCTGTCGCCTTCACCACCGCCTGGTACGGGCTGTTCGACCTCGGCGAACTGCGCCCCGGAGACCGGGTCCTGGTCCACTCCGGCGCGGGCGGTGTGGGCATGGCCGCCATCCGGTTGGCCCTGAACAGCGGCGCGGAGGTCTTCGCCACCGCGAGCCCCGCCAAGTGGGACACCCTGCGGCGCCTCGGACTGGCGGACGACCACATCGGTTCCTCCCGCGACACCCGGTTCGCCGAGCGGTTCCCGGCCATGGACGTCGTCCTCAACTCGCTCGCGGGAGAACTCACCGACGCCTCCCTGCGGCTGCTCGCCGACGGCGGACGGTTCGTCGAGCTGGGCAGGACGGACGTCCGCTCACCCGAGGGCCTGATCTACCGGGCCTTCGACCTCAACGACGTCGACCCCGCGCGGCAGGGCGACATCCTCTCCAAGGTCGTGGCGATGGTCGCCGACGGGACACTGGAGCCGCTGCCGGTCACCGCCGCGGACCTCCGCCAGGCCGTCGCCTCCTTCCGGCTGATGAGCCAGGCCCGCCACACCGGCAAGATCGTCCTCACCGTCCCCCGGCCGATCGACCCCGACGGCACCGTGCTGATCACCGGCGGCACCGGCACCCTCGGCCGGGCCGTCGCCCGGCACCTGGTGTCCCGCTACGGGGTACGGCACCTGCTGCTCGTCAGCCGCGGCGGCGGCGCGGTGCCGCACCTGGAGCGGCAAGGGGACGTCGACGTGCGGGTCGTGGCCTGTGACGTCGCGGACCGGGACGCGCTGGCGGCCGTACTGGACTCGATCCCGGCCGAGCATCCGCTCACCGCCGTCGTCCACGCGGCCGGCGTGCTCGACGACACCGTGGTGGAACGGCTGACAGCGGAGCAGCTCGACCAGGTGCTGCGTCCCAAGGTCGACGGCGCCTGGAACCTGCACGAGCTGACCCGCGAGCACGACCTCGCCGCCTTCGTGCTGTTCTCCGCGGCCGCGGGTGTGCTCGGCAACGCCGGCCAGGCCGGCTACGCGGCCGCGAACTCCTACCTCGACGCGTTCGCCGCACACCGGCAGACCCTCGGACTGCCCGCCGTGTCGATGGCCTGGGGCTACTGGGAGCAGGAGAGCGGCATGACCGCCCACCTCACCGCGGCCGACCGCCAACGCCTCGCCCGCCAGGGCATCCGCCCCATCAGCACCGAACGGGCCCTGGCCATGTTCGACACCGCGCTGGCTTCCGGACGTCCCGCGCTGACCACGGCCGACCTCTCGATGCCGCAGACCCTGCCGACGCCGAAGGCCCCCGCGTCGGACCTGCTGTCCCTGGTCGCCGCCCACACCGCCACCGTCCTCGGCCACTCCGACGCCGCCGCGATCACCCCCGGACTCGCCTTCCGCGACCTCGGCTTCGACTCCCTGACCTCCGTCGAACTGCGCAACCGCCTCGCCGGCGCCACCGGCCTGCGGCTGCCCGCGACCCTCGTCTTCGACCACCCCACCCCCGCCGACCTCGCCGACCACCTCACGGCCGAACTCTCCGGTGCGGCAAAGGGTGTGGTGCCGGTGGTGCCGGTGGTGCCCGCGGTGTCGGTGTCGGACGATCCGGTGGTGATCGTGGGCATGGGGTGCCGGTATCCGGGTGGGGTGGGGTCGCCGGAGGAGCTGTGGCGCCTGGTGTCGGGTGGGGTGGATGCGATCGGGGCGTTCCCGTCGGATCGGGGGTGGGATGTCGAGGGGTTGTTCCATCCGGACGCGGATCATCCCGGGACGTCGTACACGCGGTCGGGTGGGTTCCTGGCGGATGCGGCGGGGTTCGACGCGGATTTCTTCGGGATCTCGCCGCGTGAGGCGTTGGCGATGGATCCGCAGCAGCGGGTGCTGCTGGAGACCGCGTGGGAGACGTTCGAGCATGCGGGGATCGATCCGACGTCGTTGCGGGGCAGCCGGACGGGTGTGTTCACCGGCATCTGGTCCTCCGGCTACGTCGGCAGCCCCGACCAGGCACCGCCCGACACCGAGGGCTACCTCGCCACCGGCATCTCGCCGAGCATCACCTCCGGCCGGGTCTCCTACCTGCTGGGCCTCCAGGGCCAGGCTGTGTCCGTCGACTCCGCCTGCTCCTCGTCACTGATGGCGATCCACCTCGCCGCGCAGGCACTGCGCTCGGGGGAGTGCACACTCGCCCTGGCCGGCGGGGTGACCGTGAGCGTGACCCCCCTCCAGTTCACGGAGTTCTCCCGCCAGCGCGCCCTGGCCCCCGACGGCCGGTGCAAGCCCTTCTCGTCGACGGCCGACGGTACGGCCTGGGGTGAGGGTGCGGGGCTGGTGCTGCTGGAGCGGTTGTCGGACGCCCGTCGCAACGGCCACCGGGTGCTGGCGGTGGTGCGGGGTTCGGCGGTGAACCAGGACGGGGCGTCCAACGGGCTGACCGCGCCCAACGGCCTCTCCCAGGAACGCGTCATCCGCCAGGCCCTGGCCAATGCCGGGCTGGAACCGTCCGAGGTGGACGCGGTGGAGGCGCACGGTACGGGGACGACGCTTGGCGATCCCATCGAGGCGCAGGCCCTGCTGGCGACGTACGGCCGGGACCGGGACGAGCCGTTGTGGCTGGGGTCGGTGAAGTCGAACATCGGGCACACCCAGGCGGCGGCCGGCGCGGCCGGCCTGATCAAGATGGTCATGGCGATGCGGCACGCCGAACTGCCGCCGACGCTGCACGTCCAGGAGCCCACGCCGCACGTCGAGTGGGACACCGGTGACATCCGGCTGCTGACCGAGGCCCGGCCGTGGCCGGAGACGGGGCGTCCCCGCCGCGCGGGCATCTCGGCCTTCGGGGCCAGCGGCACCAACGCCCACGTCGTCATCGAACAGTTCCCGGACGAAACCCCCGAACAACCCGCCGCGGACGACTCCGCGGAGCCCACCGTGTGGCTGCTGTCCGGCAAGACGGACGACGCCCTCCGCGCCCAGGCCCGACGGCTCGCGGACCACCTCACCGCCCACCCCGGACTCCGGTCGGCCGCGATCGGCCGGGCCCTCGCCACCACCCGCGCCATGCTCGCCCACCGGGCGGCGCTGGTGGGCAGCACCCGGACCGACCTCATGGCGGAACTGGCCGCCCTCGCCGACGGAGACCCCCGCGTCATCACGGGGGTGGCCGGTTCGCCGGGTCGGTCGGTGTTCGTGTTTCCGGGGCAGGGGGCGCAGTGGGTGGGGATGGGCGGGGAGTTGTACGGCTCGGAGCCGGTGTTCCGGGCGGCGATCGATGCGTGTGGGGCGGCGTTGGCGCCGTACACGGATTGGTCGTTGGTGGAAGTGCTGGTCGGTGGTGGGTCGCTGGAGCGGGTGGATGTGGTGCAGCCCGCCCTGTTCGCGGTGATGGTGGCGCTGGCCGAACTGTGGCGTGCCCATGGTGTGGAACCCGATGCCGTCGTCGGGCATTCGCAGGGGGAGATCGCGGCGACGTACGTGGCGGGGGCGTTGTCCCTGGACGACGCCGCGAAGGTGGTCGCCCTGCGCAGCAAGGCGCTGGCGGTGCTGGCCGACCGGGGCGGCATGGTTTCCCTGGGCCTCGGGCATGAGCGGGCCGCCGGGTTCGTGGCCCGCTGGGACGGCCGGCTGACGGTGGCGGTGGTCAACTCCGCGGACAGCGTGGTGGTATCGGGCGATCTGGACGCGCTGGACGAACTGCTGGCGGCCTGCGAGGCCGACGGCATCCGTGCCCGCCGCCTGCCCGTCGACTACGCCGCCCACTCCGTCCAGGTCGAGGCGATCCGCGAGCAACTGCTCACCGACCTCGCCGGGATCGAGCCGAGGACCGCGGACGTCCCCTTCTACTCCACCGTCACCGGCGAGCCGGTCGACACCTCCGCCCTCGACGCCGATTACTGGTACCGCAACCTCCGCGAACCCGTACGCTTCGACCTCGCCGTCGAGGCCCTCACGCAGGACCGGCACGGCGTGTTCGTGGAGGTCAGCCCGCACCCCGTCCTGGTGCCGGTGATGGACGGCGTGGTGACCGGCACGCTGCGCCGCGGCAGCGGCCGGCAGGAATTCCACCTCGCCCTGGCGCGCCTGCACACGCAAGGCGTGGCCGTCGACTGGACGCCGGTCCTCCCCGGCGAGGCCCACCACGTCCCGCTGCCGACGTACGCCTTCCAGCACCGGCCGTACTGGTTGAACCCCGTGGCCGCGAAGGGCGACGTGTCGGCGGCGGGACTGGAATCGGCCGGTCACCCGCTGCTCGGGGCCGTCGTCGAACTGGCCGGGGACCAGAGCGTGCTGCTCACGGGGCGGCTCTCGACGGCCACCCGGCCCTGGCTGGCCGACCACGTCGTCCTGGGCTCCGTGCTGCTGCCCGGCACCGTGTTCGTCGAACTCGCCATGCACGCAGGCCGGCAGGCGGGCTACGACGTCCTGGACGAACTGGTGCTGGAAGCCCCCATGATCCTGCCGGACGACGGTTCCGTGCCGGTCCAGGTCGTCGTCGGCGCACCGGACGGCGCGGGCCGACGCCCCGTCACCGTGCACTCCCGGACGGGCGGCACCTGGCTGCGGCACGCCACCGGCATGCTGGCGACCGGCGACCACCCCCGCCCGTACGACACCGGCGAGCCCTGGCAGCCGGCCGGTGAGCCCGTCGACCTGACCGACTTCTACGACACCCTCGCCGCCCAGGGCTACGAGTACGGGCCGGTGTTCGCGGGCGTACGCGAGATCCGGCGGCAGGGCGACGAGCTCTATGCCGAGGTGGCGCTGCCCGCCGACACCCGCGACCGTTTCGGTCTCCACCCCGCGCTGCTCGACGCCGCACTCCAGCCGCTGACCCTGCTGGCGGCCGGCCGCCTGCCGTTCTCCTTCGCCGGGGTGTCGATGCGGAAGGCCGGCTCCACGGCCCGGGTCCGCCTCACACCCACCGGCCCCGACACCTTCCGGGTCGCGCTCGCCGACGACTCCGGGCCGCTGGCGGCGATCGACGCGCTGACCGTGCGCCACCGGCCGCCGGGCATGCCGGCCGCCGGGACCAACCAGCTCTTCCGCCTCGACTGGGTGCCCGTCGAGAGCACCGGCGAACCCCCGGCCGTCCACCACGTCACGCCCCCGGCGGGAGACCCCGTGGCGGCCGCGCACACCGTCGCCGCCGAGACGCTGGGCGTGCTCCAGGACTTCCTGCGCGACGGGGACGGCCGGCTGGCCGTCGTGACCCGCGGGGCGGTCGGGCCGGACCCCGTCGACCTGCCGTCCAGCGTCGTCTGGGGCCTGGTCCGCGCGGCCCAGGCGGAACACCCCGACCGGTTCGTGCTCGTCGACACCGACGACCGCGTCCTCGTCGCGGGGGACGAACCGCAGCTCGTCGTCCGCGACGGCGCCGCCCGCGCCGCCCGCCTGGTACGGGCCGAGGCGGCCCCGGCACCCGGCCCGCTCGACCCGAACGGCACCGTGCTGATCACCGGAGGCACCGGAACACTGGGCCGCCTCGTCGCCCGGCACCTGCGCGACCGGCACGGCATCCGGCACCTGCTCCTGCTCAGCAGGAGCGGGGCGGAGGTGGACTTCGACGCCGAGGTGGTGGCCTGCGACGTGGCCGACCGGGACACGCTGGCGGCCGTGCTGGACTCGATCCCGGCCGCACACCCGCTGACCGCGGTCGTGCACGCGGCCGGGGTGCTCGACGACGGCGTCGTCGAATCCCTCACGCCCGGCCGGATCGACCGGGTGCTGCGGCCCAAGGCCGACGCCGCCTGGCACCTGCACGAGCTGACGAAGGATCTCGGCCTGAGCGCGTTCGTGCTCTTCTCGTCCGCCGCCGGTGTGCTGGGCGGCCCGGGCCAGGCGAACTACGCCGCCGCGAACGCCTTCCTGGACGCCCTCGCCGTGCACCGGCGTGCCCTGGGTCTGCCGGGCGTGTCGCTGGCCTGGGGACAGTGGGCCGAGGCCAGCGGCCTGACCGAACACCTCACCGACACCGACCGCAGGCGCCTCGCCCGCGCCGGCGTGCTGCCGATGCCCACGGACCAGGCGCTGGCACTGTTCGACCTGGCCCTGGGCGCCGCCGATCCCGCGCTGGTCCCCGCACACCTCGACCTGTCGGCGGCGGCCGGCCGCCCCCTGCTCAGCCGCCTCACCCGTACCCGGTCCGCCCGGCGCACGGACCGGCCGGGCCTGGGCAGGGAACTGGCGGCCCTGTCCGAGACCGAGCAGCACAGCCGCGTCCTGGCACTGGTCACCGGCCAGACGGCCGCGGTCCTCGGCCACACCGACGCCGCGGCCGTCGGCGCCGAGCGGGCCTTCAAGGACCTGGGCTTCGATTCGCTCACCGCGGTGGAACTGCGCAACCGGCTGTCCGCGGTCGCCGGGGTACGGCTGCCCGCGACGATGGTCTTCGACCACCCGACCCCCGGCGCGCTGGCCGGCCACCTGCGCGACCTCCTGGTCGGTGCCCGGCGCCAGGCCCCTGCCCCACCCGTGCCGGTCGGGGTTCCGGTGTCGGACGACCCCGTCGTGGTCGTGGGGTTGGGGGCCCGTTACCCGGGTGGGGTGGGCTCGGCGCGGGAGCTGTGGCGTCTGGTGTCGGGTGGCGTGTACGCGGTGGGGGACTTCCCGTCGGACCGTGGGTGGGACGTGGGTCGTCTCTACGACCCGGCCGGTGGTCCGGGGAAGTCGTACACGCGGTGGGGCGGCTTCCTCGACGCCGCCGCCGAGTTCGACGCGGCGTTCTTCGGGATCTCGCCGCGTGAGGCGTTGGCGATGGATCCGCAGCAGCGGGTGCTGCTGGAGACGGTGTGGGAGACGTTCGAGGACGCGGGGATCGATCCGACGTCGCTGCGGGGCAGCCGGACGGGCGTCTTCACCGGCATTTGGGCATCCGGCTACGGCGCCGGGGCACAGCCGCCCGACCTGGAGGGCTACCTCTCGACGGGCACGGCGACGAGTGTGACCTCCGGGCGGGTGTCGTACCTGCTGGGGCTGGAGGGTCCGGCGGTGTCGGTGGACACGGCGTGCTCGTCGTCGCTGGTGGCGATCCATCTGGCGGCGCAGGCGCTGCGCTCGGGTGAGTGCTCGCTGGCGTTGGCCGGTGGTGTGACGGTCATGGCGACGCCGTCGGGGTTCGTCGAGTTCTCGCGGCAGCGGGGGCTCGCGGCCGACGGTCGGGTGAAGGCGTTCGCCGAGGCGGCCGACGGGACGGCGTGGGGTGAGGGTGCGGGTGTCGTGCTCCTGGAGCGGTTGTCGGACGCCCGCCGCAACGGTCACCGGGTGCTGGCGGTGGTGCGGGGCTCGGCGGTGAACCAGGACGGGGCGTCGAACGGGTTGACCGCGCCGAACGGTCCGTCGCAGGAGCGGGTGATCCGTCAGGCCCTCGCCAATGCCGGGTTGGAAGCGTCCGAGGTGGACGCGGTGGAGGCGCACGGTACGGGGACGACGCTCGGTGATCCCATCGAGGCGCAGGCGCTGCTGGCGACGTACGGTCAGGGGCGGGTGGAGCCGCTGTGGCTGGGGTCGGTGAAGTCGAACATCGGCCACACCCAGGCCGCCGCCGGTGTGGCGGGTGTGATCAAGATGATCATGGCGATGCGGCACGGTGAACTGCCCCCGACGCTGCACGTCGACGCGCCGACCTCGCACGTCGACTGGGAGTCCGGCAACATCCGGCTGCTCACCGAGGCCCGGCCCTGGCCCGACAGCGGCCACCCGCGCCGCGCCGGCATCTCGGCGTTCGGCATCAGCGGCACCAACGCGCACGTGATCCTGGAGGCACCGGCCCCGGAGCCGGCCGAGGAGACGTCGACGTCCGAGTCCCCCGCCGCTTCCGCGCCCGCCCCTGCGGCCGTCGTGCCGGTGCCGTGGCTGCTGTCGGCCAAGTCCGACGAGGCCCTGCGCGACCAGGCCCGCAGGCTGCGCGGGTTCCTCGCCGAGCACCCCGAGGTCACACCGGCCGAGGTGGCCGCGGACCTGGCCACGCGGGCCCGGTTCCCGCACCGTGCCGTGCTGACGGACCCGGCCGGCCTGGACGCACTGATCGACGGACAGCCCGGAATCGTCACGGGCACTGCCTCCCCGGGCCGGTCGGCGTTCGTGTTCTCCGGTCAGGGTGGTCAGTGGGCGGGGATGGGGCGGGAGTTGTACCGGGAGTTCCCGGTGTTCGCCCGGGCGCTGGACGAGGTGTGCGGGTTGCTGGGCCTGCCGGTGGAGGTGCTGTTCGAGGACGGGGAAGGCGTACTCGGGGAGACGGAGTTCACGCAGGCCGGGGTGTTCGCACTGGAGGTGGCGCTGTTCCGGCTGGTGGAGTGGCTGGGTGTGCGGCCGGACTTTGTGGTGGGGCATTCCGTCGGTGAGGTCGCGGCGGCCCATGTGGCGGGGATCCTGGGCCTGGAGGATGCGTGTGTGCTGGTGGGTGCGCGGGGCCGGTTGATGCAGGGGTTGCCCGGGGGTGGGGCGATGGTGTCGCTCCAGGCGTCGGCGGAGGAGGTGCTGGGGTCGCTGGTGCCGGGGGCCGAGGTGGCGGCGGTCAACGCGCCGGACGCGGTGGTGGTGTCGGGCGACGAGGCGGCGGTCGAGGCGGTCGCTGGGGTGTGGCGTGGCCGTGGGCGCCGGGTGCGGCGGCTGGAGGTGAGTCACGCGTTCCATTCGGCGCGGATGGATCCGGTGCTGGAGGAACTCGGTGAGGTGGTCGCGGGTCTGTCGTTCGGTGAGCCCGTGATCCCGGTGGTCTCCACGGTGACCGGGCGTCCGGCCGAGATGGGGGAGCCCGGGTACTGGGTGCGGCAGGCGCGGGAGCCGGTCCGGTTCGCCGAGGCGATGGAGTGGCTGGCGGGTCAGGGGGTCACGGGGTTCGTGGAGGTGGGTCCGCATCCGTTGCTGGTGGGGACCGGGTTGATGCGGCGTGGTGGTGATTCTCCGGAGCGGTTGTTCGCGGGGCTGGGGCGGTTGTGGGCGGACGGCGCCGTGCGCTGGACGCCTCCGGCGACGGCGGGGACGGCGGGGACCTCGGACGTGCGGGTGCCTTCGTACGCCTTCCAGCACCAGCACTACTGGCTCCACCCCACCACCCCGGCACCGACCGGTGACGGCCGGATCGACCACCCGCTGCTGCGGGACGCCATGGAACTCCCCGACGACAACGGCGTGGTGCTGACGGGACACCTCGCCACCGCCGCGCAGCCGTGGCTCACCGAACACGTCATCTCCGGCTCGCCCCTGCTGCCCGCCGCCGCGTTCGTGGACCTGGCGCTCCGGGCCGGCGAACACGTCGGCCGCCCGGCGGTCGAGGACCTGACGCTGGAGACACCGCTGGTGGTCGCGGACGGCGTGCAGGTGTCCGTGACCGTCGGCCCCGACCGGGCGGGCCGGCGCAGCGTCTCGATCCACTCGCGCGCGGACGGCGAGTGGGTACGGCACGCCACCGGCACCCTGGGCGCCGTACCCGCCGTACCCGCCGTACCCGCCGCACCACCGGAGCCCTGGGCACGGCAGTGGCCGCCGCACGCCGAAGCCGTCGACCTCGACGCCTTCTACGACAACCTGGCCGACGCCGGATTCGCCTACGGCACGGCCTTCCAAGGCCTGCGAGCGGCCTGGCGCGACGGCGACACCCTCTATGCGGAGGTGGCCGTACCCTCCGGCGACACCCGGTTCGCCCTGCACCCCGCCCTGCTCGACGCCGCGATCCAGATCGTGACAGTCGCCGACGACCGGGCGAAGATGCCGTTCTCCTTCGCCGGGATCTCCTGGTGGCGCGGCGCCGAGCACGCCAGGGTCCGGCTGACCATGACCGGCCAGGACACCTGCGCGATCGGCCTCGCCGACCAGTCGGGCGCGCCGGTCGCCGAGATCGCTTCGTTGACCCTGCGCCGGCCGGCCGGGGCCACCACGCAGGAGGTGCCGTACCAGGTGGCGTGGCCGGTCCTGGAAACGGCGACCACCGAACCGGACATCCCGGTCCACCACGCCACCTCGCCCGTCGAGACGCTGCGGGTGATCCAGGACTTCCTCACCACGGACACCCCGCGCATGGTGGTCGCCACACGCAACGCCGTGCCGGTTCGGCCGGGCGAGGACGTCGACCCGCAGGCCACCGCCGTCTGGGGCCTGGTCCGGTCGGCCGCCACCGAGCACCCCGGCCGGTTCGTGCTGGTCGACGGTCACGACGGCGACGAGGTCCGGCTGGCCGGGGACGAACCCCAGCTCGCGATCCGCGCCGGCGCCGTTCACGTCCCCCGCCTCGAACGGGCGCGGACCGAACCGCTGCCCTCGCCGCTCAGCCCCGAGGGCACGGTGCTCGTCACCGGCGGCACCGGCACCCTGGGCGGCACGATCGCCCGCCACCTCGCCGTACGGCACGGCGTGCGGCACCTGCTGCTGGTCGGCCGGCGCGGCCCGGACGCCCCCGGCGCGGCCGCGCTGACCGCCGACCTGGCCGCGCTGGGCGCGACCGCCGACATCGTGGCGTGCGACGTGTCCGACCGCGAGGCGGTGGCGCGGCTGCTCGCCGAACACCCGGTCACCTCGGTGATCCACGCCGCGGGCACGCTGGCCGACACCGTCGTGGAATCCCTCACCCCGCGGCAGTTCGCACGCGTGTGGGAGCCGAAGGCCCTCGCGGCGCGGCACCTCCACGAACTGACCTCGGACCTGGAGGCGTTCGTGCTGTTCTCGTCGGCGGCCGGTGTGCTGGGCGGCGCGGGCCAGGCGAACTACGCGGCGGCGAACGCGTACCTCGACGGCCTCGCCGCACACCGGCACGCCCAGCGACAGCCGGCCGTGTCGCTCGCCTGGGGCTACTGGGCGGAGGCCAGCGGCATGACCGGAGGTCTGACCGCCACTGACCGGCACCGCCTGGCCAGGGCCGGCGTACGGCCGCTGCCGACGCCGGACGCGCTGGCCCTGTTCGACGCCGCGCTGACCGCGGGCACCCCCGCCCTCGTCCCCGTCAGGTTCGACCTGCCGGCGCTGCGCCGCGCCGGCGACCCGCCCGCCCTGCTGCGGGAGCTGGTACGGCCCCGGCGCAGGCAGGCCGCCGACCGCGTGTGGACGCAGGCCGACGTGCTGCGACTCGTCGTGGGCCAGGTCGCCCTCGTCCTGGGGCACTCGTCACCGGAGGCGGTCAACCCCGACCAGGCGTTCACCGACATCGGGTTCGACTCGCTCACCGCCGTGGAACTGCGCAACCAGCTCGACGCGGACACCGGCCTGCGCCTGCCCGCCACGCTCGTCTTCGACCACCCGACACCGGCCCGCCTCGCCGCCTTCGTGCACACGCGGCTGCGCGGCACCGAACCCGACCCCCTGCTCGCCGAACTCGACCGGCTCAAGTCGACGCTGAACGCGGCAGCCGCCGACGCCGACTACGAGACCGTCGCGGCCCGCCTCGAAGCACTTCTCGCGGCCTGGACCGCCAGACGTACCGGCTCCGCGGCCGGTGTCGACGAGGCCAGCGACGACGAACTGTTCAGCCTCTTGGACGATGCGCACCGCAGGACCGAGGTCATCCGCTCGGGCGAGTCCCGCAACGGTGAGGAGTAGCGATGTCCGACGAAGAGAAGCTCCGCACGTACCTCAAGCGCGCCACGGCCGACCTGGGAGTGCTCAGTAGGCGCCTCGCCGACATGGAGGAGGCCGCGCGCGAGCCGATCGCGATCATCGGCATGGGCTGCCGCTACCCGGGCGGAGTGGAGTCCCCGGACGACCTGTGGCGGCTCGTCTCGGACGGTGCCGACGCGATCACCGAATTCCCGCCGGACCGTGGATGGGACGTCGTCTACGACCCCGACCCGGACCGGCCGGGCACGACCTACAGCCGATCGGGCGGCTTCCTCGCCGACGGCGCCGGCTTCGACGCCGGGTTCTTCGGGATCTCGCCGCGCGAGGCACTGGCGATGGACCCGCAGCAGCGGGTGCTGCTGGAGACCGCCTGGGAGACCTTCGAGTACGCCGGCATCGACCCGACCGCACTCGGCGGCAGCCGGACAGCGGTGTTCACCGGCCTGTGGTCCTCCGGCTACGGCAACCAGCCGCCGCCGGACCTCGAAGGTTTTCTCGCCACCGGAACAGCCACCAGCGCCACGTCCGGGCGGGTGTCGTACCTGCTGGGGCTGGAGGGTCCGGCGGTGTCGGTGGACACGGCGTGCTCGTCGTCGCTGGTGGCGATCCATCTGGCGGCGCAGGCGCTGCGGGCGGGGGAGTGCTCACTGGCGTTGGCCGGTGGTGTGACGGTGATGGCGACGCCGGCGGGGTTCGTCGAATTCTCGCGGCAGCGGGGGCTTGCGGTCGACGGTCGGGTGAAGGCGTTCGCCGAGGCGGCCGACGGTACGGCCTGGGGCGAGGGCGCCGGCCTGGTGCTGCTGGAACGCCTGTCGGACGCCCGCCGCAACGGTCACCGGGTGCTGGCGGTCGTCCGGGGCTCGGCGGTGAACCAGGACGGCGCGTCGAACGGGCTCGCGGCGCCGAACGGTCCGTCCCAGGAACGCGTCATCCGGCAGGCGCTGGCGAATGCCGGACTGT
Organism: Kitasatospora sp. NPDC058063; assembly: GCF_042885395.1. Taxonomy (NCBI): domain Bacteria; kingdom Bacillati; phylum Actinomycetota; class Actinomycetes; order Kitasatosporales; family Streptomycetaceae; genus Kitasatospora; species Kitasatospora sp. NPDC058063. The sequence continues at coordinate 115,549 of NZ_JBHVSD010000019.1, forward strand.
CGACGGCGGACGTGGACGCGGCCGAGGCCCACGGCACCGGGACCACCCTGGGCGATCCCATCGAGGCGCAGGCACTCCTGGCGACCTACGGTCAGGGGCGGGACGAGCCGTTGTGGCTGGGGTCGGTGAAGTCGAACATCGGGCACACGCAAGCCGCCGCCGGCGTGGCGGGTGTGATCAAGATGGTGATGGCGATGCGGCACGGGCAACTGCCGCGGACCCTCCACGTGGACGCGCCGACCTCCCACGTCGACTGGTCGGCGGGCCAGGTCTCACTGCTCACCGAGGCCCGGCCGTGGCCGGAGACGGGGCGTCCGCGCCGTGCCGGCGTGTCGGCGTTCGGTATCAGCGGCACCAACGCGCATGTGGTGATCGAGGCGGCTGCCGAAGAGCCGGTCGGGGTTCCGACGGGGTCTGCGGGCGGGGTGGTGCCGTGGGTGCTGTCGGGGAAGTCGGATGTGGCGTTGCGGGAGCAGGCGCGCCGGCTGGAGGCGTTCCTGGCCGGGCATCCCGGAGTCGGCGCCGTTGCCGTGGGTCGGGCGTTGGCGGGGCGGTCGCGTTTCGATCACCGTGCGGTGCTGAGCGGTGCGGAGGCGTTGGAGGCCCTGGCGGAGGGCCGGTCGGTGCCGGGTCTGGTCACCGGGACCGCTCGCCCGGTGGGTCGGTCGGTGTTCGTGTTTCCGGGGCAGGGTGCCCAGTGGGTGGGTATGGGCGGGGAGTTGTACGCCGCGTACCCCGTCTTCCGGGCGGCCATGGACGAGTGCGCCCAGGCCCTGGCCCCGTACACCGACTGGTCCCTGGCCGATGTCCTGGACGGCGCGCCGCTCGACCGGGTGGACGTCGTGCAGCCCGCCCTGTTCGCGGTGATGGTGTCCCTGGCGGCACTGTGGCGTTCCCATGGTGTGGAACCGGATGCCGTTGTCGGGCATTCGCAGGGGGAGATCGCGGCGGCGTACGTGGCCGGGGCGTTGTCGTTGGAGGACGCCGCCAAGGTGGTGGCGTTACGCAGCAAGGCGCTGGCGGTGTTGGCCGGCCAGGGCGGCATGGTGTCGGTCGGCCTCGGGCATGAGCGGGCCGCCGGGTTCGTGGCCCGCTGGGACGGCCGGCTGACCGTGGCGGTGGTCAACTCGGCGGACAGCGTGGTGGTATCGGGTGATCTGGACGCGCTGACCGAACTGCTGGCGGCCTGCGAGGCCGACGGCATCCGCGCCCGCCGCCTGCCCGTCGACTACGCCGCCCACTCCGCGCAGGTCGAGGCGATCCGCGAGCAGCTGCTCACCGACCTCGCCGGCATCAGACCGCGCCCGGCGGTGATCCCGTTCTACTCGACGGTGACCGGCGAGGAGATCGACACCTCCGCCCTCGACGCCGACTACTGGTACCGCAACCTCCGCGAACCCGTGCTGTTCGACCGGACCACCCGTGCGCTGCTCGACCACGGCCACACCGTCTTCGTCGAGGCCAGCCCGCACCCGGTCCTGGTCTCCGCCGTCGAGGAGACCGGTCACCACCACGGCTCCGACCTCCTCGTCACCGGCACGCTCCGGCGCGACCAGGACGACTTCCTCACCTCGCTCGGCCGCCTGCACGTCCATGGTGTCCCGGTCGACTGGCGGTTCCCGGACGACACCGAGCCCGTCAGCCTGCCGACGTACGCCTTCCAGCGCCGGCCGTACTGGCTGCGGCCCGTCCCGACGGCGTCGGGCGACCACCCCCTGCTCAGCACGTTCGTGGAACTGCCCGACGGCGCGGTGCTCAGCGGACGGATCTCGCTCGCCACCCACCCGTGGCTGGCCGACCACGCCGTGCGGGGCTCGGTCCTCCTGCCCGGTACCGCGTTCGCGGAAATGGCGGCCTACGCGGCCGGCCGGCTCGGCCACGCGGTCGAGGAACTGGTGCTCGAAACGCCGCTCGTCCTCGACGACACCCCGGTGCACCTCCAGGTCGTCGTGGGCCCCGAGGACGACGGCCGCAACCCGCTCACGGTGTACTCGCGTGACGGCGACGAGTGGGTGCGGCACGCCACCGGGACGCTGGGCGAGGAGCCGGTGCTGAGCGCCTGGGACTGGCCGCCGGCCGGTGAGTCCCTCGACGTCGACGGGCTCTACGACTCGCTGTCCGTGCTCGGCTACGAGTACGGGCCGGCGTTCCAGGGCGTCACGGCGGCCTGGCGGGCCGGCGACACCGTCCACGCCGAGGTGGAGCTTCCCGCCGAGGAACCGTTCGCCCTGCACCCCGCGCTGCTCGACGCCGCACTGCATCCCATGGCGTTCCTCACCGACCGCACCGGCCTGCCGTTCGCGTTCACCGGAGTGGCGATACGGCCCGCGGGCAGCCGGACGCTGCGCGTACGCCTGTCCGCCACCGGGCCGGACACGTACACCGTGGCCGTGGCCGATCCGGACGGCACCCCGGTCGCGGTCATCAGGTCGCTGACCGTCCGGGACGCCACCGCCGTCCCGGACAGCCTGTACGCACTCGACTGGGTCCCCTTCGAACCGGCATCGACGGGCGGCGACCTCGCGGACCTGGTCGTCCACGAGGTGCCCGGGCCGGAGCCCGAGGCGGACACCGTCGAGGCGGCGTACGAGAGCGCGCGGAGCGTACTCGCCGTGATCCGGGACCACTTGGCGGGCGAGCGGACGCGGCTGGCCGTCGTCACCCGCAACGCCGTCGCCGCCGCGCCCGGTGACGTGGTCGGCCTCCACCACTCGATGGTCTGGGGCCTGGTCCGCGGCGCGCGGGCCGAGCACCCCGGCCGGTTCGTCCTGGTCGACGCCGACCCGACCTGGGACCCGGCGCTGATCGCCGGCACGGACGAGCCGGAACTGGCGGTACGCCAAGGGGCGCTGCGCGTCCCCCGCCTGGTCCGCGTCGGCGCGAGCCTCACCCCGCCGGACGGGACCTGGCGGCTGGAGGACACGGGCACCGGCAGCATCGACGACCTGGCGCTGGTGCCCCGCCCGGAGCTCATGGAGCCGCTGGGGCCCGGGCAGGTCCGGATCGCCGTGCGGGCGGCCGGACTCAACTTCCGGGACGTGCTGATCGCCCTCGGCGTCTACCCCGGCGAGGCCCTGATGGGCGGCGAAGGCGCGGGCGTCGTCCTCGAAACCGGCCCGGACAGCCGGTTCCGGCCCGGCGACCGCGTCATGGGCCTGGTCCCCGGCGCCTTCGGCCCGGTCGCCGTCGCCGACCAGCGGCTGCTGGTCCGGATGCCCGACGACTGGTCGTTCGCCAGGGCCGCGTCGGTGCCCGTGGTGTTCCTGACCGCGTGGTACGGCCTGCGCGACCTGGGCGGGCTGAAGACCGGCGACCGGGTCCTGATCCACGCCGGCACCGGCGGCGTCGGCATGGCGGCGATCCAACTGGCCCGGCGGCTCGGGGCGGAGGTGTTCGCCACCGCCGGCCCGGCCAAATGGCACACCCTGCGCGCCCTGGGACTGGACGAGGACCACATCGCCTCGTCGCGCACCCTGGAGTTCGAGCGGAAGTTCCCGCCCATGGACGTGGTCCTGGACTCGCTGTCCGGCGAGTTCGTCGATGCCTCCCTGCGGCTGCTCGGGCCCGGCGGGCGGTTCGTGGAGATGGGCAAGACCGACATCCGCGACGCGGCCGACCACCCCGGCATCGTCTACCGGGCGTTCGACATCGCCGACGCGGGGCCGGAACGGCTCGGCGAGATCCTGGAGGCCGTCGTACGGGCCTTCGCGGACGGCGGGTTCGCACCCCTGCCGGTGGACGTGCGCGGGGTCCGGGACGCGGTCGACGTGTTCCGGTTCATGAGTCGGGCCGCTCATGTGGGGAAGATCGTTCTCTCGGTTCCCCAGCCGGTCGATCCCGAGGGCACGGTGTTGATCACGGGTGGTACGGGGACGCTGGGCGGTCATGTGGCCCGGCATCTGGTGGCCGAGCGGGGTGTGCGGCATCTGGTGCTGGTCAGCCGCAGCGGTGGCGGAGCGGCACTGCGTGAGGAGTTGGAGGGGCTGGGCGCGGAGGTGACCGTGGCCGCCTGTGACGTGGCGGACCGGGACGCGCTGGCGGCCCTGCTGGACTCGATCCCGGCCGAGCGTCCGCTGACGGCCGTCGTCCACGCGGCCGGTGTGCTCGACGACGGCGTCGTCGAATCCCTCACGCCCGAGCGTCTCGCCGCCGTCTGGGAGCCCAAGGCCCGGGCGGCGTGGAACCTGCACGAACTCACCCGGGGACTGGACCTCACCGCCTTCGTCCTCTTCTCCTCGGCCGCCGGCACGCTCGGCAGCCCCGGCCAGGCCAACTACGCCGCGGCCAACACCTTCCTCGACGCCCTCGCCGTGCACCGGCGCGCCCTCGGACTTCCGGCGACCTCGCTGGCCTGGGGCTTCTGGGCCGAAGCCAGCGGCATGACCGGGAACCTGACCGAGGCCGACCAGGACCGGCTGACGCGAGCCGGGGTCGTACCGCTGGCCACCGACCACGCCCTGACGCTGTTCGACGCGGCCCTGGCCACGGACCGGGCCGCGCTGGTGCCGGCCCGCCTCGACCTGTCCGTGCTGGCGGGCGCCCCGGCGGCCCCGGCGGCCCTCAAGGGCCTCGTCTCCCGCAAGGCGGCCCGGCGCCCGGCGCGGCACGGCGCGATCGCCGACCGCCTGCGGGCGCTGCCGGAGGCCGAACGGCTGCGAGCCGCACTCGACCTGGTCACCGCCGACACCGCCGCCGTGCTCGGGCACAGCGAACCGGGGGCCGCATGGGACCGGCAGCCGTTCAAGGACCTCGGCTTCGACTCCCTGACCGCCGTCGAACTGCGCAACCGGCTCAACACCGCCACCGGCCTGCGCCTGACCGCCACCGTCATCTTCGACCATCCCACCCCGCGGCAGCTCGCGGAGCACCTGCTGAGCCAGATCCTCGACGGGGGTGTGGCGTCGGCGGCACCGGTGGTGCCCGCGGTGTCGGTGTCGGACGATCCGGTGGTGATCGTGGGCATGGGGGCCCGGTATCCGGGTGGGGTGGAGTCGCCGGAGGAGCTCTGGAGTCTGGTGTCGGGCGGGGTGGATGCGATCGGGGCGTTCCCGTCGGATCGTGGGTGGGACGTCGAGGGGTTGTTCCATCCGGACGCGGATCATCCCGGGACGTCGTACACGCGGTCGGGTGGTTTCCTCGCGGACGCGGCGGGGTTCGACGCGGATTTCTTCGGGATCTCGCCGCGCGAGGCGTTGGCGATGGATCCGCAGCAGCGGGTGCTACTGGAGACCGCGTGGGAGACGTTCGAGCATGCGGGGATCGATCCGACGTCGTTGCGGGGCAGCCGGACGGGCGTGTTCACCGGCATCTGGTCCTCCGGCTACGGCGACCAGGCGCCCGCCGACGCCGAGGGTTACCTCGGCACGGGCGCCGCGACCAGCGTGACCTCCGGCCGGATCGCCTACCTGCTGGGGCTGGAGGGCGCGGCGGTCTCGCTGGACACGGCTTGCTCGTCCTCGTTGGTGGCCCTGCACCTGGCCGCGCAGGCACTGCGCTCGGGGGAGTGCTCGCTGGCCCTGGCCGGCGGGGTGACCGTGATGGCGACCCCGCTGGGGTTCACGGAGTTCTCGCGCCAGCGCGGCCTGGCTCCCGACGGCCGGGTGAAGGCGTTCGCCGAGGCGGCCGACGGGACGGCCTGGGCCGAGGGCGCGGGCCTGCTGCTGTTGGAACGCCTGTCCGACGCCCGCCGCAACGGGCACCGGGTGCTGGCGGTGGTGCGGGGTTCGGCGGTCAACCAGGACGGCACCTCCAACGGCCTCGGGGCGCCGAACGGTCCGTCGCAGGAGCGGGTGATCCGTCAGGCCCTGGCGAACGCGGGGCTCTCGACGGCGGACGTGGACGCGGTGGAGGCGCACGGCACCGGCACCACGCTCGGTGACCCCATCGAGGCGCAGGCGCTGCTGGCGACCTACGGTCAGGACCGGGACGAGCCGCTGTGGCTGGGCTCGGTGAAGTCCAACATCGGCCACACCCAGGCCGCCGCCGGTGTGGCGGGCGTGATCAAGATGGTGATGGCGATGCGGCACGGGCAACTGCCGCCGACGCTGCACGTCGACGAGCCGACCTCGCACGTCGACTGGGAGTCCGGCAACATCCGGCTGCTCACCGAGGCCCGGCCCTGGCCCGACCGTGGCCACCTGCCTCGCGCGGGCATCTCGGCGTTCGGCATCAGCGGCACCAACGCGCACGTCGTCATCGAGGCGGCTGCCGAGGAGCCGGCCGGGGTTCCGGCGGAGTCCACGGGCGGGGTCGTGCCCTGGGTGCTGTCGGGGAAGTCGGAAGCGGCGCTGCGGGAGCAGGCGCGCCGGCTGGGCGCGTTCATCGCTGCGCATCCCGAGGTGAGTGCGGCGGCGGTCGGGGGCGCTCTGGCCGCCCGCGCCGGGTTCGAGCACCGCGCGGTGCTGAGCGGTGCGGAAGCACTGGAGGCCCTGGCCGAGGGAGGTACGGCGCCGGGTCTGGTGACCGGGATCGCCCGTCCGCTGGGTCGTTCGGTGTTCGTGTTCCCGGGTCAGGGGGCGCAGTGGGCCGGTATGGGTGGGGAGTTGTACCGCTCGGAGCCGGTTTTCCGGGAGGCGATCGACGCGTGTGACGCGGCGTTGACGCCGTACACGGACTGGTCGTTGGTGGAGGTGCTGACCGGCGGTGGTTCGCTGGAGCGGGTCGACGTCGTGCAGCCCGCGCTGTTCGCGGTGATGGTGTCCCTGGCCGCGCTGTGGCGTGCACACGGGGTCGAGCCCGATGCCGTCGTCGGGCATTCGCAGGGCGAGATCGCCGCCGCGTACGTGGCCGGGGCGTTGTCCCTGGAGGACGCCGCGAAGGTGGTCGCCCTGCGCAGCAAGGCCCTGGTCGCCCTGGCCGGACACGGCGGCATGGTGTCGGTCGGCCTGGGGCATGAGCGGGCCGTCGAGTTCGTGGCCCGCTGGGACGACCGGATCACCGTCGCGGTGGTCAACGCCCCCGGTTCGGTCGTCGTCTCGGGCGATCTGGACGCGCTGGAGGAACTGCTGGCGGCCTGCGAGGCCGACAACATCCGCGCCCGGCGCCTGCCCGTCAACTACGCCGCGCACTCGGCCCAGGTCGAGGCGATCCGCGAGCAACTGCTCACCGAACTGGCCGGCATCACGCCCCACTCGGCGACGATCCCGTTCTACTCCACGGTCACCGGCGAGGAGATCGACACCTCGGCCCTCGACGCCGATTACTGGTACCGCAACCTCCGTGAACCCGTGCTGTTCGACCGGACCACCCGGCTGCTGCTCGCCTCGGGCAGCGACCCCGTCTTCGTCGAGATCAGCCCGCACCCGGTGCTCACGCCCGCGCTGGAGGAGCACGAGGCGGGTGTGGTGACCGGGACACTGCGCCGCGACCACGGCACCCCGGCCGAGTTCCTGGCCGCCGCGGCGCGGCTGTTCGTCGCGGGTGTGCCGGTGCGGTGGCCGTTCCCCGGAGGGGAGCCGGTGGCGCTGCCCACCTACCCCTTCCAGCGGACGAGGTTCTGGCTCGCCGGAGGCGCGGGAGACGTGTCCGCGGCCGGGCTCGACCCGGTGGACCACCCGCTGCTCGGCGCCGCTGTCGAGGTGGGCGAGCAGCGGGTCCTGACGGGTCGGCTCTCCCTGGCCACCCACCCCTGGCTCGCGGACCACTCCGTACTGGGGACGGTGCTGCTGCCCGCGACGGCGTTCGTGGAACTGGTGGTGCACGCGGCCGGGACGGCAGTGGAGGAACTGGTCCTGGAGGCGCCGCTGACGTTGCCCGCGGACGGCGCGGTGGACGTGCAGGTCGTCGTGGGCGAGCCGGACGGGACCGGCCGCCGCACGGTCGACGTCCGGTCCCGTACGGACGGTTGGGTGCGGCACGCCACCGGCACGGTGAGCGGGCAGCTTGTGGTCGGGCAGCCCGTGGCCGGGCAGGAGCTGACGCAGTGGCCGCCGGCCGGCGCGGAACCGGTCACCGGGCTCTACGACACGCTCGCCGCGGCGGGCTACGAGTACGGGCCGGCCTTCCAGGCCGTGCAGGCGGTGTGGCGCCGCGGCGAGGAGGTGTTCGCCGAGGTCACCGTGCCGGACGCGGCCCGGTTCTCCGTCCATCCGGCCCTGCTGGACGCCGCCCTGCAACCGCTGGCGCTGCTGTCCGGCACGGAAGGCGAGGTGCGGCTGCCGTTCTCGCTGGGCGGGATCGCGGTCCACCGCACCGGCGTGACCTCCGCGCGCGTACGGCTGACGGTGGTGCGCCCCGGTACGTACGCCGTCCACCTGGCGGACCGGTCCGGGGAGCCCGTGGCGACCATCGAGGCGCTGACCACCCGTCCGATGGCCGAACGCGGCCCGCTGTACGCCCTCGACTGGATTCCGCTGACCCCCGGCGAGGGCGCGCTCGGCGACGCCGTCGTCTCGCCCGGCTCGGTCGCCGAGGCGCTGACGGCCGTCCAGGACTTCCTGGCCGGGCCCGGCGAACGGCTCGTGGTGCGCACGCGGGGCGCGGTCGCCGTCGTTCCCGGTGACGGGGTGAGCGACCCGGAAGCCTCGGCCGTCTGGGGTCTGGTCCGGTCCGCGCAGTCCGAGCACCCCGGCCGGTTCCTGCTCGTGGACGCCGACGAGCTGCCCGAGGGCCTGTCGGTCGGCGACGAGGACCAGGTGGCGGTGCGCCGGGGGGCCGTCTACGTGCCCCGGCTCGTGCGCTCCGCGCCGGAGGCGTTCGACGGACGGCTGACGCAGACGGGCACGGGCAGCCTGGACGACCTCGTCTTCCTGCCGTACGAGCAGGCCCCGCCCGGGCCCCGGGAGGTGCGCGTCGCCGTGCGGGCGGCCGGCCTGAACCTCCGGGACGTGCTGATCGCCCTCGGCGTCTACCCGGGCGAGGCGCTGCTCGGCAGCGAGGGCGCGGGTGTCGTCACCGAGGTCGGCGCCGAGGTCACCGGGCTGCGGCCGGGTGACCGGGTCGCCGGGCTGCTGCCCGGCGCGTTCGGCCGGGTCGCCGTCGCCGACCACAGGGTGCTGGTGCGCATCCCCGACGAGTGGACGTTCACCCAGGCCGCCACTGTGCCGATCGCGTTCATGACCGCGTGGTACGGCCTGCGCGACCTGGGCGGGCTGAAGGCCGGTGACCGGGTGCTGATCCACGCCGGGGCCGGCGGCGTCGGGATGGCGGCGGTCCAGCTCGCGCGGCTCTGGGGCGCGGACGTCCACGCGACCGCCGGCCCGGGCAAGTGGGACGCGCTGCGCGCCCTGGGGCTGGACGACGACCACATCGCGTCGTCCCGGACCCTGGAGTTCGCCGACCGGTTCGGACCCTTCGACGTGGTGCTGAACTCGCTGTCCGGTGAGTTCCTGGACGCCTCCCTGGGGCTGCTCGCGCCCGGCGGGCGGTTCGTGGAGATGGGCAAGGCCGACATCCGGCCCGGCGTGCTGGCCTTCGACCTGGCCGACGCGGGACCGGAACGGCTGGGGGAGATCCTGGCCGAGGCCGTCCGGCTGCTCGGCGCGGGCGAGCTGCGTCTGCCACCACTCACCACCTGGGACGTCCGCCGCGCGCGGGACGCCTTCCGGTTCATGAGCCGGGCCGCTCACATCGGGAAGATCGTCCTCACTGTTCCCGCGGATCTCGATGCGGCGGGTACGGTGCTGATCACCGGTGGTACGGGGACGCTGGGGGGCCGTGTGGCCCGGCATCTGGTGGCCGAGCGTGGTGTGCGGCACGTGGTGCTGGTCAGCCGTAGTGGTGGCGGGGCGGCGTTGCGCGAGGAGCTGGCCGGGCTGGGCGCGGAGGTGACCGTGGTGGCCTGCGACGTGGCCGACCGGGACGCGCTGGCGGCCGTGCTGGACGCGATCCCGGCCGCGCACCCGCTGACCGCGGTCGTGCACGCCGCCGGTGTGCTGGACGACGCCGTGGTCGAGTCCCTGACCCCCGAGCGCCTCGCCGCGGTCTGGGAGCCCAAGGCACGGGCGGCCTGGAACCTGCACGAACTCACCCGGGGACGGGACCTGACGGCGTTCGTCCTCTTCTCCTCGGCGGCCGGGACGCTCGGCAGCCCCGGGCAGGCCAACTACGCCGCTGCGAACGCCTACCTCGACGGCCTGGCCGCGTACCGGCGCGCCCAGGGCCTGCCGGGGGTGTCGCTGGCCTGGGGCCACTGGGCCGAGGCCAGCGGGCTGACCGGGCGGATGTCCGAGGCCGACGGTGAACGCCTCGCCCGCGCGGGCCTGCTGCCGATGGCGACCGACTACGGACTCGGGCTGTTCGACGGGGGCCTGGACACCGCGGAACCGGTGGTGGTCGCGGCCCGGCTCAAGGTGTCCGCACTGGGCGACCGGCCGGTGCTGCGCGCGCTGGCACACGCCCGCAGACCGGTGCGGACCACCGGACTGGCGGGCGAGCTGGGATCGCTCGCCGAGTCCCGGCAACGCGAGATCCTGCTCGACCTGGTCAGGACCCACGCCTCGGCCGTGCTGGGCCGCAGCGACGAGATCGGTGTCGAGCGGGCCTTCAAGGACCTGGGCTTCGATTCGCTCACCGCGGTGGAACTGCGCAACCGGCTGTCCGCGGCGGTCGGGACCCGGCTGTCGGCGACGATGGTCTTCGACCACCCGACCCTGGCCCGGCTGGCCGAATACCTGCGGGAGGTGGTCCTCGGCAAGGAGCGCGGGACGGTCGCGCCCGTGCCGCTAGGCATCCCCGTATCGGGTGATCCGGTGGTCGTGGTCGGGCTGGGGGCCCGGTACCCGGGTGGGGTCGGGTCGGCCCAGGACTTGTGGGGCCTGGTGTCGGGTGGCGTGGACGCAGTGGGTGAGTTCCCGTCGGACCGTGGCTGGGACGTGGGTCGTCTCTACGATCCGGCCGGTGCTCCGGGGACGTCGTACACCAGGTCGGGTGGCTTCCTCGGGGACGCGGGTGGCTTCGATGCCGCGTTCTTCGGGATCTCGCCGCGTGAGGCGTTGGCGATGGATCCGCAGCAGCGGGTGCTGCTGGAGACGGTGTGGGAGACGTTCGAGGATGCGGGGATCGATCCGACGTCGTTGCGGGGCAGTCAGACGGGTGTGTTCACCGGCATCTGGGCCTCCGGCTACGCGGGCGGAGTGGACCAGATCTCGCGGGACGCGGACGGCTACGTGGCCACCGGCACGGCGACGAGTGTGACCTCGGGACGGGTGTCGTACCTGCTGGGGCTGGAGGGTCCCGCGGTGTCGGTGGACACGGCCTGCTCGTCCTCGCTGGTGGCGATCCATCTGGCGGCGCAGGCGCTGCGCTCGGGCGAGTGCTCGCTGGCCCTGGCCGGCGGTGTCACGATCATGGCGACCCCCGCCGCCTTCATCGACTTCTCGCGTCAGCGGGGGCTCGCGGCCGACGGCCGGGTGAAGGCGTTCGCCGAGGCGGCCGATGGTACGGCCTGGGGTGAGGGCGCGGGTGTCGTGCTGCTGGAGCGGCTGTCGGACGCCCGGCGCAACGGTCACCAGGTGTTGGCGGTCGTCGCGGGGAGCGCAGTGAACCAGGACGGTGCGTCGAACGGGTTGACCGCGCCGAACGGTCCGTCGCAGGAGCGGGTGATTCGTCAGGCCCTGGCCAATGCCGGGCTGGAGCCGTCCGAGGTGGACGCGGTGGAGGCGCACGGCACCGGCACCACCCTCGGTGATCCCATTGAGGCCCAGGCGCTGCTGGCGACCTACGGCCGGGACCGGGACGAGCCGTTGTGGCTGGGGTCGGTGAAGTCCAACATCGGGCACACCCAGGCCGCCGCCGGTGTGGCGGGTGTGATCAAGATGATCATGGCGATGCGGCACGGTGAGCTGCCGCCGACGCTGCACGTCGACGAGCCGAGTTCCCATGTCGACTGGTCGGCGGGTCAGGTCTCCCTGCTGACCGAGGCCCGGCCGTGGCCGGAGGCGGACCGTCCTCGTCGTGCGGGTGTGTCGGCGTTCGGGATCAGCGGTACGAACGCGCACGTGATCCTGGAGGCCCCGGCCCCGGAGTCGGCTGACCACGATCCCGCTTCCGCGCCTGCCCCTGCGGCCGTCGTGCCGGTGCCGTGGCTGCTGTCGGCCAAGTCCGAGCAGTCGCTCCGGGCCCAGGCCCGCAGGCTGCAGGCGTACGCGGCCAAGGCCCCCGACGCGGAGGGGATCGCCGCCGCGCTCGCCGCGCGGACCCGGTTCGCCCACCGGGCCGTGGTGACCGGACCGGGGGCACTGGCGGCCCTGGTGGGCGGGGAGGCGCATCCCGGTCTGGTGACCGGTGAGGCCCGCGACTCCGGCAGGTCGGCGTTCGTGTTCTCCGGTCAGGGTGGTCAGTGGGCGGGGATGGGGCGGGAGTTGTACCGGGAGTTCCCGGTGTTCGCGGGGGCCTTGGACGAGGTCTGCGACCTGCTGGGGCTGTCGGTGGAGGTGCTGTTCGAGGACGCGGAAGGGGTGCTGGGGGAGACGCGGTTCACGCAGGCCGGGGTGTTCGCGTTGGAGGTGGCGCTGTTCCGGTTGGTGGAGTGGCTGGGTGTGCGGCCGGACTTCGTGGTGGGGCACTCGGTCGGTGAGGTGGCGGCGGCCCATGTGGCGGGTGTGCTGGGTCTGGAGGGCGCGTGTGTGCTGGTGGGTGCGCGGGGCCGGTTGATGCAGGGGTTGCCCGATGGTGGGGCGATGGTGTCGCTCCAGGCGTCGGCGGAGGAGGTGCTGGGGTCGCTGGTGCCGGGGGCCGAGGTGGCGGCGGTCAACGCGCCGGACGCGGTCGTGGTGTCCGGGGACGAGGCGGCGGTCGAGGCGGTCGCTGAGGTGTGGCAGGGCCGTGGGCGTCGGGTGCGGCGGCTGGAGGTGAGTCACGCGTTCCATTCGGCGCGGATGGATCCGGTGCTGGAGGAACTCGGTGAGGTGGTCGCGGGCCTGTCGTTCGGTGAGCCGGTGATTCCGGTGGTCTCCACGGTGACCGGGCGTCCGGCCGAGATGGGGGATCCCGGGTACTGGGTGCGTCAGGTGCGGGAACCGGTCCGGTTCGCCGAGGCCGTGGAATGGCTGGCGGGCCAGGGCGTGACCGGGTTCGTGGAGGTGGGTCCGCATCCGTTGCTGGTGGGGACCGGGTTGATGCGGCGTGGTGGTGATTCTCCGGAGAGGTTGTTCGCGGGGCTGGGGCGGTTGTGGACGGACGGCGCCGTGCGCTGGACGCCACCCGCGACCACGACCACGACAGCGACCACGACGGCGGGGGCCTCGGACGTGCGCGTGCCTTCGTACGCTTTCCAGCACCAGCACTACTGGCTCCACCCCACCACCCCGTCGGAGGGCCTCGACACGCCCGACCACCCGCTGCTGCGGTCCCTGGTGAAGCTCCCCGACGGGCAGGGTGTGGTGCTGACCGGGAAGCTCTCCGCGTCCGCCCACCCGTGGCTGGCCGAGCACACCGTGCTCGGTTCGACGCTGCTGCCCGCGATGGCGTTCGTGGACATGGCCGTCCACGCCGGCGAGCACACGGCCAGCCCCGTACTGTCCGAGCTGGTCCTGGAGGCGCCGCTCGTGCTCTCCGAGCGCGACGGGGTGCACGTGCAGGTCACCGTCGGCGCGCCCGACGACGCCGGACGCCGGCCTGTCACCGTCCACTCCCGCACCTCCGCCGAGCCCGACGAGTGGACCCGCCACGCGACCGGCGTGCTCGGTCCGCCGGCGGACCGGGCGGCACGGGCCGACCGGACGGCCGTGCCCGGGGCGGACGAGGGCGAGGCCGTGCCGATCGACATCGGCTCGCTCTACGACCGGCTCGCCGACGCCGGCTACGACTACGGGCCGACCTTCCAGGGGCTCACCGGCATCCGACGGCACGGCGAGGACCTGCACGCCGAGGTGAGCTTCCCGGCGGACCCCGCGCAGCTCACCGGTTACCGCGTCCACCCGGCGCTCCTGGACGCCGCCATCCAGCCGCTGACCCTGCTCGCAGGCCTCGCGGCCGAGGACGGCGGCGCCGGCGGCAGCCCGGCGCGGCTGCCCTTCTCGTTCTCCGGTGTGTCGGTCACCGGGTCGGCCGCGACGGTCCGCGTGGTGCTGCACCCGACCGGGCCGGACACCTGCGCGGTGCGGATCACCGACACCGCCGGGACGCCGGTCGTGAGCATCGACGAGATCGTCCTGCGGCCCGTCGAAGCGGCGGGTCACGGGGCCGGGCGCCGGCCGAACACGCTGTTCGCCGTCGACTGGACCCCGATGGCGGCACCGGACGGCCCGGACACCGGGACGGTCCTCCACGAGGTCGTCGGCGAGGGCGAACCGGTCGCGGCCGCCCACGCGGTGACCCGGGAACTGCTCGGCAGGGTCCGGGAGTTCCTGGCCACCGAAACGCCGGCCCGGCTCGTGGTCCTCACCGGCGACGACCTGGCCTCGGCCGCCGCCCGCGGCTTCCTGCGCAGCGCGCACAGCGAGAACCCCGGGCGGATCCTGACCGTCCGGCACGACGGCACGGCCGCCTCACGACGGGCGCTCCCCGCCGCGGTGCGCGCCGCCGTGAGCGACGGCGAGCCCGAGATCCGGTTGCGCGACGGAACCGCCCTCGTGCCGAGGCTGGTGAGGGCCGCCCCGGCCGCCCCGGCCGCCCCGACCGCCCCGACCGGGCCGGCCGGGCCCCTGGACGGCGCGCCCCTGGACGGCACCGTGCTGATCACCGGCGGCACCGGCACCCTCGGCGTCCTCGTTGCCCGGCACCTGGTCGCGCGGCACGGCGCCGCGCACGTGGTGCTCGCCGGCCGCCGCGGCGTCGAGCCGCCCGGGCTCCGGCAGGAGCTGGGCGCCGCCCTCACCGTGGTCGCCTGCGATGCCGGTGACCGCGGGGCACTGAGGGATCTCGTCGCCTCGATCCCCGATCTGCGGGCCGTCGTGCACGCGGCCGGGGTCGTCGACGACGCCGTGGTGGGATCGATGACACCGGAGCAGATCGACACGGTGCTGCGCTCGAAGGCCGATGCCGGGTGGCACCTGCACGAGGCCACCGAGCACCTGGACCTGCGGGCGTTCGTGCTGTTCTCCTCGGCGTCCGGGGTGTTCGGCGCCCCTGGGCAGGCCAACTACGCCGCCGCGAACGCGTTCCTCGACGCGCTCGCCGAGCACCGGCATGCGCGCGGTCTGCCGGTCACCTCCCTGGCCTGGGGCCAGTGGGCCGAGTCCAGCGGCATCACCGGGACCCTGACCGGGGCCGGCCACCGCCGGCTGGCGAGGACCGGGATGCTGCCGCTGGCCACCGAGCAGGCCCTCGACCTGTTCGACACCGCCCTGGCCGGCGGACGCCCGGTGCTGGTGCCGGTCCGCCTCGACCTCGCGGCGATCGACACCCCGCCCGCGCTGCTGCGCGGACTCGCCCGGCCGCGGCGCGCGCCGGCCCCGGCGGCCGGCCCCGGCGACCTGCGGGCCGGGCTCGAAGCCCTGCCCGAGCCGGAGCAGCGCGCCCTGCTGCTCGACCTGGTCGTCACGCACAGCGCGAGCATCCTCGGGATGTCCCCCGGCGGGATCGACGACCCGCGTCAGCTGTTCCGCGACCACGGCGTCGACTCGCTGACCGCCATCGAACTGCGCAACCGGCTCAACGCGGCCACCGGGCTCCGGCTCCCGGCGACCCTCGTCTTCGACTTCCCGACGCCCGAACAGCTCGTCAACCACCTCTACGGGCAGCTGTGCTCGCCGGAGAACCGGGTCGCCGGGCCGATGGAGCGCCTGCTGCGCAAGGCCGTCGACGTCGGCCGCGCGCAGGACGGCCTCGACCTGCTGGCCACGGCGTCCCGGCTGAGCCCGGCCACCGACGCGCCCAAGGCCGAGGCGCTCGGCCTCGCGACCGGCTTCCTCCAGCCGTCGCTGGTCTGCCTGCCGTCCGCGCTGGCGTCCGGCGGCATCGAGGAGTACGGGCGGTTCGCCGCGGCGCTGGAGGCCGCCCGCGACGTCACGGCGGTCACCCTGCCGGGCTTCGCCGGCGACCCGCTGCCCGCGGACGCCGACGTCCTGGTCCAGGCACTCGCCGAGGCCGCGTCGACCGTCGCCGCGCCGGTGCTGGTCGGCCGTTCGGTGGGCGCGTGGCTGGCGCTGGCGACCGCCGGGGAACTGGAACGGCGGGGGGCCCGGCCCAGCGCCGTGGTGCTCATCGACGGCTACCCCGACGACCTGCCGGGTGTGCTCACCGGCATGCTCGACGCCGGCCACCAGGTCCAGCCGGTCGACGACGACCGGCTGGTGGCCATGGGCCGCTACCTCGATCTGGCCGGCGCCCCGGAGCCCGTCACCGCGCCGGTGCTGCTGGTGGGCACCGGGAAGCGCTCGTGGCCCCGGCTGTCCACCACCGTTCAGGAAGTACTCACCGTCCCGGGCGACCACTTCACCGTACTGGAGGAGCACTCCGCGGCCACGGCGCTGGCCATCAGCACCTGGCTCCTCGACTTCAGCGGATACGGAGCCGGGTTGTCCGCACTCAGGGGAAAGGACCACGCATGATCTGGGACAACGTCTACATCGGCGGAACGGGGCGATATCTGCCGCCCCGCACGCCCGCGACGCAGGCCGTGCCGGACACCGAGACCATGCGGCGGCTGCTCGCGCTGTCGGACTTCGTGTCGTTCACCCGCTCCGACGACGTCACCGAGCACGCGATGGCCGTGCACGCGGCGATCGGCGCCCTGCGCGAGTCCGGCCTCAGCGGCGCCGACATCTCCATGGCCGCCTACGCCCAGATGGACCACCAGGACCACATGGCGTCCTCCTGCCACCTGCAGCGTGTCCTCGGCCTCGGCCACGCCCTCGTCTACGAGGTCGAGGCGACCAGCAACGGCGGCTCGGCCGCGCTGCAGTCCGCCGCCGCGCACCTGGTGGCCGACCCGGCCGCGACCGCGACCCTGGTCACGGCCACCGCCCGGTTCCTGCCGCCGCGGTGGGAACGCTGGCAGCCCACCATCGGGATCTTCCTGGCCGACGGTGCGGTCGCGGCCGTGCTCAACCGCGAGGGCGGCCGGGCGCGGCTGGTCGCGACCGCCAACAGTTCCGCGACCCAGATGGAGGTCCTCGCCACGCCGACGATCCCGGACCCCGAGGGCCACCGCAACCGTACGCCGATCGAGGTCACCGGCCTGGCCCCGTATCTGACGCTGATGAGCGGGGCACTGGTCACCGCGGTCGAGCAGGCCGCCAAGGAGGCCGGCGTCCGCGTCGCCGACATCACCAGGTTCGTCGTCACCGGTCTGGGCCTGGCCCAACTGGAGGTCGTCGTGCTGGAGCCGCTCGGCATCGACCTGGGCCGCACCACCTGGCCGATGCTGCGCGAGCTCGGCCACGTCGGGCCGTGCGACCAACTGCTCGGCATCGACCACCTGCTGCACGACGAGACCCTCGAGCCCGGCGACACCATCATGTCGATCGGCCTCGGCATGGGCTCGCGGTTCACCGCGACCCTGCTGGAGGTCACCGAGCCGCCCACGCCCCGTACGACCACCACCTTCACCGAGCCGGTGCGCGCGCAGGCCCCGCCCGCCGACGCGTACGTCATCGACCCCTCCGGCGGCGACATCTTCGGCGAGGCCGCCGCCTTGCGCGAGCGCGGCCCGGCCACGCCCGTCGAACTGCCCGGTGGCGTGTCGGCCTGGGCCGTCACCGGGCACGACCTGGCGAAGAAGCTGCTGCTCGACCCGAGGGTCTCCAAGGACGCGAACAGGCACTGGCCGATGTGGCGCGACGGCGACATCCCGCCGGACTGGCCGCTGATCATGTGGGTCGCGATGCAGAACATGTTCACCGCCTACGGGGCCGACCACACCAGGCTGCGCAGCCTGGTGGCCAAGGCGTTCACCCCGCGCCGCATCGAAGCGATGCGCCCGCGCGTCGAGGAGATCACGGCCGGCCTGATCGCCGACCTGGCCGCGGTGCCGCCGGGGCAGACGGTCGACCTGCGCGCACGGTTCGCGTTCCCGCTGCCGATCCAGGTCATCACCGAACTGTTCGGGGTGAGCACGCAGACGGGCGCGGACCTGCGGCGGCTGGTGGACGCGGTGTTCAGCCTCGACGCGGACCCGGCGGGCGTGCAGGCCGCCTCCGGCGAGCTGTACATGCTGCTCAAGGAACTCGTGGCCGCCAAACGGCGCGACCCCGGCGACGACATGACCACCGACCTGATCGCCGCGCAGGAGGCGGACGGCACACGGCTGTCCGAGCGGGAACTGCTGGACACCCTGCTGCTGACCATCTCCGCCGGCTTCGAGACGACGGTCAACCTGCTCGACCACGCCGTTCACGCGCTGGCCACGCGCCCGTCCCAGCTCGCCCTGGTCCGATCCGGGACCAGCACGTGGGAGGACGTGGTGGACGAAACCCTGCGCTGGCAGGCGCCGGTGCCGAACCTGCCGCTGCGGTACGCCGTGGAGGACATCTCCGTGGACGGTGTGCGGATCCGCAAGGGCGAGGCGATCCTGCTGTCCTACGGCGCGGCCGGCCGCGACCCGGCGCAGCACGGGGCCGACGCGGAGGACTTCTCCGTCACCCGGCCGTCGCGGGCCGACCACCTCACCTTCGGGCACGGCGTGCACTACTGCCTCGGCAGCCCCCTGGCGAAGCTGGAGGCGACGACGGCGCTGTCCGCGCTGTTCTCCCGCTTCCCCCGGCTGCGGCTGGCCGTCCCGTCGTCCGAACTCGAGCCGCTGGGTTCCTTCTTCACCAACGGGCACAAGACTCTGCCGGTCATCCTGGAGGAGAGCTGATGGCCCACTTCGCCTTCGTGAGCGCGCCCGCGTCCGGGCATGTGAACCCGACCCTGCCGCTGGTCGAAGAGCTGGTCCGGCGCGGTCACCGGGTCAGCTACGCCACGGGACCGGCCACCATGGACGCCGCCGTCGCCGCCGGGGCGTCGCCGGTGACCCTGCC
The DNA here is from genome assembly GCF_042885395.1 of Kitasatospora sp. NPDC058063. Classification (NCBI taxonomy): domain Bacteria; kingdom Bacillati; phylum Actinomycetota; class Actinomycetes; order Kitasatosporales; family Streptomycetaceae; genus Kitasatospora; species Kitasatospora sp. NPDC058063. Next base: position 134,391 of record NZ_JBHVSD010000019.1, read on the forward strand.
CTCGCAGCTGCCGCCCGACATGGCGGCGCGGGGCGAGTTCACGGCGGAACAGCTCGCCGTGACGCTGGAGTACTACCTCGACGACGCGCGTGCCTCCTTCCCCGTCCTGGCCGGGCACTTCTCGGCGGACCCGCCGGACGCGGTGTGCTACGACTCGGTGACCTTCACCGGGAGGATGCTGGCGAACCTGCTCGGGGTGCGGGAGATCTCCCTGGTGCCGACCTTCGCGGAGAACGAGTCCTTCTCGGCGGCGCAGGTGTACCTGCCGGCCGACTTCGACCACACCGACCCCCGGCTGGTGGCCGCGATTCAGGACATGGGGAAGTTCGCGCAGGGCCACACCTTCCTCGAGGACCCGAACCTGATGTTCGGCCATGTGCCCCCGACGAGCCTGGTGTTCATCCCCCGCGAGTTCCAGATGTCGGGGGACACCTTCGACGAGCGCTTCCACTTCGTCGGGCCGTCGCTGAGCAGCCGGCAGACCGCTCAGGAGTGGAGCCCCCGGTCGCAGGCCCCGGTGCTGCTGATATCGCTGGGAACCGTCTTCAACGACCGGCCCGAGTTCTACCGGACCTGCGTCGAGGCGTTCGGGGACACCGACTGGCAGGTCGTCATGGCGGTGGGCGGGCTGGACCAGGAGTCGCTGGGCCCGATCCCGGCGAACGTCGAAGTGCACGCGCACGTGCCGCAGGTGGCGGTGCTGCGACACACCGAGGTGTTCCTGAGCCACGCCGGGATGAACTCGGCGATGGAGTCCCTCCACCACGGGGTGCCCTTCGTGGCGGTGCCGCAGATCCCGGAACAGCGGGCGATCGCCCGGCGGGCGGAGGAGCTGCGGGTCGGCAGGACGCTCGCCGAGCCGACCGTGCAGGGCCTGCGCGACGCCGTCCAGGAGGTCCGGTCCTGCCGCCCCCGGGCGGCGGCCCTGAGCCGGATCGTGCGCGGGGCGGGCGGCGCGTCCAAGGGGGCGGACGTCCTGGAGCAGCTGCTGACGCGGTAGCGGCCCGGACTCCACCGGGCCGTGCGCACCCGCACCCCGCCCGGTGGAGTCCGTTCCCGGGTACCTTTTCGTACGGTCTCGTACGGTCTCGTACGGCGAACTTCGGCTGTCATCGGACTACCCGCAATCGACGTGGCGGCCATACGACGAGAACGGCCCGTCCTTCTACCTGCCGAGAACTGATGCACCCGTATTCTCGTGAGTCGCGTGAAACCCTTCGGTTGTCTCCCAGTACGAAAATTCCGTCCATGGGTACGTCGACCCGCGTCCCGTTGTCGATCGAGCCGTCTGCCCGGGCGCTGCCGCCGACAAGAACGCTGTCCCCACCTGTGGCGGCGACTCGCTTGACCATCCTGCGCCCGTCGGCACCGGAGGTGAAGACGACAACTTGGCCGCGAGCGGGACAGTGCCGCGTCAGTACCGGCCTCCGGACGACCAGGAGACGGTCGTCGACAAGTAGTGTCGGCGCCATGGACTCCGTTGCTATCCGAACGAAATAGGTCAGCGAAGTCACGGCAATGACTGCCAGCGCCAATCCGGTCAGATATATGATCTCGGCAGGGTGCACTGGTCGTTCCCCCAGCCGGCCGTCGGAAGGCCTGCCCCGCGATTCCTCGGCGGGGCAGGCGTGGAATTTCAACGGCCAAGTTTCAGCTTGAAGTCGGGGATGGCGTGATGTTGATCTCCGATGCTGAGGACGGCGGAGGCCCGCCTCGCCTGGTACTTGATGTCCCCCAGAAGTACATAGCCGTTTTCTCGCGCCGAGAACGGGGCCGGGAGAAGGCCCTCGTCGAATCCCTCGGAGGTGACGATATCCAGCTCTACGTACGAGGCCGGCTCGGAGATGAAACGGGTCAGCTCCAGGGGGAACCAGGCGGTATCGGTTTTGAATGAGTAGTGAACACTGCCGCCAGGTGCGAAGTTGACAAACTCCGACGAATCTTCCCGCGCGCTGTGGAAATATGAGCGGAGGAACAGGTCCTGACGCCCGCCGTTGTAGACGATCACGGCGCGCTGGAGCACCAGGCTGCAGGCCACGAACGATCCCGGATCGCTGACGCTCGGATGGTCCACCAGCGCCATGAAGATGGTATTGCCGTTCTTGAGGTAGCTGTCGTAGACGCTCAGGGCTTCGGGCTCCATCTCGATTCCATGGCGTCCCTGCCAGCGCACCAGCTCGTCGGGAGTCCACGCGGTGCAGGCGTTGAACACCTCGGACGTGCGAAGGTTCTTCAAGTACTTCTCGGGGTATTCCGACGGAATCCCCGGCCCGGTGGCCTGCTCGACCCGCTCGAAGATGTCGCCGTTCGCCACCCTCACCCGTGCCTCTTTGGGGGCGGGCCCCGACCACGTGACGACGAGTCCGCCGTCGAAGTACATGGGTGCGTCACCGCACTTCAGATCGGCATAGGCAGGTCGCGAAAGGCGGACCATGAGGCCTATCAGGGCAACTGCCATGCACGTCATGACAACGATAAGCATGAGGCTCTCCCGTCTGTCACAATCTCTTGCTTGGGGAGCTTTACTTGCTTGGGGAGCTTTAAGAATCAGTGAAGACGTGTCGCGCGCACGCAAAATGCAGTGGAGACGATGGGGGCAGATGATCCCGGGAACCCACTGGGCTTGATGTCAAGCCTAGTCGCCGCCGGCATGATTCGCACCCGTACGGTAATCGTTCCGTCACGGCCGCGCGTCCCGACGGGACCGGTCGGGCGCCGCTTCCTCAACGCCGTGTCGTCGGACCGGTCGGTCAGCGGTTCACCGCCCGCATGCCGTCCTCGTCGTAGCGTTCGCCCGCCACCTCGGGCAGCTCGGCGTCGATGCGGGCCAGGTCGTCCGCGGTGAGCTCGACGTCGACGGCGCCCGCGTTCTGGTCCAGGTAGGCGCGGCGCTTGGTGCCGGGGATCGGCACGAGGTCCTCGCCGCGGGCCAGGACCCAGGCGATCGCCAGCTGGGCCGGGGTGACGTCCTTCTCCGCGGCGATCTCCTTCACCTTCTCCGCGAGTTTGAGGTTGGCTGCCAGATTGGCCCTGGTGAAGCGCGGGTTGGTGCGGCGGAAGTCGTCCTGGTCCAGCTCGTCCGGGGAGCTGAAACGGCCCGCGAGGAAGCCGCGGCCGAGCGGGGAGTACGGCACGAAGCCGATGCCGAGTTCCCGGCAGGCGGGGAGCACCTCGGCCTCCACGTCCCGCGTCCAGAGCGAGTACTCGCTCTGCACGGCGGTGACCGGGTGGACGGCGTGGGCGCGGCGGATGGTCTCCGCGCTCGCCTCGCTCAGCCCGATGTGGCGGACCTTGCCCTCGGCGACCAGTTCGCCGAGGGCGCCGACGGTCTCCTCGATGGGCACGTTCGGGTCGACCCGGTGCTGGTAGTACAGGTCGATGCGGTCGGTGCCGAGCCGCGCGAGTGAACCGTGGACGGATGCGCGGACGTGCTCGGCGGAGCCGTCCTGGCGTCCCACGGTCGACATGTCGCCCGGTACGGCGCCGTCCATCCGGTAGTTGAACTTCGTGGCGATCACGTACTCGTCGCGGTGTCCCCGGACGGCCTCGCCGACCAGGGACTCGTTGGTGAGCGGTCCGTAGACCTGTGCCGTGTCGAGGAAGGTGATGCCGAGGTCGAGGGCGTGCCGGATGGTCGCGGTGGCCTCGTCCTGGTCGGCCGTGCCGTAGAAGGCGGACATCCCCATGCAGCCGAGGCCGATGGCCGACACCTGGAGGTCCCGCAGACTGCGCTGTCGCACGTGAGTTTCCCTTCGTCCCGTCTCTGCCGTGGCCCGGCGCCGTCGTGGCGCCCCGGTCCGCGCGACCGGTCGGCCCCGTCTCCTCGGAGCGGACCCTACGGTGCCGGTGCCCTCCGGAGGCGGACCGGCACGGCCGGACGCGGGCACCCGTGCGGGGTGGGCGCGTCGACGGCGGCCCTGGCCGGCCCGGTCGGCGGGCCCGGTCGGCGGGGCGAATGCGCCGACCGGGCGAGCGGGGCGTTCCCGGAACCCGTCAGGCCGTCGACGAGACGCCGTCGGCCGGTTCGCCGGCGACACCGGTCGGCCGGCCGTCGGCGTGCCCCTGGCCGACGTGCGGGGTCTTCTCCCAGCTGAACGGGGAGAACGCCAGCTGGTGGACCGCCCGCCAGGCCGCGATCGACCACAGCACCGAGTAGAGCGGGGCGAAGACCGCGGGCCACCCGCTCAGGCCGGCCCGCCGGGCGGCCGCGAAGGTGATGCCGACCCGCGCGACGATCGACACCCCCTGGGCGGCCAGCACCGGTGCCAGCAGCCCGGCACCGAACGACGACCGGAACAGGCCCGACACGGCGAGCACGGTGAGGGCGGCCGTCACCGGCAGGACCAGGGCGGTCACCGGGGCGCTCGCGACCACGCCGAGCAGCACGAGCAGCCCCGAGGCGCGGAACCGGCGCAGGGTCCGGAGTGGGCGGCGGGTGTGCACGATCGCCGTCATCAGGAAGCCCTTGAACCACCGGGTGCGCTGGCGGACGAACGGCCCCGGCACGTCGAGGGCCTCTTCCCAGGTCACCGTCTCGATCATCTCGGTGCGGTAGCCGAGCGCCGCGCAGCGCATGCCGAGGTCGGCGTCCTCGGTGACGTTCCAGGCGTCCCAGCCGCCGAGCGTGCGGAGGGTGTCGGTGCGGAAGTGGTTGCTGGTGCCGCCGAGGGGGATCGGCATGCCGAGCCGCACCAGCCCGGGCATCGAGAACCGGAAGCGCAGGGCGTACTCCATGGCGAACTGCCGGGTCAGCCAGTTCACCTCGGCGTTGTGGAAGAGCAGTTGTGCCTGGACGCAGGCCAGCCGGTCGTCGGCCGAGGCGAACCGGGCGGCGACGCGGCGCAGTTGGAGGGGGTTCGGCCGGTCCTCGGCATCGAAGATCACCAGAAGCTCGCCGCGGGCCAGCATCAGCCCCAGGTTCACGGCCCGGGGCTTCGTCTGCGGAGGACCGGGCGGCAGGCGCACGATCCGGACGAAGGCGGGCGGATCGGTGGCGAGCACCGCCCGGATCGTGTCGGGGTCGTGCCGTTCCACCAGGACGAGCACCTCCAGCCGGTCCGGCGGGTAGTCCAGCGCGGCCAGGTGCCGGACCAGGGCGCCGATCACCCCGGCCTCCCGGTAGGCGGGCACCACCACGGTGTAGAACGGGAGGTCCGCGTCCGCGAGCGGCGGTTCCTCCGGGGTCCCGCGGCGTCCGCCGCTCAGCAGCCCGGCCACCGCGACCACCGCGTGCAGCAGGCTGTAGGCCGTCGCCAGTGTCGTCAGCAGCAGGAGCGCGACCATGGGCGCGACCACCACCACCGCCAGGACGCAGACCGTCCCGGCCGCGAGCGCCACCAGCTGCCAGCGGGCGAATCCGGACCTCGCCGCGAACTCCGGATGCCGGCGGGCGAACCCGTTGGCCATCTCGTCGGCCACCTCCGCCGACCGCTCCTCCAGGACCCGGTCCTGCGCCTCGGCCCCACCACGCGCCAGTGCCTCGACCACATCCACTTCGACGAACCCCGCCATGCCTCCCCCTCCTCGCCCCACCGGTGACCACCAGTTCGATGATCATCGGAAGTATCCCGTGTCCGCGGGCCGGCGTCAGGGGCGGATGCCGCCGGCTACGACGTCTCCTGATTCCCCGTCAGGATCTGCCTGGGCCGCTCGCCTCTGTCGACCCGGATCACCGGCGCCTTTCGGTCGCGCAATCATTTTCGGCCGTAATCGAATCCTCGACGGTTCGCGCCGCATTCGACCCCCCTATCCTCGTGCCCGATCGCAGCTCCGTCGGAGCCAGGCGATACACGCACGGAATTCCCGCCCAAACCGCCCACGATGGGGGAATCCTCATGCCGATGCCCAAAGCCGCCCGCTTTCTTGCCGCCGCCGGTGTCGCGGCGCTGCTCCCGCTCTCCTTCGCGTCCAACGCGCACGCGGCCACGTACCTGCAGACCGTTGCGCTCGAGAACGTCACCACGGGGAAGTGCGCCGACCTGCCGGGCTACGGCTGGAACCCGCTCGACACCCGGGTCAGCCAGTACAACTGCAGCTACGGCGTGTACGACAACCAGATGTGGAACCTGGAGCAGACCCGCACCGTCGATGGGCGGCCCCTGTACCGGTTCGCCAACGCCAAGAGCGGCTACTGCCTCGACCTGCCCGACTACGGCGCCGCCCCGGCCGGGGCCCAGGTGTCCGTCTACACCTGCAACTCCGACCCCGCGAACGACAACCAGGAGTGGTACCTCGTCGACGTGGTCGGCAACGGGGGCTACGAGATCGTCAACTACCGGAACGGCCTCTGCTTGGACGTCGCCGGCTGGGCCGGCGACGGAAGCGACCGCGCCAACGACCTGCCCCTGACCGTCTACCCCTGCTACGACAGCTCGTGGCACGGCGGCGTCTACGACGGTTACGACGACCACATCTGGCGTTTCGCCGGCTGATTCAGCGCCAACTCGTCGATCCCGCACGCTCATTGCGAAGCGTGCGGGGTCGACACCACGCGTTCGCGCAGCGGCCTCCCGGTCGAGGGGGTGCCGACGCTGACAAGTCGATCACAGCTATGGACCCCACCGGAGACGGCAAAGTACGGTGGGCGCGTCGCCGGAGGCCCGCCCCGAAACGCCTTCGAGCTGACCTTTCCCGGGCTGCCCGACCGCACACGGCATCAGCCCGCACGCAGCATCGGCAATGACAACCGACCAGCGCTCAAAAGGCGTTTGCACCGCCAACCCGACAGGCGTGGCTCCGGTGCAGTGGCACGTTCATGAGGGGGATCGACAATGACGTCGGCGAGCATGTCCGAAACCGGCCCGGTTCATCGGGCTTTCGAGGAACAGGCGAGACGGACCCCGGACGACATCGCCGTGGTGGCGCAGTCGGTCCGGACCACGTATTCGGAGCTCGACCGCAGGGCCGCCGCTGTGGCCCGCGAGCTGCGCCGCCTGGGCGTCGGGCGGGGTTCGCTGGTGGGCGTCTGCCTGGACCGCGACGAGTGGCTGATCCCGGCGCTGCTGGGGGTCTGGAAGGCCGGCGCGGCCTACGTGCCGCTGGATCCGGTCCACCCGGCGAGCCGCCTGGAGTTCATCGCCTCGGACGCCGGGATCTCCCACCTGGTCTCCTCGTCGGCCGTCCTCGAGCGCCGCGGGGAGGTCCGCCGGGCCGCCGGCGTCGACCTGCTGCTCGTCGACACGGTGGTCCCGGGCGCCGACGACCGCGCCGCCCTCGACATGTCCGGCGAGCCGACGGACGCCGCGTACGTGATGTACACCTCGGGCTCGACCGGCCGGCCCAAGGGCGTGGTGGTCGAGCACCGCAACGTGACGGCCCTGCTGCGGTGGGAGTCGTCCGTGTACTCGGCCGGCGAACTCCGCGGGATGCTGGCCGCGACGTCCGTCTGTTTCGACCCGTCGGTGACCCAGTTGTTCCTCCCGCTGCTCGGCGGCGGGACGGTGATCCTGGCCGAGAACCTGCTCGCGCTGCCCGCCCTGCCCGCGCGGGACCAGGTCACGATGGTCTACGGGACGCCGTCCGTCCTGGCCGCGCTCGTGCGCGAGCCGCTGCCGTCGGGCGTGCGCACCGTCCGCGCGGGCGGGGAACCGCTCACCCGGTCCCTGGCGGACCGGATCTACGCCAACGCCGGCGTGCGACGGGTCGTCCAGAGCTACGGCCCCACCGAATGCACCGTCAGCTGCGTGACGTACGAGGTGCCCAGAGCCGGGCGGGGGGAGCCGCCGATCGGGTCGCCCTACGCGTGGAGCGGCCTCTCGATCCGTGACAGCGCCGGGAACCCGCTCGGCGACGGCGAGGTCGGGGAACTCTGGGTGTCCGGTCCGCTGGTCAGCAGGGGGTATTCGGCCAGGCCGGAGCTGACGGCCGAACGGTTCGTCACGGATGCGGCCGGAGTCCGGCACTACCGGACCGGCGACCTGGTCCGGCGGGCGGACGGGCTCCACCACTTCGTCGGGCGGGTCGACGATCAGGTGAAGGTCCGCGGCTTCCGGATCGAGCCGGGCGAGGTCCGGGCGACGCTCGCGGGGCACCCGGCCGTCCAGCAGGCCGTGGTGCTGGCGCCGGCCGACGAGGACGGCACCCGGCAGCTGGTGGCCTACGCGGAGTCGGCCGACCGGACGCTCACCGGGGCGCGGCTGCGTGCCTGGCTCCGGGACAGGCTGCCGGACCACCTGGTGCCGTCCCGGATCGCCGTCCTCGACCGGTTGCCCGTCGGTCCGACCGGCAAAGCAGATCGCGCCGCACTGGCCGCGGTGGAGTTCGGCCGCGGGGTCGACACCGAGTACGCCGCCCCGCGCACCGGTACCGAGCGGCGGATCGCGGAGGTCGTCGCCGGTGTCCTCGGTCTGGCGGACGTCGGCATCCACGACGACTTCGGCGCGCTCGGCGGCCACTCCCTGGCGGCCGCTCGCGTCTGTGCCGTCCTGGGCCGCGACTTCGGGACGGCCGTCTCCCTGGCGGCGTTCCTGGAGGCGCCCACCGTCGCCGGACTCGCCTCGCTGCTGCGAGCCCGGTCGGCCGACGGCTCGGGTAGCGAGCCGGAGCCCGCGTTGGTCCGCCACGCGGGGCGGGACACCTACCCGCTGACATCCGCGCAGCAGGGGATGTGGCTGCTGCGGCAGGTCAGTTCGGCCGAGCGCGCCACGACCATCGCCTTCCGGCTGGGCCTGCGCGGACTGCCGAGCGCGGCGCGGCTGCGGGCCGCGTTGGACGCGGTGGTCGAGCGGCACGAGGTGCTGCGCAGCGTCGTGCCGGCCGGCGTCGTGGTGGACGCCCCGGGCCGGGGCGTGGACGCCTCGGGTCGGGGCGTGGACGCCTCGGGTCGGGGCGTGGACGACGGACCGGTCGCGCTGGTCCGTCCGCCGGCCCCGGTGCCGTTCGAGGAGCACGATCTCAGGGGAGCGCCCGAGGCGGAGCGGGCGAGCCGGGCGGCCGAGCTGACCCGCGCGGCCGCAAGCCACGCATTCGACCTCGCCACCGAGACACCGCTCCTCAGGGCCACCCTGCTCCGGCTCGACGACGACACCGCCGAACTGGTCGTCGTGACCGACCACGTGGCATTCGACGGCTGGTCGATCGGCGTCCTGATGTCGGAGCTGGCCGGCAGCCTCGGTGGTGGGACGGACCACGCGTCGGGCGGCGGCCCGGACATCACGCCGCCGCCCGTCCAGGTCGGCGACATCGCGCTGCACGAGCGCGCGCTGGCCGCCGGGCCCGGCCGGGTCGAGGCGCTGCGGGCCTTCTGGGCACGGGAGTTGGCCGACGCCGTCCCGCCGCACGACCTCCTCTGCGCCGAGTCAGCCGAGCCCGCCGGCCCCGGTCGACTGGTCGGCGAACGGCTGGCCCGTCCGCTCGACGCCGACACGGCGGCGATGCTGCGCGAACTCGCGGCCGACTGCGGAGCCACTCCGTTCTCGACGTTCCTGACCGCGCTCGGTGTGCTGGTCGCCGGCCTCACCGGCCGGTCCGACGTCGTCCTGGGCGCAGCCGTGGCGAACCGGGCGCACCCCGAGCTGGAGGCGGTCGTCGGGCCACTGGTCGGCATCATGCCGATCAGGCTGCGGCTGGAGGAGGGACTGTCCTTCCGGAGCGCCGTCGGCCGTGCCTCCGCCACGACCGCCCGCGTCATGGACCATCCGGGGTTCACCGTGCAGGACGCCTTCGAGGCGGCCGGCGTCGAACACCCTCGGGGAACGATCGGCACCCCGGTCGTGCTCTCGCTCCAGCCGGCCGGCCTCCCGGTGGCGGTGGAGCACGACGGCGTCCGTCTGGAGCTGCTCGGCGAGGTGAGCAGCGGCGGGACGCAGGCGGCGCTGACCGTGTTCGTCAACGAGACGGCGCGGGGGCCGGAGCTCCAGATCGAGTACGACGTGGACCGGTTCGGCCCGGCCGACGCCGAGGTGTTCGCCGACCGGCTGCTCCGGGTCCTGCGCGCGGCGGCGGCCGATCCGGACCTTCCGCTGTCCGCCCTGGAGCTGGTGAGCGGAGCGGAGAAGGCCGCCCTGCTCGCCGCCGGCACCGGAGTCCCGCTGCCGGCCGGCGGCCCGCGGACCGTGGTGGCGGCCGTTCTCGAACAGGCCGCCCGGCGGCCGACCTCGGTGGCCGCCTCCGACCCGGCCGGTGAACTCGACTACGCGGAACTGGCCGAACGGTCCCGGCGAGTGGCCGCGGCCCTGCTCGCGAGGAGAGCGGCCGAGCCCGCGGCAGGACCGGCGGAGGCGTTCACCGTGGGGGTCTGCCTTCCCCGCGACCGGTTCCTGCCCGCCGCCCTGCTCGGCGTCCTGCGAGCCGGTGCGGCCTACGTTCCGCTGGAACCGGACCAGCCCACCGAACGGCTGCGCGGCCAGCTCGCCGACTCCGGGGCGACCGTCGTCGTCGCCGCCGAGGAGACCCTCGCGCTGGCCGGCGAGCTCGGCGAATCGGTCGGCGTCGGCGTCCTCGACCTGGGCGGCCTGACCGACCCCGGACCCACGAGGCTGCCCGAGGCGGCGCCCGAGGGTCTGGCGTACGTGCTGTACACCTCCGGTTCGACCGGCCGGCCCAAGGGCGTGGAGGTCACTCACGCGAGCCTGGCGGCCTTCGTGGCCGCGATGCGGATCAGGCCGGGCGTCCGGCCCGACGACGTGATGCTGGGTCTCACGTCACCGGCCTTCGACGTGTTCGGGTTCGAACTCTGGGTCAGCCTGGCCTGCGGACTCCGGCTGGCGGTGCTGGACCGCAAGGCCGCGGTCGACGGGTATGCCGTCGCGCGGTTCATCGACCGGGCCGGGGTGACGTTGATGACCGCCACGCCGACCACGCTCCGGATGCTGGTCGCCGCCGAGTGGTCGGCCCCAGGGGTGCGCGTCGTCAGCATCGGCGAGCCGATGGACCCCGGGCTGGCGCGCGAACTCCTGGCGCGGACAGGCGAATTGTGGAATGCCTACGGGCCCACCGAGAGCACGGTCTACTCGACCATGGCGCGGGTGGAGGCTCCCGTCGGCGAGGCGGTGCCGATCGGCCGCCCGCTGGCGGGGGAGACGGCCTACGTGCTGGACGCCATGGGCCGGCTGGTGCCGCCGGGAGTCACCGGAGAGCTGTGGATCGGCGGTGCGGGCGTCGCCCGGGGCTACCGGAACCGGCCCGAGGCGACCGCGGCGGCGTTCACCGCCGATCCGTTCGTGCCGGGCGCAAGGTGCTACCGGACCGGTGATCTGGCCCGCTGGCGACCATGGGGATCCCCCCGGCCGGTGGGGGCGCCTCCCAGCCTCCCCCAGCCTTCGGCCGGGGGGACCCCCATGGCCGGGGGCGCCGGGGGAGGCACCCTCGACTTCCTGGGCCGCCGCGACCAGCAGGTGAAGCTGCGCGGCCACCGGATCGAACTCGGCGAGATCGAGACCGCCCTGCGCACGGAGCCGGCGGTCGTGGACGCGGCCGTCGTGGTCCTCGGCGACGGAGCCGACGCCCACCTGGTCGGCTACCTCGCGGTGGACCCCTCGGCGGCGACCGCGGACGCCTTCGGCACGCCCGCGGTGGAGGAGCGCCTGCGCACCCGTCTCCCGGACCACATGGTGCCCCGGCGGTGGGTCGTGCTCGACGCCCTGCCCCTGACGGCCTCGGGCAAGGTGAACCGGGGCGCCCTCCCGGCGCCCGGTCGCGAAACCGGCGGCGAGCAGGTCGCCCCGCGCACCGATGCCGAGCTGCTGGTGGCCGAGGTGTGGGAGACCGTGCTCGGGGCCACCGAAGTCGGTGCGCACGACGACTTCTTCGCGATCGGCGGGCATTCGCTGGCGGCCACCCGGGTCGCGGGCCGGTTGATGGCGGCGCTGGACTTCGCGCTGCCGGTGCGCCTGCTGTTCGAGCACCCGGTCCTGGCCGACTTCGCCGCCGCGCTGGAGGCCCTGCTGCTGGCCGACCTCGCCGAATCGGCGGACCCGGCCGGCCTCGACGACCCGGCCGACCCGGCCGAACCCGCCCGCCCGGCCTCCGGCACCGGCGGCGGTGCCGCATGACCGAGGTGTCCGCCGAGCGGCGGGACCCCAGACTCACCAACGCGCTGCGCGCCCGGCTCGCCTCGGCCCGCCGCACCGCGGTCCGCAGCACCCCGGCGATACCCGCCCGCCCGGACGCGGACGCTCCGGCCCCACTGTCGGCCGCACAGACCCGGCTGTGGTTCCTCACCCAGCTGGATCCGGAGAGCACCGCCTACCACATCCCGGTCGCCCTGCACCTGCACGGACCCCTGGACCGTGCGGCGCTGCTGGGGGCGGTGCGCGATCTCGCCGAGCGGCACCAGGTCCTTCGAAGCCTGATCGTCGAGACCGACGGCGAGCCGGCGGCAGTGGCGGGCCCGGCGGACGCGGTACCGCTGGCCGAGGCCGATCTGACCGGGCCGGGCGAGCGGGAGTCGCTGGACCGCCGCCTGACCGAGGACCTGCGCAGGCCGTTCGACCTGGCCGTGGAACCGCCCCTGCGGGCGGTGCTGTTCCGGCTCGGCACCGACGAGCACGTCCTGGCACTGACGGTCCACCACATCGCCTTCGACGCCTGGTCGAGGACGGTGGCGGTGGCGGAACTGGCGGCACTCTACTCGGCGCGGCTCGGGCTGGCCGAGTCTCCCGCACCGCCACCGGTCCAGTACGCGGACTACGCGCACTGGCTCTCCGGGCGGCCGGAGGACGGGGACCGGGCGGAGACCGACCTGGCCTGGTGGGTCCGTGCGCTGTCCGGCCTGGAGCCGGTCCTGGACCTGCCCACCGACCTTCCCCGCCCACCGATCGCGGAACGGGCGGGCGCGGAAGTGCCGGTGGTCCTTCCGGCCGCCCTGACCGCCAAGGTGCGCGGGCGGGCCGCCGAGACCGGCTGCACGCCGTTCATGGTGCTCCTCGCGGTCTGGCAGGAGCTGCTGGCCCGGCTGTCGGGCGTCGACGACGTGCCGGTCGGCGTGCCCGAGGCGGGACGACGGCACCCCGACACCGAGCACACCATCGGCTTCTTCATCAACACCCTGACCATGCGGACCGACCTGTCCGGCGGGCCGAGCGGCCGGGAGCTGCTGACCCGGGTGCGCGACACGGCACTGGAGGCCTTCGCCCGCACCGAGGTCCCGTTCGAGCGGATCGTGGACCGGCTGCGCCCGGCCCGCGACCTCTCCACCACGCCGATCTTCCAGGTCCTCCTCAACGTGATCGACACCCCGACGGCGGCGCCGCGCTTCCCGGGCCTGACGGCGAGGGTCTTCGCACCGCCGGCGACAACGGCCAAGTACGAACTGAACCTGGCGTTCGCGGCCACCTCGTCGAGCGGCACCGGCGACACCTACGAGGGGTCGCTGATCTACCGCACCGACCTCTTCGAGCGGCACACCGCGCAGCGGATCACCGAGTGGTACACGGCCCTGCTGGACGGCGTGCTGTCCGACCTCGACCGCCCCGTGCGCGAGGTGGCCGTGGAACCGGTGGACGGACCGCTGCTCTCCGGGCCGCGCCGGCAGTTCGACCTGGACCGGCCGCTGCACGGACTGGTCGAGCGCTGGGCGGCCGAACGGCCCGACGCGACGGCGGTCGTGGGCCCCGACGGCGAACTCACCTACGGACAGCTGGACCGGCGGGCGAACCGGCTCGCGCACCGGCTGCTCGCGGCCGGAGTCGGACCGCAGGAACCGGTCGCCGTCCTGGCCGACCGCCGGACACCGCTCGTGGTCGCCCTGCTCGCCACGCTGAAAGCCGGCGCGATCTACCTGCCGCTCGACCCCGCGTACCCGGACGACCGGCTGGCCGACATCCTGTCGACGGCGGGTGCGCGAGTCGTCCTCGCGGAACGGGAGTTCGCCCAGCGCCTCCCGGGGCGCGGTGCGGACACCGCGGGCACCCCCGCGGAGCTGCTGCTCCTGGACGGTCCGCCCGCCCCCGGGACGCCACCGGAACAGCCCGGCGGAGCACCCGGTGTGGCCGTCGATCCGACCGCGCCGGCCTACCTGGTCTTCACCTCGGGCTCGACCGGCCGCCCCAAGGGCGTCACCGTCGAGCACCGGCAGATCGTGCACTACCTGCACGCGGTGACGGAGCGACTGGCCGGCTGCGGTGTCGAGGGGGGCGCGTTCGCCCTGGTGTCGACCCACGCGGCGGACCTCGGCATGACCAACCTCTTCGGCGCGCTGGCCACCGGCGGCACGGTGCACCTGGTGGACCGCGAGGTGGCCACCGACCCGCAGGCGTACGGGGAGTACCTGGAGGCGCACCCGGTCGACGCGGTCAAGATGGTGCCGAGCCACCTCGAACTGCTCGCCGCCCACGGGGACCTCGGCCGCGTACTGCCCCGCAAGCTGCTCATCCTCGCCGGAGAGGCCTGCTCCTGGGACCTGGTGGCCAGGATCCGGACCGCGCGGCCCGAGCTGTCCGTGCAGGTGCACTACGGCCCCACCGAGACCACGGTGTCCGTGCTCGGCTGCACCGTGGAGGAGACCCCGCCGGCCCGGCGTTCGGGGACGGTTCCGATCGGCCGGCCACTGGCCGGCGTGGACTGCTACGTGGTCGACCCCGGCGGCCGGCCGCTGCCCGCCGGGGTGCCCGGCGAGCTGTGGATCGGCGGGCCGAGCGTGGCGCGCGGGTACTTCGGCCGCCCCGACCTCACCGACGAGCGCTTCGTCCCCGACCCGGTGACCGGCACCTCGCGGTGCTACCGCTCCGGGGACCGCGTCCGGCTGACCACGACCGGACTGTTCGAGTTCCTCGGCCGGATCGACGACCAGGTCAAGATCCGCGGCTTCCGGGTGGAGCTGGGCGAGGTGGCCACCGCGCTGCGCGACCTGCCCGAGATCGCCGAAGCGGTGGTGCTGCCGGTCGGCGAGGCCCATGCCAGGCGGCTCGCCGCCTGGGTGACCCCCGCGGCGTCGGCGTCCGGCGTGGACGTCGCGCGCGTGCGAACGGCGTTGCGCGAGCGACTGCCCGACTACATGGTACCCTCGGCGATCGTCGTACTCCCGGCGCTGCCGCTCAACCCCAACGGAAAGGTGGACAGGTCGGCGCTGCCCGCCCCCGAGCCGGCGGCGAGTACCGAGCACATCGCCCCGAGCACGCCGACCGAGCTGCGCGTCGCACAGGCCTGGGCACAGGTCCTCGACCTGGACGCCCCCGACGGCATCGGCGTCGACGACGACTTCTTCGCCCTGGGCGGGGACTCCTTCCGGGCCGTGCGCGCCGTCCGGGCGATCGACCCGACGCTTCGGGTGATCGACCTGTTCACCCGGCCGACCGTTCGCGAGCTGGCCGCGTTCCTCGACGCGGCACAGGCGCACGAGCCCGACGGCGAGCGTCGCCTGCTGCACCGGCTGGCGGGTCCCCCGCCCGGCCGGCTCCCGACCGTCACCGTGGTGTGCCTCCCCTACGGCGGCGGTTCGGCAGCCGCCTACGGCCCGCTCGCCACGGAACTGGCCAAGGCCATCCCCGGCGCGGCCGTGCTGGCGGTGGAACTGCCGGGGCACGACCCGGCGAGGCCGGACGAGCCGCTGCTCCCGCTCACCGCGCTGATCGACCGGGTCGTCGCCGAGCTGGCCGAGGCGGCCCGCCCGGCCCCGGGGCAGGGCGGCCGGGTCGGCCCGGTTGCGGTGTACGGCCACTGCGTCGGCTCGGCCGCGGCCACCGAACTGGCACTGCGTCTGGAAGCCGAAGGTGTCCCGGTGACGGGCCTGCTGGTCGGCGGGAGCTTTCCCGGCGCGCGGCTGCCGGGGCGTCTGTCGACCTGGCTGCGCAGCAGGTTCCCGGCCACCCGCTGGACGTCGGACCGGGCCTACCGGGACTTCCTGCGCACCCTCGGCGGCATGGACGAGGACGGCGACGGGGACGGCGAGGCGGCCGAAGCGGCACAGCGGACCATGCTGCGCGCTCTGCGGCACGACGTGGACCAGGCGCAGGGCTGGTTCACCGGTGAACTGACCAGGGCGGACGCCCGCAGGCTACGGGCCCCGGTGCTCTGCGTGATCGGCGAGAGCGACCGGTCCACCGAGCTCTACGAGGAACGGTTCACGGAGTGGGGAGCCTTCGCCGACCGGGTCGAGCTGGCCACCCTCCCCAGAGCGGGCCACTACTTCCTCAAGCACCAGGCCGCCCAGCTCGCCGCGCTGATCGGCGAGCGGCTCGGCGCCTGGGCCGGCGGCCGGCTGCCGGAGCCGCTCGCCGACGTCACGGTCGTCGGCCGGAAGGCGCGGCACGACCTCAGGAAGTTCTACGTCGTCGCCGCGGGCCAGACCGTCTCGCTGATCGGCAGCGCGCTGACCTCCTTCGCCCTCGGCGTCTGGGCCTACCAGCAAAGCGGGCGGGTCCTCGACTACGCGCTGATCAGCATGCTCGCCATGCTCCCGGCGATCGTCGCGGCGCCGCTGGGCGGCGCGGTGGCGGACCGGATCGACCGCCGCCGGGTCATGCTCACCTGCGACGCCGTCTCCGCGACCGCCACGGTGTCCCTGGTGGCCGCGCTGTGGAGCGGCAGCCTGGCGCTCTGGCAGGTCGGCCTGATCGTGGGCGTCATGTCACTGGTGACCGCGTTCCGGCGACCGGCCTACCTGGCCGCCGTCGCCCAGCTCGTCCCCAAGCCGTACCTGGTGCAGGCCAACGGGCTGGCCAACCTCGGCGCCGGCCTGGGGACGCTGATCGCCCCGCTGGCCGGCGGCGCGCTGATCGGGCTGGTCGGCCTGCCCTGGGTGGTGGCCGTGGACGTCGCGTCGTTCCTCGTCGGCCTGGCCGCGCTGCTGTGGGTGCGCTTCCCCGACCGGCTCTTCCGGCGGCAGAGGGAGTCCTTCGCCCGGACCGTCGTCGGCGGCTGGCGGTTCCTGATCCGGCGGCGTCCGCTGATGATCATGATCGTGTTCTTCATGGTGGAGAACTACCTGGGCACCCTCGCGGTGACGCTGACGGTCCCGAGCGTGCTCTCCTTCAGCGGCACCACGGCGGTGGGCGTGGTCACCGCGGTCGGCGGCGCGGGCGCCGTGGCGGGCAGCCTGATCGTCGCGCTGTGGGGCGGCACCGCCCGGCGGGCGACCGGCATGGTGGGGTTCGTGGCCGGTGTCGGCCTTGGCGTCGTCCTGGTCGGCCTGCGTCCGTCGGTGACGCTGGCGGCCATGGGAGCACTCGTCTGGTGGGCATCCATGAGCATCCTCAACGCGCACTGGCTGGCCATCATCCAGATCAAGGTCGGCCCGGAGCTCCAGGGCCGGGTGCTCGCCACCAACCAGATGCTCGCCGTCGCCATGACCCCGCTGGCCTTCCTCACCGCCCCGCCCCTCGCCGAGTACTTCTCCGGCCTGCTGAACCCGGCAGGGACGCTGGCGGACACCGTGGGACGCGCCCTCGGCACCGGGCCCGGCCGCGGCACCGGCCTGCTCCTCGTCACCTGCGGACTGCTGCTGATCGCCTGGGCCGTCCTGGGCCTGCGCTACCGCCCCCTGCGGTACATGGAGGACGAGCTGCCGGACGCCGTCGCCGGTGCGGAGATCGCCGAGGACCTCGACACCCTGCAGGCCGCGGCCGACCGCGCCATGCCCGGCGGGGGGCGGTGACCGGGTCGGCCGTGACACGTGGTGGAACTCCCTCGGGCGGTCGCACGAACACGCCACCTGAGCCCGCGGGCCCGGCCGGCCGGGGGAGGATGTCACAACAACCACTAACTCGCTGTTCTCAGCCATTGCCGACGCCGTCCACTTCTCGGACGGCGTCGGTGGCGAGGCCAGGTGATGGCTCGTACGGCGATGGCCGGTTGGGCGGCGTTCGAAAACGCGCGCGCTCGAGGTGCTGCCACAGCCATGGCCGGGGACTTGAAGGTACTGGTGATCGGGGCGGCCGGAACCGGTCGGCTGTCGGCAACGGCTGAATCTGGGTTCTGGATCACTTTCCGGGCTCTGTCGCTGATTGAGGGGTCTGTGACGACCAGGAACGGGTGGTGGGCATGACCTAGGGGTGATGGATGCGGCGGGTGTGGCTGGCCTTCTCTTCCCTGCGATCGGCGTGGAGGTCGAGGAGATGGTTCTCGGGGATGACGAGGTTCGTCTCGCCTTGCGGTCGGCGGTTGTGCCGGCCGCCTGTCCCGGGTGTGGGCGGAGATCGTCGCGGTTGCACTGCTACTACAGGCGGCGTCTTGCAGACCGTCCGATAGCCGGCCGACGGGGCGCTTGGAGCTGAGGGCGCGTCGTCTCGTGTGTGGGAACGAACAGTGCAGGCGACGAACGTTCGCCGAGTAGATCCAGGATCTGACGTCCCGGCACGCGCGCCGTACGACCGCCCTCACCACCCGGCTCACCGACATCGCGCTGTTCCTGGGCGGACGGGTCGGAGCCCGGCTTGCAGGCCGTCTTGCCGTGACCACTGGGCGGGACACCCTGCTCCGCCTCATCCGTGCGCTGCCCGTCCCGTCGTCGGGACTCGTCCCGCGTCTGGGCGTGGACGAGTTCGCCGTTCGCCGTGGTCGCACCTACGCGACCGTCCTCGTGGACATGGACACCCACCGGCCGGTCGACGTGCTCGCAGACCGGACTGCGAACACCTTCGCCGCCTGGCTGCGCGATCATCCCGAGGTACGGACGATCTGCCGCGACCGCGCCGGCTCATTCCGCGACGACGCCGGCGCAGGTGCAGCACACGCCCAGCAGGTGGCTGACGCCTGGCACCTGCTGCACAACCTCGCCGAGGCAGTCGAGCGCGTCGTCGGCCGCCACCGCGCCGACCTGCGCGAACCCCTCACCGTGAGAGAAGACCGGGATGACGCGCTCCGTTCCACAGCCGCTTCCCGAGTCGGCCGACGGCCACTGTCGGTGAGCAGCCCGCGCAGCTGTGGCACGGCGGACCGTCAGCCCACCCGGGCGCAGGCCCAAGCAACGGTGAACGGGGTCGGTGGGCGAAGCATGCCCCAGCTGTACTGCCCGCAGTGAGGATGTTGCATACCTGACGGGGAAGGCTGACGGCCTTCCCTACCCGTTGTTGGGCAGCGTTTGTTCGGGAAGATCGCTGAACTCGCCGGCAGCGGCACCGGCTTTCCATGCATCCCACTCTGTTTGGGTGTAGACGAGCACGGGCGCGTCGTCGTCGGCGCGGGTGCGCATCACCACGTAGCCCTCGTTCATGAACGCGGCCCGGGGCCCATCGGTGTCACCAGGGGCCCCGTACCAGGTGGCAGCGTCCAGTTCGGCTCGGCTGAACGACCTCTTGGGTTGTTGGGACAACTCGGTCCTCCGGTAGCGGTGCTGCTGGCGATCGGACTCACTGTAGCGGGCGGTAGATGGCCGGGAGCGGTGGATGTCCGGTACGTCAGGCATGGGGTGGACCGAGCGGCGATGGGCGACGCTCGCTAACCTGAGACTCGCGAGGAGCCGGGCTGTGGAAGTGCGACTCCTTAGCATGAGGCCTCGTGGGCGTAGCCGTGTGGTTCAGAAGGCTACGCCGCTGCTCCACCCGGTCTTGGTTCGCCGTACGACAGCGGCGTGGGCGAGCTGGCAGTGTCGTACCTGCAACCCCGGTCGGGCGGAGGCGATCTCGCCCTGCGGCCACCGGTAGGTGAGGGACAGTTGGGTGTCTTCGAGGTGTTCAGCTTCCAGTACGACGACGGTGACCCACCCGTGCCAGGAGAAGGCGAAGCCGATCATGATGCCGATGCGGCGGTGGAGCGCGAGCGTTTCCTGCCGGTGTACCAGCACGGGTGTGACCACGTCGCCTCCCAGCTCGGCCACGTCGTGCTCTGGCAGCACCCTGTCCAGATGGCTGTCGAGCGACATCTGGTACTCGGGGTGGTTGGGGGCGTAGACGATGGTGAGTGACCGGGTGCCCTCCCACTCGGTGAGCAGACTGGTGAACCGCTGCGTGCCCCGGTCGTCGTGGTAGCTGTCCGCGCTGGAGAAGGCGCTGGTCATGATCGGGGCCTGGCGCGGCAGGGCAGCCGGGATGCCGGTGAGCACAGCCCAGCCCGCGGGTTCGGTGATGCCGATCGACTCCAGTGGGGTCTGCCGGATCTCGATAAAGGAGGAGGGGTCGAATTCGTCGAATTCTGCGGTCACGGTGAGAGCTCCTGGGGCACTGCCTGTGTGGAAGGTCGGTACGACGACATCGGCTGCGCTGAATGACACTTGCCGACAGAACCGGGCGATCGGGATCGCCGGCGTTCAGCAGGGAAGTGAGCGTGGCGTGGTCGGGCTCTCGTCGGTAGCAGGGAACCTCCCACTCGTCGGGTGAGGACGTGAGCCTTCGACCTTGTGACGAGCTTTGAGCGCCGAAGTGGTCAGCCCGACACCCGGGTGCCCGAAGACGTCCGTGACATCGAGGACTGTCAACCTCATCGACTTGGCTCTGGCCACGTGGGAGTTGCCGACGGGGAGCTCGAACCAAACCGTCTGCCGGCCGTCTTCGTGGATCGTGACGCCATAGGAGGAGGCCAGTGCGGCGACGATGGTCAGGCCACGGCCGGACTCGTCGGGTTCAGCGCGGGTCGGGTCGGGTCGACCACGGCCGGGGTCGGTGATGGCCACCCGTAGGAGCGTGCCGTTCCTGATCTCCGCCCCAACCGCCACCGTCTGCTTCGGGATGTCGGGGGCGCAGCCGTACCGCTGGGCGTTGGACAGCAACTCGGCGAGCATCAGGTGCAGTTCCTCCTGTGCTTCTGCGGGCAGGGAGACTCCGGCTCGCACGACGCTGTCGACCACGCGTCGACGGAGAAGGCGGAACTCCTTGGAGTGGGCTTCACATGCAACTTCAACCATGGGCATGGCGGTTCCTCCGGATATCGACTGAGGCGTCGATGGTGGGGGTGGTAGCCGGGGCGGCCGTGGAGGTCGCGGGACCTTCCTGGGGCGGGACTTGAGCGTGGCCTGCCGTTGCGGGGCACCTCGGGGGGTGCTTGATGGTCAGTCAGGCCAGCGTGCCTGGGTGACGGTTATGCCTGGCCGCAGAAGCTAGTAACCATATGCTTACGACTCACTACGGTCAGTATTGCGGATCTGCGCCACGCAGCGCAAGTCAATGTGTGAAACTCGCAGATCTGCGAGTTTGAGTGCAGAGGGGTGACTCTAGACTCGGACTGCCGGTAGCGCGCACGCATCGCGGCCGGGCAGACTGGCCCCGAAATGGCGAGGAGAGGTGCGGGTGGCGATCGATCCGACGGTTCGACGTAGGCAACTGGGGTACCAGCTGCGACAGTTGCGCGACCTGAAGGGGCTGACCGCCGAGCAGGTGGCAGAGGCTGTGCCCCACTGGAGCGCGACCAAGATCAGCCGTGCGGAGAACGCGCAGGTGGCCGTCAAGGTGGACCACCTTGTCGAGCTGCTGGCGTTCTACGATGCTGAAGAGGCACTGACCAGCGCGCTGGTCGGGATGGCGAAGAACGGCAGCAGACGTGGTTGGTGGCAGTCCTTCACTGATGAAGTCACCCCGCTGGCCGCCGACCTGTTCTCGCTGGAAGCGGACGCGTCGACGATCCAGACCTATGAGAACAACCTCATCCCTGGGCTCCTCCAGACCCACGACTACGCCAGGGAGATCATCAGCGGTCTCCAAGCGCAACCGGAGGTGAACGTGGATGCGAGAGTCGACAGCCGGATGAACCGGCAAGCCATCCTGACGCGCAAGAACAATCCAGTGAAGTTCTGGGCGGTGATCCACGAGGCAGCCATCTGCAGCGGCGTTGGCGGCCCGGCGGTGATGGTTCCCCAGCTCGACCGTCTACTGGAACGATCGCGTCTGCTCAACGTCCACATTCAGGTGATGCCGACGGACGCCGCCACACACCCGGGCATGTGCGGGCCGTTCACCTACCTCGGGTTTCCGCAGGACCGGGCCCTCGACCTCGTCCACGTCGAGACTCTCGTTGATGCGCTCTGGGTTGAGAAGCCGGCCGACGTGGAGCTGTATCACGCGATGTTCACGCGGATCACGGTCGAAGCCATGACCGTGGAGAAGTCGCTTGAACTCATCACCAAGCAGAGAGACAGGCTTACTTCGTGAACCATTTCCCCAACGCCGCTGCCACCGGCCTGACCTTCCGAAAGTCCAGCTTCAGCGGCAACAACACCAACTGCGTGGAGTGTGCCGGTGCCCCCGGCGAGGTCGTCGTTCGCGACAGCAAGAACCCCGAAGGGCCGGCGCTGCGGTTTCCGGCCGATGCCTTCACGAGATTCGTGGCGGCTGTCGGCGCCGACCGACTGGTCTCGCTCGACTGACCGAACGATCCCGAAGCGTGCCCCGGTCCTACGTTGGTGTGCCGGGGCACGTGGTCAGACTTGGCGGTGGTCGCCACTCAAGGGGAGTTTCGCGAGCCGGCACCGCCCTGGCACGGTGTCGAGTCAGCCCAAGCGGCGGCGCGCCGGTTAACGGGCGGCGAACCACCGGCCGTCCGTACAGAGCCGGTAGCCCTTGACACATGTTCACTTCCGAACATTGGCGTCGCAGTGCCACCGCCCTCGTCGCGTTCCGCCAGCTGAATCGCAACACGCGCTCCTCCGCACACGGCCTTCGCGGGCACAAGGCACACTTTTGCCTGCCGACTGATCAACAGGGACGTCCCACAAGGAAGTCGCACGAATCCTCCTCGACTACGAGTCGTCCCAGATGACAGCCCACTATGCGCGGATCACTGATCAGACAGTGCGGCGCCGATGGGAGGAGGCGATGAAGGTCAACATCAAGGGCGAGCGCGTCGCACTGGAGAGCGATGGACCCCTCGGCCAAGTCCAGTGGCCAAGACCCGCTATGGCATCGCCATTCAGACTCTGCCCGATGGCTACTGCGGACTGCCCGTCCAGAAGACCTGCCCGCACGCGAACGCCTGTCTGACCTGCCCGGTCTTCCTCACCGGACCCGAGTTTCTTCCCGAGCTCCGTGAACAGCGCGCCCGGACCTTGACGCTGATCGACAAGGCCGCCCGATGCGGCCACACTCGCGTCGCCGAGATGAACCAGCAGGTCGCCGACAACCTCGACCACGTGATCAGCGAGTTGCAGGACGGCCAGGACAACCCGGAGGACGCCGCCCATGTTGGCTGACAACTCTCGCCTGATCGTCGCCGCAGCCCGACGGCGATCCGCGGCGACCCGCCGACGCGCGACCTCGGCCCTGCGGCGGATGGACGCCACCGGCTCGGCGATCACTTTCGAGGCCGTCGCCCGCGAAGCGGGCGTCTCCCGGTCCTGGCTCTACAACCAGCCGGATCTGCGAGCCCGGCACCGTCCCGTCCCTGCTGCCCGCCCGGTCGCCGATCGGCAGCGGGCCTCCGAAGCATCCCTGCTACGGCGTCCGGAGGCCGCCACCGAGCGCAACCGGCAGCTGGAGGCCGAGAACCGCGACCTCAGGCAGGCTCTGGCCCTGACGTTGGGCGAACGCCGCACGGCCGACGCGGCAGCTGCCGCAGTCCAGGGAGCCACCTCCGGTGAGCCTTCGGCAGGCGGCGGGGCGCCGGAAAGGTGGAAGTGGATGGTGCCGTCCTGGACCTCCGGCCTGTTTAAGTTCCCGCCGTCCACAGGGTTTCGGGTCCCTGTGTCCCCCACAGCGGTAGTCAAAACACGGCCATCCAGCGGCATGTGCAGCAAGGCGACGGCGCCCCTCTGGGAGCGAGTACGGACGCGGCTTTAGCTGTGTGATGCTTGCGGGGTGTGCTGTCCGAGTGGGTCGTCTCCAAGCGAGCCGGGGTCGAATGGGGAGCCGTCGAGTACCTCACGGGCGGCAGCGAGGGCATCCTCTAGTTGGCCGCGGACGTGCTCGGGCAGGAAAGCGGAGCCCAGTGCGCAGGCGGCGAGAGCGTGTTCGAGCTCGGCGGTTCCGCCGGGTTCGAGACGGTTGAAAACGTCCCGGTGTCCGAGGAGGTCGCGTAGCTCGTAGCCGTCGCCCGTTTCACCCGTTCGGTTGGCCAGCTGCTTGATCAAGTTTTGGGCGGCGGGCGTGTCGGGGCCGGCGGCGTCGATCGTGGTCAGGGCGAGGCGGGTGGTGAACACTGCCAGGCCCTCGGCCGGTTGGAGGGCGAGGCAGTGGTCGATCGCAGTCTCGGCGGCGTGCTGGTTGCCGGGGCGGCACAGTGCGGTGAGGACGGCGGTGACGGCGTCCTCCCAGGGCGCACCGGGCTCGGTGGCGGCCAGCAGGGCGAGTGCGCCGGGGAGGTCGCCGATGGTGGCGCGGGCGAGGACGGCGACTTGGCGGCCGTCGAGGATGCGTTGGCCGATGCCGCGGTGTACTTCGATGTGGCGCAGGGCGTCCGTCCAGCGGCCGGCGGTGGTGAGGGCGCGGGTGCCGTCGGCGATGACGACGCGCCACAGCCACTGGCAGACTTCGTGGCGCTGCTCGTCGGTGTCGGTGAGGTGGGCGGGGATAGTGATGTCGTCGAGGGTGGTCTCGGTGGCGGTGGTGACGGAGTGGTAGAGGTCGAGGAGGAGTCGGTGGCCGCGCTGGTGGTGGCCGGCGCGGATGTGGAGACGGGCGAGGTTGACGACGGGTTCGAGGCCGCGGATGGTGCTCATCGCGGGGAGCGGGCCGCAGGTGAGGTAGAGAGCGGCGTGGCGGTGGCAGAGCTCGCGGGCGTAGTCGGGCAGGGCGAGGTCGGAGGCGAGGAGGGCTGCTTGGTTGAAGACGGTGGAGGCGAGGCCCGGATCTGCTTGCTGGGAGGCCGTGTCGGCCAGCTCGGTGAGCCGGCCGATACGGGCGTCGAGGGGCAGGCACGCGGGCCGGTGGCGGGCGACCAGCGGGAAGCGCCGGGCGACGGGACCGGTCGGGTGCATGCGGCTACTCCCAGATGACGGTGATCGGGTGGTGGGGGCGGTCCAGGACGAAGCGGCCGGCGTTCGGGTCCGCGGTGGCGGGGGTGTCGGGGAGTTCGAAGCGCGGCTTCCGGCTGCGGAAGCCCGTGTTCCAGGTGCGGATCTCCTCGGCGACGAGGTCGGCGAGGGTGGCGCCGGCCGGGCCGTGGCCGATCACGCCGGTCTCGTAGGTCTTGCGGCCGTCGGCGTCGGGCTCGCCGGGGCGCAGGGTGAGATAGGCGAGGGAGTCGCCGTGGACGGTGGCCATGGCGCCCCAGCCGAACATGGGGGTGATGCCGCGTTCGCGGGCGTTGCCGGTGACGCTCATCCGCATCAGGGAGTTCTGGAGGCGCAGGGCGAGGTAGAGGTCCTGGTACTCGTAGGTGGTGCCAGCCGGGATGGTGACGCCGGTCCAGACGTCGTGGCGCTCGGTGTCGAGGACGCCGAGCAGCAGGTCGGCGTCGACCACGTCGGCCTGGTCCTTGTGGACCTGGAGGGTGACGTCGCCCTGGTGGGTGAGG
This sequence comes from Kitasatospora sp. NPDC058063, assembly GCF_042885395.1. Lineage (NCBI taxonomy): Bacteria > Bacillati > Actinomycetota > Actinomycetes > Kitasatosporales > Streptomycetaceae > Kitasatospora > Kitasatospora sp. NPDC058063. The sequence continues at coordinate 159,642 of NZ_JBHVSD010000019.1, forward strand.
GCGACGGTGCGGCGGGCGTCGTCCAAGCTGCCACGCAGCGGCATGAAGACGGCGAGCTGGTCGTCGACCGACACCCAGCCGCTCTCGCCGCGCTCGAAGGCGATGACCCGGCTGGCGGTGCCGCGCAGGCGCAGCGGCAGGACGACCCGTCCGCTGGGCTTGACCTGCTGGAGCCAGGCGGTGGGCATCTCGCTGGTGCTCACGGTGGCGATGATGCGGTCGAACGGGGCGGCGTCGGGGTGGCCGAGGGCGCCGTCGCCGAGGACCACGTCGACGTTGGTGATCCCGGCGTCGGCGAGGTGCTTGCGGGCGCCGTCGACGAGGTCGTCGTCCACGTCCACGGCGACCACGTGCCCGTCGGGGCCGACGATGCTGGCCAGATAGGCCGCGTTGACGCCGGTCCCCGCCCCGGCCTCGAAGACGCGCTCGCCGGGTCGGGCGGCGAGCTGCTCCAGCATCAGGGCGACGATGGCGGGCTGGGAGGCGGCGCTGATCTGGGTGCCGGACCCGTCGGTCTTGGTGTAGGTGGGGTTGTCCGCGTAGGCGGTCTCCAACGGGAAGCCGGGCAGGAAGTGCTCGCGGGTGACAGTGCGGAAGGCGGTCTCGACCGCGGCGGTGCGGATGGCGCCCTGAGCGAGCAGGCGGTCGGTGAGGGCGTCGCGCAGCTCCTCGGCAGTCGGGGTGGCGGAAGCGGTGTCGCTGCTGAGCGTAGTCATGTGGGTGACCCTAGTAGTGGTGCGGATGGTGGGTTGCGAGGGCGTGAGGCCCTCGCCGGAGTGGAAGACTGCGCCCACCGCCCTTGCGGCGGTGGCGGATTGGTGCTCGACTGGGACGCCGGCGCGGTTGGCGTGGAAGATCGCCAGATGGGCGAGGACGGCGCGCAGGCCGCGGGTCAGGCGGCCGTCGCGGGCCGCTCGGACGAGGTCCTGCCCGGTCTTCTCGAAGGCGGCGGCCCAGTCGTGCTGCCCGGCGAGTGGTTCACCGGGGCGGGTGAGCTCACGGGTGTTCACCGTCATCAGCCGGCGCATCGCGGCGGTCAGGGTGGCCACCCGTTCGGGCGCGAGGGCGGGCGGTTCGGGCCGCAGGTCGACGACCCTGCTCCAGACATCGCCTTGCTCGTACCAGTCGAGGCCGGCGGCGCGGAGCATGGCGGAGACGAGGACGACGAAGGTTTCGGTGCGCCCGAGGGCGGGCGGGCTGGGGCGGGCGGCGCGGGCCGTCAGGTGACGGCTGTCGGCGTGGAAGAGCCGGTGGGCGATCTCCATGCCCTCGGGACCGCCGAACGCCGGGGTCTCCGGTTCGTAGATCACGGGCACCCAGCCGGTGAGGAGTCCTTCCTCGGTGAGGGTGTCCAGCAGTGCGGTGACGATGGGGTCGGGGGTGTCGGCGCGGTAGCGCAGCCGCAGCCCCTGCTTGCGCATGTACCACCAGTCTTTCAGCGCACCGGAGTTCTGGGCATGGGCGAGGACGGGAGCGAGGTGGTGGACAGTGATCTGTTCGACGACGTCGGGGTCGGCGAAGGTGAGGTTGTGCTGGATCCAGCCGGTGGTCATCGAGGGGGTCCTTGGTCAGACGGTCAGGAGGCAGGCGTCCCAGGGGGTCGCCGATGCGGTGCCGGTGGCGGGTGCGAGCAGGGCGAGTGCCGTGCCGGCGGCGCCTTCCAGGAGCCCGGGCCCCATCGACGCCAGGAGGCGGTGCGCCTGTTCGGCGGGGTCGGTGAGGGGCGGGTGGGCGGTGTCGAGGAGTAGGGCGGCGGCGGAGCGCAGGCGGGCGGCGTTGCACGGGAGTGCGTCGGCGGTGGCGCGGTGGGCGATGTGGGCGAGCCCGGCGTAGCCGTGGCAGGCGGACAGGTCGGTGGTCGCGGCGAGTGCCAGCGGGTCCAGCAGGGCGATGGCGAGGGCGGTTTCGGCCTGGTGGCGCAGGTGCTGGTCGCCGAGGGCGAGGGCGGCGAGCTGCTGGGCGCGGGCGAGGCCGGCGGTGCCGTAGCACCAACTCGGCCGCTGAGGCGCCAGCGGCGTACTGGCGGTGCCGTCCAGGTGCGCGCGGGTGATCCAGTAGGGCCAGGCGTGGCCGTCGCGCCAGCATTCCAGCCAGGCGACGATCGTGCCGATCGCCTGGCGCTGGCCGTCGACCTCCACACCGTGGCGCAGGGCCAGGGCGAGCAGGGCGAGGGGGCCCGCGATGCCGTGCGCGAGGCCGTTGTTGGCGTGCCCGCCGGCGAAGCGGCCGTCCGGCGTTCCGGACGGTCCGGAGACACACCACCAGCCGGGCAGCGTCCGGCCGTCATGCTTGACGTCGTTGGTGAGGCGCACCAGGTAGGTGAGCACCGCGCGGATCGCCTCGCTGCGCGGGGCGCGGCGCAGTAGGACGGAGCCGGTGCCAGCCAGGCCGCGGATGGTGTCGAACTCCGCGAGGGCCGGGAGGTCGCCGCGGTCGATGCGGGTGAGCGCTGCTTCGCATCGGCGGATCGCGTGGGTGGCGACGGCCTGCTCGAGGTGGTCGAGGGCGTGCTGGCGGGAGCCGGTCCGTGTCCGGGCTGCGCAGCCGAGGACGTGCGTGAGAGCGGGCGCGCCGTAGTAGAGGTGGCTGCCGGGCCCGCTGGTGATCGGGGCGCCGGCCGCGACGGCCAGCCAGGCGCGGACGGGCTCCCACGGGCCCCGTCCGGCGGCGGCGCGCTCGGCGTGGAGCAGGGCGACGCCGGGGGCGCCGGTGGCCAGGGACTGGCGCCACTGCGGTCGCGAAGTCCAATGGTCCGGAGCCCTGTTGGGGTCGGCGAGCAGCTCGGCGATCCGGTCGGACAGGCAGACGGCGGGGTGCGGGGTCACAGATCACCGTCCCGGGAGAGGCGGGCGAAGGCGGCGGCGCGCGCCAGGTAGAGGACCTGGGCCTCGTCGTCGAAGTCGACCCGGTACGCGCGGCCGTGCGAGCAGTGAAGGAGCGAGCCGAGGACGTCGTCCGGTGAAACACCTTGGGTCTGTGGGCCGGAGAAGAAGGCGCGGTAGGCGTCGAGGGCTTGGTGCCGGTCGGCCCAGGCGTCCACGATCGCACCGCCGCCCGGCTCGGTACGCAGGGCTGCGAAGTTGCCGGCCGGGTCGGCCAGCCGTACGGCTTCGCGGAACACCGGCCGGGGGATGGTGGCGATGGGCATGGCAGGGACGTTGCGGATGAGCCAGCGGAGCCCGGCAGAGGGGGAGCCGGTGAAGCCGGTGGCGATGGCGACCGTGTGGGCGGCCAGCAGGGCGAGCCGTCCGGGCCGGGCGGGTTGGGAGAGGTGGGCGAGGACGGCGGCGGAGTCGGTGCGGAAGACGTGTTCGGCCGCATCCCAGGCGGGGCCTTCGCCCCAGCGGCCGGTCTCCGTGTACGAGGTGGGGTACGCGACCTCGGACAGCAGCCCGGCCTGATGGAGTTCGGCGGTCCAGGTGCTGATCACGGCAGCGGCGGGGCCGAACGCGCCCGGTTCCGGCAGCGCTATGCGCAGCCGCAGGTGCTGGCGCGGGTCGCGGAAGCGCACGAACCACCAGCGCGGGCACCCGAGGCGGGCGAGGAGATCAGGCAGGTGCCGGGTGAGGACGGTGTCCTGTCGTTCGAGGTCTCCGTACAGCGAGGCGAGCAGCACCCGCGCGATGCCCGGGGTGTCCCCATGACCGCGCCGAAGGAGCCGCGCGGTGGTCGGCTTGGGCAGCGGTGGCCAGGCCGGGGCCCGGGTGGCGGTGACCGGGACGACGATCTCGTGGGCTCGGCCGCCGGCCCAGCCCAAGTCGGCCGGAGCTGGAGTCTCGACGAGGACGGCGTACGGGGAGGAGCCCAGGTGAGAACGCAGCAGGACACGGTGGCAGCTCTCGTTCAGATCGAGCGGCAGGCCCTGGCCGGCAGCGGCCAGCAGCACCCACCGCGGCGCCCGGCGCCGCTCCAGCAGGGCGAGCAGGGCCTCGTCCCACTGAGCCCACGGTGCGCGCGGCGGCGGCAGCTCGGCGGCGGACAGCCGCCAGGTGGCCGGGGACAGGACGATGCGGCCGTGCCGCAGCCGGGGCCGGAACGGTAGGGCAGCGAGCGCGCCCCAGGAGAAGGGCGTGACCTGAGCGGACTGGGCGCGGGAGAGCTCGGTGATCAGCCGGGCCATCGGCGCCGTGTGGACGCGCAGGTTCAGGGCGTGGGTGGCGCTCGCCTCGACTCGAAGTCCGAGCGCGGGCGCGGCCAGGTACATTCGCCGTCCGTCGCAGCCGACTGCCAGGTCCTCCAGCCGAAGCACCCGGTCGTCGGTGCCGGGGCGATGCTCGGCGAGGCTGACGACCAGCTGCCCGGTCGCCGTGCTGCGGGCCACGTGCCCGGTCGCCGCATCCAGTGGCGGGCAGGACAGCTGGGCGGTGACCGCCTGCTCGTCCATGGTCGGCAGGCCGGTCAGCACGTCAGTGAAGGCCGCGCGGTGCCGCGGGTCGAGAAGGTGGAGGAAACGGCCGGTCGACACCCCGGCCGCCCGGGATACGGAGACCACCTCCAGCCAGAACTCGCCTCGGTCCAGGGCCTGCCGGCTGCGGGCGTGCAGGTGGAAGCCGATCTCCAGGTGCGGGGGCAGCCTCGGCCCGTCGGCCGGGCCGAGGTCGAGCGCTCGCAGCAGCTGCTCGTCGAGGACGACCTCGCGCTGCCCGTCGAGTGCTGCTCGCTGGGCGAGGGCGGCCAGGACCTCGTCGCGCTCGCCGAAGCGTGCGGGCTCGGCCGCCCGGGTGCCGGGGTAGCCGTCGGGCCAGCCGATCCCGCTGTCAGCCACCGTGTCGAGCAGTGGCACCAATGCGCCCCGGCCGTACCGCTCGTAGAACCGCTGGTGGTAGGAGCGCCAGGCCGCCGACCCGAACGGCAGCGCACTCAGCCGGGCGAGCAGCCCGGCCGCCTGGGCGGCTTCGTCGGCCACGGCCCCGGGCAGCACGAGGTCGACGTCCAGGCGCACGTCCACGGCCGGCACCGGCCGATCTGCCGCTTCGGCTCCGCCGGGGCCGGCCATCGCCCGCGCGATCTGTGCGCGGCCTGCCCGACTGGGCGCCTGGTTGTGCGCAGTAATCGCGTTCTCGACGGCCCGCAGGTCGGCGAGCAGCCCGGAGGCCTCCGGGACGCGATCGGCGCCTGCCTTCTCCAGCGCGGCCAGAAGATGGCCGAGCGGGTCCGGTTCGGTGGCCGGGGCGTGGAGGCTGGTGATCAGGGCTCGGTGGGCGACCAGCGCGGCCAGCGTGCCCTCGATCCGCGGGCCGGCCGCGGTGGGGAACTTGGTGGCGAGCTTGTCGGCCAACGTCCGAACCTGGATCGGGTGGCGGGCGCAGGCCACGGCGAACGCGACGGGGCGAGTGTGCCGAAGGCTCACCTCCGCCGGGCTCGTGCCGCCCCTGGGCCGGTCGAGCGGCTGGTGGGGGATGACGAGCCGGTCGCCGCGTACGTGGGCGGCGTCGTTCGCGGCCACATCCAGCCGCGCCAGCAGCGCGGGGACCTGTTCCAACTGGCCGGTCAGGCGGGCGAGCCATGCGGTCGAGGCCGCCGCTGTGGCGTGGTGGTCGCGCCCCCAGCGCAGTTCAGCGCGGGGCCCGAAGGCCGTTGCCTGGACGCCGACGAAGTGCCCGAACGGGGTCGGACGCCCACCCGCCCGAAGCAGGTAGCGGGCGGTGGACAGGGCAGCGCGCCGGACCTCCCGCGGCGCCGGGGCCTCGGCGCGGATCAACTGCGCGACCCGGTCGGCGAGAGCGGGGCTGGCGAGCGTGAGTGCCTCGGCGAGGTCCTGGTCGGTCCACAGCGCGCGCAGCCACTCGAGCTGCCCGGGCAGCAGGCTGTTGTCGCTGATGGTGAGGTCCGGCCAGGCGGGAGAAGGGAGTTCGGGGCGGGTGACCGCGCGGACGAGCGCTACCTCTGCGGCGCGGTAGGAAGCCGGCGGAGCGGAGCGACGCATGGCTGACCTCGGTGATGGGAAGCGGATGACGGTCGATGGCGGGCGGCGGTGCCGCCGGAAGGAGTGACCCTTCCGACGGCATCGCCGGGCGGATCAGTGGAAGCCGGTGGTGCAGGCGCCGCAGGTGCTGCCGCAGCCGTCGTCGGTGAGCACCTCCAGGCTGGCCGCGTCGGTGGTCTCGACGGTGCGGACGTCGAGGTCGAACTCGCCGCCGACGGGGTCGGGCGCGGTGGCCTTGGACTCGGCCGTGATCTTCTGAGCCATGGTGGCTCCTCCTTGAGGGTTTCCCTTGCGGGACCTGGAGCCGGGGCGCGGGATGCGCCCCGCGTCACCAGGAGACGGTGGGGCGGCCGTGCCGCGTGTCGGTGTTCGACTGCGCTGTGGTGGGGAGTTGGTCACCCAGGCCGGCGGGGCACGACGTGGACCACGGCACGGGGAAGCCGGCGCCGAGGCCCAGCGCGAGGTGCGGTTCGCCCAGCGCGCGCAGTATCAGCCGCTCGCCCGAGAAGGCGGTGCGGCCGTGCAGCAGGCGGTGGTTGTCCAGCACGACGCCCTGCCCGGGGGCGAGGTGCAGCCGGTGAGTGTTCCGGTCGACGGCCTGGCGCAGGGCTGGCAGGTACGCCTCGGCGTCGGGCGAGAACCGGGCGAGGGCGTCCTGCCGCATCCGCAACCGCCAGCGGCCGTGGGGCAGCTGCTGGAGGACCGGGGCGAAGAGGCCGCCCGATCCGCCGAAGTAGGCGGCCCGCTCCGCGGAGAACGCCTCGACGGCGGCCGGATGGTGCGCAGCCAGGTCGGCCAGCACGGCCTGGCCGTCCACCAGCAGGCTCTCGCCGCCCGCGTCGCCGGCCCGTGCGCACGCCAGCAGGAGCAGCCGGGGCGGGGCCGGGTGCTGCGCGCACTCGGTGTGCAGGGCCAGGGCTCCGCGTCCCAGCCCGGCGAAGCCCGGCCGTCCGTCGTGGCGGCCGGTGTCGCGGATGACGGTCAGCCCGTCCGGGTCGGCGTCCCGGTGCTGCCACAGCGAGGACATCAACCGGCCGGCCGCGAGGAGCACGTCGTCGCGCCCGCCGAGCCGGGTGAGCCGCAGAATCCCGTGCTCGCGAAGCACTGCTCCCGCGTGCTCGCGTGCTGCTCCGTCCAGCATGCGCGCGGTGAACTCCTCGCCGTTGGTGCCGTGGGTGTCAGAAGACGGCATGGTGGATCCCCCTCATGGGACCGAGTGGGTGGGAGGCGACACACTCTCCACGCCCCACCGCCCGATGGAAAGTGACAGATTGTCAAAGCTGGATCAGCGGACAGTGAGGCACTGTGTGGCCGTGCGACTGCTACCTTCGACGGGCCCGTGACAACCTGCGCGCCCCGGAAGAAGCCATGACCGGACAGACTGAACAGCCTTACGTGCCAACGACCTTCCCGATCTCCATCAAGGGCGTCGTACTCGACCCGCGGCAACGGGTGCTGCTGCTGAAGAACGAGCGCCAGGAATGGGAGCTGCCCGGCGGGAAGCTCGAGGGAACGGAGACGCCCGAACAGCGGGTGGTCACCGAGATCCACGAGGAGAGCGGCTGGACGGCGACCGCCGGCCCACTGCTCGACGTCTGGATGTACGAGCCGATCCCCGGCCGCAAGGTCTTCATCGTCACCTACGGCTGCACCGCCACCGACGCACACCAGCCCCCCGTCGTCAGCCACGAACACAAGGAAGTCGGCCTCTTCCACCGCGACGAGGTCTCCGCCCTGGTCATGCCGCAGGGCTACAAGGACTCCATCGCCCGCTGGTACGAACTGCACGACCAGGCCTGACCCATGCCCGGGATCGACCCCCACAGCGGAATCCGCTGGCACTGGACCACACCCAGAGCCCAGGACATCCTGCGCCGCCGCGCCCTGCCCGAGATCCTCCAGCTCTACCGCGAACTCCACGGCCTCCCGCAACAGGAACTCGCCGACCTCCTCGGCTACTCCACCAGCTATGTCTCCCGCATCGAAACCGGCTCGCGCACCATCACCGACATCGGCGCTCTGCGCCATATCGCCGAACGCCTCGCCCTCCCGCCACACTGCCTCGGCATCACCGACGACACCGACGCAGACCACCAACTCGTCATCCAGCTCGCCGACTCCGTGCTGCGCCTGGCCGAGATCGCCCGCCAGGCGGGCCAGGCCACCACCGCGGTCGCCGAGCTGTGGCCGTTGGTCGCCCGGCTGGAGGCCCGTACCGCGGACGGCCATGCGGACCTCGATACCCTGCACCTGCTCGCCCGGGCACGGGTCGGCCTCGGCGTCGCGCTCGGCCACGTGCTCCCGGAGGAGCGCCTTGCCACCGCGGCCCGCTGGACCGGTAAGGGACTCAGCGTGGCCCGGCGGGTGGGGGATCCGGCGCTGCACGCCCATGCTCTGCGCCACCACGGCAATGAACTGCGCAAGGCCGGCATGCACCTGCGAGCGCTGGACCGGTTGGGGCAGGCCCGCGACACCGCTCGCACCGCCACCGAATGCGCCGAGGCCGTCGTCCTGCTCGCCCGCGCCGCCGGCGCGGCTGGGAACGCCGCCGTCTTCGACGCCGCGATCGATGACGGCCGCCGGCTCCTGAACGAAGTGGCACCCACTGCGCTGTTCTCCGAGTTCACCCTCCACGAGGTCCGCCTTCGCGGTCTCATGGGCATCGGCCGGGTCGCCGACGCGGTCTTGCAACTCGACCGAGCATCGTCTGCCGGACTCGCAGCGACCCCACAGTGGAGGATCATCGCGGCGATCACCGCTGGCGAGGTGCTGCTGAGGAAGGGCGACCCGACCGGCGCGGCGCAGCAGCTCAGCGCCGCGGTCAACGGGGCGACCCTCCACCGCCTGCCACACCAGCTCCAGCGCGTTTCCCGGGCCGGCCACCGACTGCCCGAGGTTCGGGACCAGGCGGACAGTGCCCTGGAACGGCTGCGAGCCGAGATAGCAGCATGATTCCCGATCCGACAGCGGGACAGCGAGGAACACGGCGGACCCACATCCTGTGGGTTGGTGGTCAGAAGCCTGGATTGAACTGCCGAGGTAGTGGGCTGCTGCTCAGCGTGCAGAGCAGCACCCCAGATCGCTCACCAACCGGATGAGGACCAGATCGGGAGGCTTCCAGTGGCGGCCACGGCCCAGATGGGGAGGCGCTCGGCGGCGGGGGCGGTCCAGATCGGCATGCCCGGCTCAGCGGTTTGAGCGGGCGCGGAGGAGACGATCGTCACGCAGAACGTGAGGATCGCGGCGGCGGCCATGGTGCGGAAGATCATTTCTGTTCCCTGGAAGTGTGTGGAGTCCAGGTGCGTTGCCTGGCGAGGGGGTGGTCGGGTCGCGTCCGAGAGGCGGACCGCGAAGGTGGTGAGCGGCGGTCATCAGGCGGGCAGCGCGAGGAGCCGGTTGTGCAGGCGTTGCACGTCGCGGCTGCTGCCCAGATTCCGGTACTGGTCCTGGCTGGCGGAGTACCAGCTGGCGGCGACCTCGGGCAGTCCGCTGCGTTCGGCAGCCTGCCCGAGGTACTCGGTGGCGTGGGCCGACCAGTGGCGGTGGCCGAGGTGCGCGAACTCCTGCACGGCGATGTTGATGGTGCGGGCCGCGAGGTCGTGCCGGCCGGCGAGGGACTGTGCCTCTCCCAGGAAGACCTTCGCCCGGGCCACGTTCAGTGGGTCGGGCGGGGTGAGCGATTCGAGGTCGGCAAGAGCCTGCTGGAGCAGCGGGAGGGCGAGCTCGGTGTTGTCCTGGCGGGCGGCGGCGGAGCCGAGGAGGATCTCGGCAAGGCCGGCGCCGCGTCGGTCGCCGAGGTCGGCGTAGAGCTCGATCGCGCGGGTGAGCTCGGGTTCGGCGGCGGCGTACTGCCCGGACTCGTACAGGGTGGCGCCGATGCCCGCCGTGCACTGGGCGATGCCGCTGGGATCCTGGTCCTCGGTCGCGAGGGCGCGGCCCTCCTCGTAGAGCCGAAGGGCGTCCTCGTGATCTCCGGTGCGCTTGTGGGAAATGGCCAGGGTGGTGGTCATCTCGCGGAGAGCCATACGGTGGCCCCAGATCCGCGCGGAGTCCAGGCCCAACGCGTGACAGGCGACGCTCAGGTCGGTTCGCCGCAGGCGGTGGAACAACGGCCACAGGTCGTGGACCAGGACCACGGCCGCCTGGTGCTCGCCGAGCTCGCGGGCAGAGGCGAGGGCCGGCAGGACCGCGGGGGCGATGGCCTCCAGCCAGTCCATCGCGGAGCGGTCGTCGGCGATGGGGAAAGGCGAGGCGGGGTGGTGGCGGTGCTGGCGCGGCAGGACACGGTGATGTGGGGTGAGGAGCTGGACGGTGCCGTGGGCGGTGGCGATCAGGTAGTCGAGGTAGCGCTGAACCACGAGTCGTTGGGTGTCGGCCGGGTTGCGGATCAGCTCCCGGACCTCGGGGCGAATGCGGTAGACGTCGCCGCGTACGGGCCGGCAGCCGAGGTGTTCCAGCAGGTGCCGGGCCGAGAGTTCGTGCATCAGCTGCCAGGCATGGGCGCAAGGCGTAGCGGTGACGGCGGCCACGGTGAGGTGGTCGAGGTCGGGCGCTGGAACAAGCGCGGCGAGCCGGAGCAGGTGTGCTTCGGGTTCCGGCAGTGACGTGTAGGCAACGGTCATCGGGATGCTCTCCAGTTCGGGGGCCGCGGTGACGGCAGGGTGGCAGGCGAGCGGGCGTGCGGGGGCGAGGACGGCCTCGCCGGCGGTCAGACTCAGGGCCAGCGGGTTGCCCTCGCATACACGGGCGAGGGCCTCGGCGGCGGCCGGTTCCGCGCGCACCCGGTGCTCGCCGAGGATGCGGCCGAGCAGCTGGACGGCGTGGGCGGACGTGAGCGGGGCCAGGTGGTGATGGTGCGCTCCGGCGGCGGCGAGTGCCGGCATCGGCGAGCGGCTGGTGACGACGACCAGGCAGTCGGCGGTGGCGGGGACCAACGGCAGGACCTGGTCGGCGCTGGTGGCGCCCTCCAGCATCACGAGCAGCCGTCTCGTGGCCGCGATGGAGCGCCAGAGCGCCTGCAAGTCGAGATCCTGCCAGGGAAGTTGTCCCGTGCTGCCTTCGCCGAGGCCGCGCAGCAGGGACCGGGCGGTCTCTGCAGCAGGGGACGGGCTGTCGACGCCTGCGCGCAGATGGACGAGGAGCTGGCCGTCCGGATACCGCTCGGCATGGCGGTGGCCCCAGCGAGAGGCGAGGGCGCTCTTGCCGATCCCGCCCGCTCCGGTGATCACGATCACCGGAGCGGTGCCCTCGGCCCGCTCGGTGAGTAGCCCGTCCAGGGTGGCCACGTCGTGCTCGCGGTCGACGAACACCCGGGTGACCGCAGCGAGTTGCCGGGGAACAGGCCGTGGCGGCGCGGCGGGATGGAAGTGGATGTCGCCGATCCGACCCGCCTGCACGGCGTGGTGGACCTGGGCGCCGCCGATTCGGTTGGAGACGGCTGGCAAGGACCGGTCGTCAGAACGAGACAACGGCTCCGCCTCGCGGACTCGGAAGGACGGAGCAGGACAGTGCGTCGAGGGCGACTGCGGCGTTCAGCACCGCCAGGTGGCTCAGTCCCTGCGGAGTGTTGCCGAGTTGGCGGCTGGTGACGGGGTCGTACTCCTCAGCGAGGATGCCGACGTCGTTGCGCAGGGCGAGCAGCGCAGTCATGCGTGCGCCCGCCTCGCCGGCGCGGCCGATCAGGGCCAGTGCGGACACCAGCCAGAACGAGCACGCGAAGAACGCGCCCTCCTCACCGGCGAGACCGTCCACGTTGGCGTCAGCGCACTGCTGCGTGCGGTAGCGCAGCACGAGGCCGTCGAAGGTGGCGAGTTCACGCTGGACCGCCTCGACGGTTCCGATTACCCGCTTGTCGTCGGGCGGCAGGAAGCCGGTCTGTGGCAGGAGCAGGAGGGAGGCGTCCAGTTCCCGGCTGCCGTAGGACTGGGTGAAGGTGTTGCGCTCCTCGTCGTAGCCCTGGGCAAGGATGGTGGTGTGGAAGAGGGCGGCGACCGCGCGCAGACGGGCCAGGGCGGCCCGGTCGTGGTCCGGGCGGCGCTCCAGCAGCCGGGCGGTCCGGTCGATCGCGACCCATGCCATCACCTTGGAGTAGGTGAAGTGGCGTTCGGGTCCGCGGATCTCCCAGATTCCCCGGTCCGGCTTGTGCGCGGTGGCGACGACGACCTCGGCCAGGCCGAGCAGCAGCGCGTCACTGGCGGGATCGGGTTCGAGACCGGCGTCCTCGGCGGCCAGCAGGGCATCCGCGACGTACCCGAAGACATCGAGCTGAAGCTGGCCGGCGGCGCCGTTGCCGATCCGTACCGGCCGGGAGCCTTGATAACCGGGCAGGTGGTCCAGGACGGTTTCGGTGAGGTCGCTGCTGCCGTCGAGCCGGTACATGATCCGCGCGGTGGCCGGGTCGCCGATCGTGTCGACCAACCACGCCCGCCAGGCGCGCGCCGGTTCCAGGAAGCCGCCGACGCGCAGCAGCTCCCGGATGGTCAGCGCGGAGTCGCGCAGCCACACGTAGCGGTAGTCCCAGTTGCGTTCGCCGCCGAGGTCCTCCGGCAAGGAGGTGGTAGGCGCGGCGATGATCGCCCCGGTCGGCCGGTGGACGAGGGAACCGAGGACGGCGACAGAGCTGAGGACGGCTTCGCGGTAGGGCCCGGCGTAGGTGACAGCGGCACCCCAGCCGTCCCACTCGCGCAGGGTGGCGGCGAGCGCGAGGCCGGAGTCGGGTACGGGCGGGACCGGGGTGCCGGGTTCCTGCCAGGTCAGGGCGTACGCGGCCTGCTGACCGGCGGTGAGGACGGTGTCGGCCGCGGCGGCTCCACGTCGTCGGGACCGGTGCGTGGGGCCGTCCAGCCAGATGGTCGCGCCCTGGTGCTCGGCGGCGAGCCGCCGGACGCGGTCGGGGCCGATGACCGTGCGAAGAGCGGCGTGGGTGCGGCCGTAGTCGGGGGCGAGCGCAATGCGGGAGGTGACGCTCACCCGGCCGCGCAGACATGTCGCGATCCGGATCACTTGGGCGGGCCGCGCGGCGGCGGTGGCCGGCATGAACTCCGTGACCTGCAAGGTTCCTTCGGGCAGCTCCCAGAGCTGGTCCAGGACGAGGCTGCCGGTGCGGTGGGATCGGCGGTTGACGGGGATCGGCTGAGCGGAGGTGGGGGCGAGCGACCAGTAGCCGTGGCGCCGGTCGCCCAGAAGGCCGGCGAACACCGCCGGCGAGTCGAACTCCGGCAGGCACAGCCACGGGATCACGCCGTGGAGGTCCACGAGGGCCGCGGAGCGGCCGTTGCCGATGGGGGCGTAGCCCTCGATCGGGAGGGGAGTGGGCATGCGAAATCCTGGTGTCGGTGGAACGGCGGGTGGTCAGGGGCGGCAGTGGGTCAGCGTGGCGATCCGCTCATGGCACCGAGTACATCGGCTCCATGAAGGGGGCGGAGTTCGTTGGAGGCAGCGTGACGATGCCGCTGAGGAGGGCGACAGCGGCGGCATGGGAGCGGCTGCCGCGCCACGAGAGCGCACGAACGACCCTCGCCTCGATGGTGCGGGCCTCGCGCAGACTGAGTCCGGCGCCGTGCGCTCCAGCCTCGCTCATCGTCCCGGTGCAGATCAGCGTGATCACGGCTCGTCCCGCCTGATCCAGCTCGGGCACGCGGTTGGGCAGATCTGCTCGCAGTCGCTCGATGCCGATCAGCTTGGCCGTGATCAGGCGGACGGTCAGGTGTGCATCGTCCACGGCGCTGGCACGGCGGCGCAGGTCGGCCAGGCGATGTCTGACCAGGTACTCCCCGGCATGGACGCGGCCGCCGATCTCGGCGATGGTCAGACCCTCGGCGGTGAGTTCGGCGATTCGACGCTCCAGCGTGTTCAGCTCGGGTACGGGAGTACGTCGAGGTTCCGTCCTCGGCATGAAGCTCGTGGTGGTCAGGACCCGGCGGAATCCGGCATCCCCCGCCACGGGTGCCTGGTCGGCGGTGCACACCACCAGGAGCTCATCGGCCGGTGCCCCGAGCCGGTGCGCGGCGACCAGGTAGGCGGCGGCGCCGTCGTACGCGCCCTGGCGTACGGCGCACGACCAGGCCGATCCCAGGCCTATCGCCTCAAGGGCCGGGCCCGGATCGACCACTGCCGCCGGGGCCACCAGCGCGCACGGAACCGTGAGGGCCAGCGCCTGGTGCACCAGCCGTACGACGGTCGGTACCGGCCCGCACGGCGTGGCTCCGGCCAGGACCTCGCGCAGCGACGGTACTTCCGGCATGCCCGCCAGCGCGCCGAGGTGCACCGCCAGGCCGCGCGCGGACCGCAGCATCGCGACGGCGCGGTCCATCGGATCGGGACGGAGTTCGCGTTCTGCCGGGGTGTTGCCTACGGGTCCAGTGCTCTCTCCCTTCGTTCGGTGCTGCCAGGTGCGGCCCTGGCCCGAATCGGCCGCCATGGGGGTGGTGAGCTCGGCCAGGGTGTCCCAGGCCGGATCGATCAGCTGGTGCTCAAGCGCACGGCGGACGGCGACGATGCGCTTGCGGGTGCCGAGCGCGTTCAGTACGGCGTCCTCGTAGAGCTCCGCGGCGCTGTCCCGGATCTCCAGCGCGCGGGCGACGTCGAGGCGGTTCCCGCCCGCTGCCCAGACCCGGAGGATCAACGTCTGCTCGTCCGTCAGCGCCGGCAGTACGCCCGCTGGGGCCGAACGGGTGAGCAGACCGAATTGCCACGCCCGCACGAAGGCGTGAACCCGGTTCGCCGTCTCCAGCCGGTCGTTCACCTGGCGCAGGTGACTCTTGACCGTGTCGACTCCCAGGTTCATGGCCGCGCCGATCGCTGCGTTCGTCATCCCGAGGCCGGCTGTTTCCAGCACCGCGACCTGCTGCACGGTCAGCGTCGCGGGCGGCGCTTCCGTCTGCATCAGCGAGTCTCCGCCGGTTGCCGGAGCTCGCTGAGCTTCACATCCGGCCAGCCGGCGCCGAGGGAACGCAACGACACCAGGTCGCCGAGTACGGCCGCCGCGCTCGCCTGCTCCCTCGACCGGACCCCGAGCGTCCTGAGGATCCTCTGGATGTAGGTCTTCACCGTGTTCACGGTCAGCCCGAGACGCTCCGCGATGGTGGCAGCGTCCTCGCCGCCCACCAGGCCGGCGAGGACCTCGGCGTGCCGCGTCGTCAACGACTTCTCGGTGGGGTTCATCACGTGCACGTCCCTCACCAGTCCCCATCCGGCGCCCAGGGCAGTGGCGTGGAAGCGAGACTTCGCACCGACCTTTGCCAGCAGATCGCGGACGGCTGCGCCGACCTTGGCCTCGTCGATTCCGATGGCACGGCTGATCACCTCGTACAGGGCACCGCGGGCCACCTGCTGCAGGAGGAGGACGTCGGCGTCGGACAGGTGCGGCATGGCGGGAGGGGAGGTGGGCATGGCGGATCTCCAAGAGCGGGGGAGAGGAGTGGGGAGGGGGCTACCGGGCGGACCGCGGCCGGTCGAGGGCGGCGAGCAGCGAGGGGCCGATCTTCCGGGCGGTGTCGGGGCCGATGGTCAGGACCAGGTCGCCCTCCTGGACGAAGGAGGCGACCAAGGACTCGGGGCCCGGTGCGTGCGGGCCGGGCTCGTAGCGGATCACCGTGCCGGTGGAACCGGCGGTGAGGATGCTCTCGCCGCCATCGGCGCGGTTGTGGTGACGGGGGAACGTCGAGTGGACGGGCAATAGCACAGTCCGGTCCGCGGCGGTCAGGGCATTGGCGGTCAGACTGGCGAGGGCGTTCGACCGCAGGTGTCCGGAGGGCTCGTACACAGCCACGACCGCGCCCTCGGTGAGCATCCGGGCGCCCTGGAGGTCCGCTTCGATCTCCCTCGGGTGCACAGCCCTGGATTCCACGACATCGATGCCGCCGGCGGAACCGAGCCGGGTCAGCGACCCTTCGACTCCGGTGAACGCGCTGAGCCCGTCGAGGAGTTCGCGGTCGGGGACACCGAGCGCCCAGCCCGCGGCCCAGGCCGTCGCCACGGCCACGGCGGAGTTCGTCCCGGCGACCGGCACGGTGAAGGTGTGCTGCTCGCCGCCGGCCTGGACGGTGACCCGGTGGTGCTCTCCGGTCCAGAACTTCCCGAGGACCTGCACGTCCATGTCGGCGCCGCGGCCGACGGTCACCACCCTGGGGCCCGGGCGGCGTCGGCGCAGCCGGTCCGCGAGTTCCTGGCAGCCGGGCTGGGCGGCCCACACCACCACCGTGTCGCTCCGCCGCGCGAGGGCTTCCATGTGCTCCAGCGCCTCCTGCTGGTTCCACCAGCACGGCGGTGCGGCTTCCGCGGCAGTGACCAGTGTCACGGTCGGGTTGAGTCCTTCGCCCAGTGAGCGGAAGCGCCATCCGGGCGGCGAGGCGTCGTGGCTGGAGCTGTCCGGGCAGAGGTCCACGATCAGGAGATCTCCGCCGCCGTCGTGGCCGGCGGAGTCGCCCTTGGGCGCCTCAGCGAGGATCCACCCGGGGTCGCCGCGGACGAGCGCGCGGGTGAGCGCGGCGGCGGCCATGGTGGTGGAGTGGCTGCCGGCGACGGCGACCGTGGTCGGCGCCGTGGCGGCCACCAGCTCGACGGCCCGCGCGTAGCCCAGTATCGGAAGCCCTCGGCCGACGGCGTGGTCCAGGACCTCCTGGACCACGGTGTTGTCCCCACCCCAGATCAGCGAGGCCGTTCCCGGGCAGGCCGTCCGACGGGTGGCGCCGGAGCGTTCCAGCTGCTGCACCACACCGGGCCGGAGACCCGCCGCCATGGGCGAGATCGTGGCCTGAGCGTGGCGTCGGGTGAGGTAGGAGATCAACCCGGCCATGCCAGGACTGAGCGGGTCGGGAACGTGAATGCTGCCAAGGAGGTCGGGCAGCGGAGACGGTCGCCGGGGGCTGTCCGAGGTGGAGTTCACGCCGCCACCGCCATCGAGAGGGGGCTGTCCGCGACTTCGATGAGTCTGGCGCCGATGTCACCCAGCTTGGCGGTCTTCCCGCACACCACGGCGAGCATCGAGTTGCCGCCGGCGCCGACCAGGATCAGCGTGGAGCCGGACCGGACCTCGACCACGCTGTGGCCCCACGGGCCGGCCTCGGCCGCGCAGCGCCCGATGATCTCGGCGCCGCGGCTGCTCACGGCCTGCAGCGCCGCCATCACGGCGGCCCAGTGGTCGGCCTCGTCCCTGTCGACCCCGGGCGAGGTGCCCAGGACCAGCCCCTCGGAGCTGACGTGGATGGCGGCGAGGACGCCGGCGTTGCCGGTGACCAGGTCCTTCAGGAACTGCGGATGGCGCAACACGTGAGCCTCCTTGGCCAAAACGAACGTGGGGGAGGTGGGGTCGAAGCGCGTGGACCGGCTGGGACCCGACGGGAGTGCCGTGGCGGCGTCTCCGACACCTTCAGAGTGGCCAAGGAGAGGGTGCGAGCGGGAGGGGGTTGATGGGGACAGCCCGATTGTCCCCATCGTGGGGACTGCCGAATTGTCCCCATCGACGGAGGTCGGCAGCGTCGAAGGCATGCGCAGCCCTGCGAACCGGTGAGGGACAGCCTCGCTTGTGCCGATGAAGGGAACTCAGGAACTGCTTACGGACGGACGCCCAGTGGGGTCCGATGAGTTCAGATGACCGTCCAGCCCCACGGACGGGAGCCTTCCCGGCCTTGGATACAGGCGAGGCGGTAGTGGGCCTGGTCGCGATGCCGGGCAGGGTCGGCCGCGGCGAGCTGGAGTGCGAAGCAGGTGACGCGCAGCTCGCGGATGTTGCGCAGGACCTGGTAGCTCGGCCACTCCGTCACATCGGCGCCGTAGGCGGTGCAGATCGCCTCGTACTGCTGGGCGGTGACGCTGCCGAAGCTCGTGAAGCCTGCGGCCATCGTCGCGAGGTCGTACTCGCGCCGGCCCCGCGAAGAGCGTTCGAAGTCGAGCAGGTAGGTGGTGCTCGGGGTGACGGCGGTGTTGCCGCCCCAGGCGTCTCCGTGGACCACGCACAGTGGCTGTCCGAGTGGAAGCT
Organism: Kitasatospora sp. NPDC058063; assembly: GCF_042885395.1. Taxonomy (NCBI): domain Bacteria; kingdom Bacillati; phylum Actinomycetota; class Actinomycetes; order Kitasatosporales; family Streptomycetaceae; genus Kitasatospora; species Kitasatospora sp. NPDC058063. Next base: position 177,545 of record NZ_JBHVSD010000019.1, read on the forward strand.
CGTCCCAGGCAACCTGGAGGTCCGCGAGGTACCCTCGCAGCCAGCTGCGCTGGTGGTCATCGAGGGTGACTGCCTCGTCGATCCGCTCGGCGAGTCGGACGAGCGGATCGAGGATGCCGAGGTCGATGTGCTCGGGGACGGGTAGATCGTGCAACCTGCGAAGAAGCGGAGCCATGTCGGCGCCGGTGCCTGGTCGATGGGGCGGCAGCTCGTGCCAGAAGGTGACGGGCCGGTCGCCGACGAGGACGGGGGCGGAGAACGCGTCCAGCGGACGGACGACGGGCAGTCCGCTCTCGTGGAGCCAGCGCGCTATCGCGATCTCCTGCACCGCGGCGGGCCACTGGCCGGTGCGGGCGACCCGGGCCACCACACCTTCGGGCAGTCGCCACAGCGCGTTCTCGCCCAGCCTGATGAGCTCGGCACCGTCGGCGGACAGACCGGCTTCGACACATGCCCTGAGCAGGACGGCGTGGGAACCGCTGGCAGTAGTCACCCACCTACCGTATCGGCGATCTGGAGGTGAAGGCCCTGGAGCCTGTTGTGCCGTTCGTACCGACGTGCGATGTTCGCCAGCTCCTGGAGTTCCCGCATGGCCCGGTGCGAACGGAGCTGGGCGACCTCGGCCACGGCGCGCTCGGCTTCCGGGAGCACGGCGTCGGGGTCTCCGACGACCAGCAGCAGGCCGGTCAGCTTGGTCCGGCTGAAGGTCCTGGACCGGGCGAACGGTTGGGAGTGCCCGTCGACGGCCTTCCTGAGCCGGTCGAGTGCGTCGTCGACCGCGTGGCCGGCGAGTGCGAGGTCGTAGACGGCATGGCCGGTGTCGCCATGGTGCTGCGCGTCGTCGTAGTAGCTCATCCAGGGGGACTCCTGGGCTGCGCGGACCTGGGCGTACGCCTCATCGGACCGTCCGATGGCCGTGAGGGCCGCCTGGCGGTTGCCCAATCGGGCGTGTCCTCGTGCCGCTGCGTTGTTCAGCATGGCCCGCTCGGCGGGGGTGAGCCGGTCGGACCGGACGAGGCCCAACTCGGCCAGGGTCACGCCGTCCTCGTACTGCTCGCACCACGTGGCGAGCCGGGAGCGCAGGTTGAAGGAGACAGCACGGGCGGACCAGTCGCTCGCCTCCTCCGCAAGCTCCGTCGCCCACCGAAGGTGCCGGCCGGCCTCGGCGAACTCACCTGTGTCGAGCAGAACGGCTCCGGCGGCGGAAGCGAGGCGGCTCGCCGCAGTGAGCAACTTCGGCCGTAGCGGGCTGCTGCACTCCGCCTCGGTCAGGCCTCTGGCCCACCGAAGCTGCGCGACGGCCGTTTCCCGAACGAGGCCGCCTCCGCCGTGCAGATTGTCCCAGCTGCGCAAGACGGCTGCGGCGGACTCGACGTGGGCGATGTCCCCCGAACGCACCGACGAGCTTGGTTCCGGGCCGAGGCGGAAGACCGGGGCCGTGATCTGGCTCATGCCGTCCATGGATGCGGCCGAGGGAAGGACCGCCTGCGTGGTCTCGACGGAGGAGCCGTCCCCGCTACGAAGGTCCACTCGCATGTTCACCAGCACGAGGCCGCGGGCGAGCGCTCCGCCGGTGTCCAGCGCGATGTCGAGCGCCTCGGCATGATGCGGCAGGCACCTGCGCTCACCGCGCTCCATCTTGCCGATCAGATCACCACTGAGGTGCACCAAGGCGCCGAGCTCGTCCTGCCCATAGCCCCTCAGGACGCGCCACTGCCGGATCTCGTTGCCCAGCCACTCCTCGGGCGAACGCTCCGGGTGCAGTGTGTTGGGCCGTGCCGCCATCTCGCCCCCCTCGACCGGCGTTGGGAACGACCTCGTTGTCTCCGCGCCGGGAAGATTGCCTCACCTGTACTGGGAACCAGCGGTTCCATGCATGGGCCGGGGCGGACCCGGCGCCTTCGTCAAGGCCGGACGGCCTGGGCGCAGATCGCCTGGCGCTCGGCCGCGTCGATGTCCGAGTCGAACTCGCCGTCCTGGCATCCCCGGACGAAGGCGATCCACTCCGCTGCGGTGAACAAGAGCACCTTCTCCGTGGCGGAGTGCCGAAGCGCGGTGGCACCTTGCGGAAGGTATGCCACCTCCAGTCGGTCCGCGGGATCGCTGTCCGGAGCAGCCATCCATCGGGCTGCGCCGAGGTCGAGCGTGTAGAGGTCGGCCTTGGCCTCCGGCTCGTACGTCGTCACGCTTCGACCATGGTGTCAGCCGCGAGCGCGTGGATGAACGAGCGCACCTGGCCGGCGCCGGACCGATGCGCCGGGAGTCCCGGGTTCTTCGAGTCGCGGATGGCGACGGCCGGCAGCCCCGGGACGGCCGCCAGCTCGACGCAGTTGCCGTTGTTCGCGGTGTAACTGCTCTTGTGCCACAGCACGTTGTCGAGCGAGACGGAGTAGAGGCGGTTGGTGTCGATCATGATGCGGTCAGTCTTCTCTCAGTCTGCTCGATCAGGGCCAGCGACTCCTGAGGGCCGAGCGCGGCGCGCAGGAGGTAGGAATGGAGGCGGGCAAGACGCCGCAGTCCGAGCGCGTCATCCACCACGATCGTGCCCGTGACGGCCTCGGCGAAGGCGGTGTCCGGCGAGTCCTGGCCTTCGCCTCGGAAGACGGTGAACGCGCCGGTCAACGTGCCTTCGGCCCCCCTGTCGAAGGGGACGACCCGAAGGTCCACGGACTCCAGGCCGAAGAGGTCCTGGAGATGGCGGAGCTGGGCTGCCTGGACGGACGGCCCTCCCACCTCGAACTCCAGCGCGGCCTGGGTGATGACGGCCGTCAGGCGAAGCGGGGCCTCGTCGCGCAGGCGGCGCTGCCTCATCGTCTTGACCTCGACCAGGCTGTCGACCTGGTCCGGGCCGAGCGCCGCGAAGCCGACCTCGGTGACCGCGCGGGCATAGGCCTCGGTCTGCAGGAGAGCCGGTATATACGCGATCTGGTACTCGGCCACGGCGACGGCCTCGTGCTCATACGAGATGAACTCCGCGTACCTGCTGCTGAGGACATCCGCGTAGGCGTCCCACCACATGGTCGTGCGGGCCCGTCCTCGACGGAAGAGTGCCTCCAGATGGTCCCGATCCGGCTCGGAGACATTGAAGAGGTCCATGAGGGCCTCGAAGTCGGCCGGGGTGGCGCTGCGCTTGCCGGTCTCGACTCTCGTGATCTTGGAGGTGCTGCATCCGATCCGAGCGCCGACCTCTTCGGCTGTCCAGCCGGCGGCTTCTCGCCGGTGTCGAAGGTCGGCGCCGAACTTGCTGCGTGCAGCGAGTGGTTGCTGCGGGACGGCGGGCGCCATCGATCCCTCCGCGAAGCCGTGGTTCGTGGACTCTGTCGTTCCGTCAGCTTAGCCGGGCCGGACGGTGCGCGGCATGTGTACGGCAACAGAATTGGCAATTTGCCAGTCACGTGCTTGACGGTGGGCGCGGAAGGCGGGAACCTTGCGGCGGTGACGTCCCGCACTCTCATGAATGCGTATTGTCACTTTTCATCTGCTTGTGCCCCAGCAACCTCGTGACGTCTTGCCGAGGTCAGCTTCAGGGTCCTTCACCGCCTTCGCTCGCCACGACGACCAGGTAGTGGATAGGACCCGCTTCGGTCCTGGTGCGCTCCGCAACCCCGATACTCGGCCGGCGCACACCGAATGGTCCGTTCCGCAGGGGCCGGGCGCAGTCCACGGCAGCGGCGGCGGCGCCGGGATGCCTCATGGGAAGGGGAAACGGGTGAGCCAGAATGTGCGGACGGAACCGTCCGGAGACCAGGCGGCTGACGTGACGGTAGAGCAGATCGTCGGCACTGCGGGCAGTGTGGGCGTTTCGCCGTTGCTGGTCCTTGGCGCGTTCGAGCGCGTTGGGTCGAACTGGGTGAGCGATCAGCTGCGCGCCTCGATGCAGCAGCACAACGAGCCCTTCCGGCAGCAGCTCGGTGTCGAGCACCCGCTGTCGGCCCTCCATCCGGAGCACGGCGGCGAGCTGGCCGCCCTCAATCGGCACCACCTGGCCTGTGCGCTCCACGACCTGTACGGCCCGAGCCGGCACGCGATCAAGGAGACGAACCTGTTCTTCGCGTCGCGGTCGGTCACCAGGCTGCTGCCACACTCCCCGGTCCTGGTCCTCACCCGCGCACCGATCGGCATCGCTTCCTCGTTCGAGCGCGGTGGCCTGTGGCAGCGCTGGGCCTACGCGGAGCGCTACCTCGGTCTGGCACGCACCGCCCGGACCCCGCGGTGGCGGAACTGGGCGCCCTTGCTGCCGCTGGACGACCCGCAGCCGTCGGTGGCGCTCGCCCGGATGATCGCCGTCAACGCCCTGCTGCTCGCCGAGGCGTTGCGGGCGGACCTTGCCGGATGCGGCCGTCCGCTGGCCCACCTTTCGTACGAGCGGCACGTCAACGCCCCGGCGGAGGTCCGTTCCGGCCTCGCTGGATTCCTGAACATTCCGCTGTCCGCCGGGCCCCGAACATCGACGCGCTCTGGTGGCGGGGACTTCGACACCAGTCGGTCGAAGAGCGAGCTGGTCGCCGAACTCCCGGCGAGCAGCGCCGTACTGGTCCGTCATCACGTCGCCACCACCCTGGCCCGTGCCACCGGGATCGTGGATGCCGCCACCGTGAACACCGCGAGCCACTGGCTGGCCGGCGACGACGAGTACGAGCTGCGGGAACCCCGCGAGCGGCCCCGGCGTCCGGTGGTGCCGACGCAGACGGCTCCCCGGCCGGTGAGCGTGAGCTACCGGCCGAGCGGGTCGAGCACGGTGGCATGGCGCACCCTGCTGATCTCGAACGTGGAGATGGCCGATCTGCTGAACGCCCTGCTGGAGGCCGGCCTGGAGAACACCCAACACGGTACGCACCTGCTGATCAACCCGATGCCGTACGAGCGCGGAGGCCGCCTCCATCTGCACCAGCGCAGGTGGAGGCCCAGCCCCGGATACGAACGCCACCCCGCGTACTGGGTCACGTGGCTCGGTGCCGCCGCGCTGGCGGCCTGGCACGGTGCGCGACTGCCCACTCGCGAGGAGGCCCTCGCCGGGGTTGCCGTCGCCGGCCCCGCGCACAACACCGGCTACGCGTTCGGTGACACCACCCCGGTGGTGGAGCCCGGCAAGGGGGCCGGGCAGATCCATCACCTGACAGGAAACGTTCAGATCTGGTGCGCCGACGGCCCTGACGCCGGCCACGACGCACCGGTGCGCCGGTACCTGTTCGGTTCCGCCTGGAACACCCCGGGCGACAGCAGGACGGTCGAGGAACCCAGGTCGCGCTTCCTGCTCGGATCCTCGCGCGGCGTGGGCGTACGACTGGTGCGCGGCCCGGAGGCCCACTCCGCCGACGCGCTCGGCGCCTGGGAGATCGCGGAGAGGATCGTCAGGTGGATCGGTGCCCTCGAAGAGCCGGACCGGACGCCGGGTGAGCTGGACCGCCGGCTGGTGAACGCGCTCACCCGGACAGCCGGTACGAGGTCATAGCCCGATATTCGACTTCGGCCCCACGTACGTGCCGGCGCCCGGCCAGTTGCCCCTGGCGAGTTCCACGAACCGCTCGGAGAAACCGTGGCCGGGAAGGTCGTCGAGCTTCACCCACTCCACGCCCCGGATCGGTCGGGTGTCCGCCCCGCTGGAGACATCGCCGATCCGGCCGCCGGTCACCGCGACCTCGAAGGAGATGTGTACGACCCCGGCCGCCGTGACGTCGCAGACGTACAGCAGGCGGCCGACCTCGACGTCGAGTCCGGTCTCCTCGCGCATCTCCCGGCGCAGGGCCTGGGTCAAGGTCTCGCCATCCTCGACCTTCCCGCCAGGCAGGGACCACGTCCGCGGCCCCTCGGTGTCCTGATTCAGCAGCAGCATCTGGCCGTCCCGCACGGCGATGCCCGTCACACGTGTATGCATCTGCGCACCGTACCGCTTCCCAACGCCACTAGGAGAACAGTCCGTTGAGGAATTACCCCATCCCCGTGGTCATCGCCGCCGGTGGGCTCGGCACCCGCGTGGCCGGCTGGTCGCGCATGCTGCCCAAGGAGTTTCGCCCGGTCGGGGGACAGCCCGGCCTGCTCCACGTCCTCGAAGAGGCGGTGGTCGGCGGCGCCGAGCGTGCGGTCGTCGTCCACCACCCGTACTACGAGGGCTTCTACGGCTGGCCCTGTCAAGCGCTGTCGCCCGACGCCCACCGGCGCTACGAGCAGGCGGCCGGGAGGCAGCTGGTCGGGCCGCGGCCGGCCGCCGGCCTGGACGTCGACTTCGTGGCGCAGTACGGGCGGTACGCCGACATCACGTCGGTGCTCAACGGCTCCGTCCACCTGCGCACGGGCACACTGGCGTTCGCCTTCGCGGACAACGTCGACCCCGCCCACTCCGCGCTCGCCACCCTGCTGGACGAGACCGACCCCGAGCACCCGGCCGTGCTCACCGCGCCGTTCGACGCGGCAGGGGCCGCTCACCACGGCGTCGTCGTGTGCACCGGGAGTGGGCCGGTACGATCCATGGCCGGTCTGGCGGAGAAGCCCGGACGGGTGCAGGCAGCCCGGCTGCTGGACGAGCACGGGCCGGACAACCTGCGCCTCCTCCAAGGCCGGGGGCGTACGACCCCCGGCCTTCTGCACCACTTCGCTGCCGTTGTCCGTCATGCCGGTCGCGTGGAACCGAAGCTGTCTCTCGCCGTCGCCGGTTACGCGCGCAACCACGTCGTCCAGGTTGTCACCAGCGAGCTGATGGTGGACCTCGGCGCTCCCGAGCCGCCCGCATCAGCCGACGTTGCATGAGGTGGCGGTCCAGCTCTGTTCGCCCCCGGAGTCAGATGGCGGCCGCGATGGGGCTCGCGGTCAGCTCGCTGATGCTCTCGGCCGCCTTGCGGGTGACCCGAACCCTCAACGGCTTCATAGCCGGAACCGGCCTCACCCTGACCAGCCGAAGTCACTAGTCACACACTCCCGCCAGCAGCCTCGGAATGGGTTTCCGGCCGCTGACGGGTTACTGGCCGCCCTGGTCCCCGATCAGTCGGGGATCGGCCCGGGGCGGCCTTACAGACCCCCGTCCCGGCCCCCTGGGCAAAGGGCCAGCCGAGACGGGCCAGCAGGACACACGACGGGCCGGAACGGATTCCCGGCTCGATCGATCAAGAAGGGATCAACATGCCCAGCTTCGACGGTGGCAAGCACGGCGGTCTTCGAACACGGCCGGGCCGCTCACCGTCATCGAAGTCCGTCCGTTCCATGCCGCCCAGGGGTACCGCGTGCCCCTTCACTGGCAAGGCTCTGCAACTTGTCGAGCCTATGGTGTGAACTGCTTGGTGCCGATTTGACGTTGCGCTCGAATGAGCAGCGAATCGGCCGATGAGTTCGGACACGGTGGTCGTGTTGATCGGTAATCACCGGCAGAGATCTGCTACACCAGGGGCACCCGTACCGCATGAGGAGCGGCGCTTACCTGGGACGCTTCACTCCTTGTCAGTGTCGATAGTCGTATATGCGGCTTGCTGTGTGAGGTGAAGGATGCGATCGCTACAGCCAGCGGAGCAGGAGGACTTCATTCTTGGTGTTCCTCCAATGCATGATCAGAGAATCTGGGAGCGACTCGCGGAGGAGAACGCAGTCGCGGCGGGACTCATAGGGAAATGGACGGCAGACGCCGGAACGGACGACCGGCCGGCGGGCGTGCCACCGGACTCCCGGGCGCACGCGGCCTCGGCAGTGGACGTTCGGGATGTAGCGCAGACGGAACAGTTGCCCCTGTGGGCCGAACAGGGAACGGCCGAGCCGGTAGGCGCTCGGCCGGTGACCGGAGGGGCCGGGCTGCCCGACCTCAGGGCGCAGCTTCGAGAAGTGCTGGAAGCCTGGAAGGAGATCGTGCCCGAGGGGCACGGCACGGTCGACGATCTGCGACTGGCTCTGGAAGCCGATGTCGAGGCGCTGCAGGTCCGATGGCGGCAGGTCGCCGCGATGCCAGGAGTGCCTGCGAGGCTGGTCACCGAGCGGGCGGCTCACCCTTCTGCCCGGCAGGGCGCAGAGGCAGTGAACGCGGCTCTGCGTGATGCCGACCGATGTGACCCGGCCCTTCGCAACCTGGGGGAATGGCAGCAACTCCGGGCCGTCAGGGAGGCAGTCGGCCGTCTGTGGCGGACTCTCGCGATAAGGGCAGGTGAGTTCGTCGGACGGCTGCTCGCCGACCACCGTGTCTCGGAGTTCCTGCGCAACGTGTCGATCCACACGTGCGAGACGATCGCCAGGCTCGCTCAACTCGCCTCTGACCGGCTGCGCCGCGGTCAGGCCGCGCTGCCGAGTGCGGAGACGCTCCTCGCACTCGGCGACGCGGCGGGCGCCTACAACATGACCGCGCGTCGTGAGGATGGTGCTCCCGCCCCCGAGGCAGCGCCGCCGTCCGTCACCGTCGATGTTCCCGAGCTGCAGCGGATGGGCGAGGCGCTGCAGCGGCCGGGCCCGGTGTCCGCGCGGCCCGGCGGTGTCTCGGTCGGCGCGGCCAGGGCCAGGTCCGCCCACCAGCTTGCGAAACGGCCGGCCTCCGCCGTGAGCGAGCAGCCCTCGCACCTGCGGCGCGGCGGAGCGTCCGCTCAGCCGGGGCGCAAGTCTCGCCAGAGGTGAGACGACGTTGGGTGTGCGCTGAGCAGGTTCATGCGTTCGGGGGATCGCTTTGCTGGCGTGCCCGCGGTTATCCACAGGAAGCCGGTGTATCACACCGAATCGCCGTGAACTGTGCTTGCCTGTCGCCCCACAGCTCCACAGTCCCCGACCGGAGGATCGAACCATGAATCTGAGCCCCGACCTGCAGGGCCTCGAACAGGTTGCCGCCAGCGCCATGGAGAGGACCATCACTGCCGCATACGCGCTCGCGGAGCTGGCCGACCGGGACGAGCGCTACGACCAGCTGGCCGCGCTCGCCGCCGCCGGCTACGCCACCGAGGCGACCATGTACCTCCCGCTGCCCGAAGCTGTTCCCGAGGACGCCGACAGCAGGGCCGACCTCACCCTGGTCGACCACTTGAATGACCTCGCCGACGCACTCGACGAACTCGGTCAGCGCTCGCACGACCTCCGGCAGATTCGGGACCGTCACATGGCTGCCCTCCATATCCGGGATGCCGCTATCGCGCTGCGAAACGCTCTGCCCGTCGAGCAGGGAGCGGCCGGATGACGGACGTCACCTGGGGTGATTTCGTCGCTCTGGCGGCCTCCAGGATGGGGTACGCCCTGGCGGCCCTCACTCTCGCCGACGCGGAAGGTCCGAGCACACCGGGTCAACACGCGGCCCGCAGCGAGGCGTTGGCGGACGTCCTCCAGCTACTCCACCGTTCGTCCGGCCGGTTCGGACCGCTCGCCCCCGACCCGCTCGGAATCGCCGAGGGCGACGTGTCCCGGCTGCACAGCAACGTCGAGATCCTCGGGCGGTTCCTGCGCGACGAGGCCTTCTACGCCTGGCCCGAGCCCGACCCGGCGGCCTCGCACCTGGCCGAGGCCGTGCGCTTCCTGCGCCTCGCAGGGGACCTGCTGGCCACCCACCACGGGCCGGACGGAGAGCCTCGCAGCCCCTACGCCGCGTATCTGGACAGCGCCGGAGTCGCGCGCCACATGATCGCCGAGACGGCCGACCTCGCCAGCACCGCCGGGCGCGTGGCCGTACGGATCGGCCGGCTGTGCCCATCCGATCGCCGGGTGGTCCGCAGACACGAGGTGGCCCACCGTCTCGGGGAGCGCGCGGTGCTGATCGAGCAGGCTGCGATCGGCATCCACCGCCAGCTCCACTCACCGCGCCCGTCCATGCCTGCTCCCGGCCTGACCCACCTCCCGGCGGCGGCCACGGCGGTGCCACTCCCGGTCAAGCCGGGCGAGCCGAAGCAGGAGGCGCTACAGGCGGTCAGCGCAGGTCTGGATTGGCTCGCCGCCCACGTGGCGCAGCAGGCGGCCCAGCGCCTGCCCGACGCCACCGTCGCCGAGCTGTCAGCTGTCGCCAACCACACCGCAGTGGCTCACATGCTCACCGCCCGGCTGATCGAGCACACCCGCGATCGCTTCACCTCCGGTCCTGTCGCCCAGGGCGCTTGGGGGGTGGCTGGCGGGGCTCTGCGCGCAGCGGCCCAGCTCTGGCATCAGGCCGCGAACAGCTGGAATCCAGGCCTCAGCAGCGTGCCCGCTTCCTCGAACCCCCGTCTTGTGCGCGAAGCCGAGTTCGCTGTGGTCCGGCTCGGTCGCACCCTCTTCTCCTCCGGCTGGACCCGACGCGACGGTGGGCAGCGAGCCCCCAGGGCCGCGCATGAGATCGTCAAGGCGCCCGGCGACGCGCCGCACCTGCTCGCCGCCGTCCACGCCGTTCCCGCAGCCGGACAGGTCTTCGCCGAGCACGTCCCCCGCATCGCAGCCGCCCTGATCCGGCGCGGAGCACTTCTCAGTTCCGACCCCATCCACAATCCGCGCGGCAGCACGCCCTCCGCCCGTTTCAAGGACGGCTGGATCAGGTGGTACCCGGCGTCGGCGGAGCAGATCAGCCGCGTGACGAGCGCCTACAACAGCGCCCGTCAAGCATCTGCGGCAGCGCAGATCGCCGTCGCCCGCGCGGCCGAGGCGGCCGGCCACCCGCTCGCCCGGGCCGTGCTCGAGGCCGACCGCCGGAACACGCTCGGCTTCACCGGCGACCCCTCCAGCGACACCCGGCGCGTGCAGGCCGCTGCCGCCCGTGCCCGCAGTACGACGGTGGCTCGCCCGCCGGAACCGGCGCGGCTGCCCGCGCACCGAGCCTCGGAGCTGTCCCGGGAGGTCGGGGCGCTCCATCCACGTAGGAAGACCCGGTAGCGTCGGTCGGTCAGGCCTCGTCCTCGGCGGCGTACCAGGTGCTGGGCACCCGGCCGGGCAGCCGGTGCCCGGTCCGGTGCTCGCCCTTGGTGCAGCCGCCGAACGGGCCGCCCGGGCCGCGCAGGGCGGCGACGTGGGGGCGGTAGTGGTCCCGGTACCAGACGCTGGGCCCGGTGTAGCCGCAGGTGGCGGGATCGGTGAGCTCCTGCCATGCCAGCCACATCGCGTGCAGTACGCCGACGGCATCCCAGTGCTCGATCCACCGGTGGCACCACCGGGCGTCGGCGGACACCTCGGCGAGGCATCCGGGAACGAGGACGCCTTCGACCCACTCCGCGAGCAGGCGCAGTTCGGCGTCCTGCTGCGCCTCATCGAGGACGAAGAGGAACGGCGGGTACTGCCACTCGGTGTCGTCGTCCTGCTCCGCCTCGGCGTCGTCTGCTCCGACGCCGTCGGACGTCTCGCCCTCGTTGCCGGCCGACCCAGCTGCGTTCGAGACGGCTGCGCCGGAGCGGACTGCACCGGCCTCCCGCAGGTCCCGCAGTTCGGCCTGAACCGCCCGGAGCATCGCCTTGAGGTCCTCCACGTCCTCAGTCAGTGCCCGGTTCACGGTTTCGTCAGCCACGGCGTGCCGCCTTCCGCTGCTCCCAGGCGACAGCGGCGCGCTTGGTGATGGCGGCCTCCTCGGCCGTCATCGCCGGGCCGAGGTGGGCCATGGCCTGTTCCTCGTACCAGGGCCGCAGGGTGATCTGGGCGACGGGCATGCCGGTGGACAGCAGCAAGGCGGTACCGCGCTTCATGGCGCGGACCTGGGCGGCTTCGAGGATCTGTTCGCGGTGCACGCTGAAGGACGTTGAGCCACCGTCTCGGCTCCTGGAGTGGGACTCGCGGGTGATGTCGTGGTTGCCGACCAGCGTGGCGATGTCGCTGACGCAGCGCGGGTCGTCGAGGCCGACACCGATCACCTTCTTCGTGGCCGCTCCCCACAGGGCGTCCATGCCGACCTCCCCCCAGGTCCGTACGCCCTGCCGGTACGACTGGAGGATCGTGTACGGGGTGATGCCCCGTGAGCCGAGGTGGCTGTAGAGGTCCGGGAGGTCCTCGATCCGGCAGATGTTGGCCGCCTCGTCCAGGATCGCGCGCATCGGGTCGGGCAGGCGTCCGCCGTGGCGCTCGCCGGCTTCGGACGCCGCGGTGAACACGGAGTCGGCGAGGGCGGCGACGACGGCGGCGGCGGCGCCGCCCTTCCTGCTGAGCAGGTAGAGGGTGTCCCGGCTGAGCGCGAAGTCCTCCGGCCGGAACCGGGGCCGGTGTCTGTCGGGGAGCATCCAGGCGAGCACGTTCTCGTCGCGCAGCGCGCTGACGGCGGTACGGGCGTTCTGGTAGATGCCGGACTGGGTCTCCTCGGCGATGTGGATGGAGCTGTCGACCTGTTCGGCGAGGACCTCCTCGTGCTGGTACAGGATCCGCAGCGGAGCCCGCTCCTTGGGGTCGGCCAGCCATCTGAGCACGTGCCGCACGGTCGCGCCGTCCCACCAGGCGGCGCGCAGCATGCCGACCAGCAGGTCGCTGGCTCCCTGGGCCCAGAACGGGTCGGCGGCGTCCGACTTGACCTGGTTGACGAAGTGCGAGGCCAGGCGCTCGGCGCGGTCGAGCGTCTCGGCCTCGGCGACGATGTCCCACCACCACGTACGCTCGATCCGGGCGACGCCCTGGGTGTCGAACACCCAGACATTGCCCGCCGTCCGGCGGGAGGCCAGGGTGGCGGCGTAGACGTCCGGCTTGTTGCTGGTCAGCAGCAGAGCAGCGGGTGCCTCCTCGGCGACCGGGATCGCGATTGCGGAGGACTTGCCGGCCCGGGGCGCCATCAGGGCGAGGTAGGTGTCCTCGTCGGACCCGCGCAGTTCCACGCCGGTGGGTAGGTGGTCCCCGAGTAGCACGCCACGGTCGCGCGGGGCCACGGCGCGGGGTTTGACATTGTGCAGGGAGGCCCGGAGCCGGGTGGCGGTGCGGGCGGCCCGCTCGGGGGCGAGGTCGCGTACCTGGTGGAGGGTGGCGAGGTGGGAGGCGTTGTGGAACCAGCGCAGGCCCGACCGCAGGCCCCAGCCGAGTCCGGCGACGACGGCCAGGTCGAGGAGCAGGGCGCTGATGCCGCTGGCGGTGGGGGAGTGCGGCCAGACGGAGTGCCAGTCGCGCGCCATCTCGAAGACGGTGTACGGGCTGAGCGGCGGGACGTCGGCTCCGGCGAGGACGGCGGAGGCAGCGGCCCCGGCCCAGGTGGAGGCTGACAGGACCACCGAGCCGCCGACGAGGACGCCCCCGGCGAGCCATGCCCGGTCGTTCTCGGTCATCATCGGCGTGCCCCCTCAGGCTCCTGCTCGGAGGCGTCGGTGTGGTAGAGCCGGTGCTCGGTCGTGGTGAGCGTCATCGCTGCGGCGATGCCCGGGCGACTGCCGAGTTTGATCAGGTACTTGCCGCGTCCGGGATGGATCTGGTCGGAGGTGTCCAGGCCCGTACTCGTCGCTGACGCCCAGGATGTGATCATCATCCGTTCCTGCTCGGTCAGGGCCCGTTTGCCGGAGACGCGGCTCAGTTCCTCGTCCGTCGAGCCGCCGATCACCCAGGTGTCACATCGGTCCATCAGCCCCCTCGCCTTGGCCCGGTCCTCCTCGGTGGGTAGGGATTCGGAGTCGAGGGTCGAATGCGTGGCGTAGATGCTGACATCGTCCGTGGTCCGGTTGAGTCGACTGATCCCGTCCATGGCATCGACGAGACCTGGGCCCGCGCGAAGGGCCCGCCACATCTCGTCCATGGGCAGTACGAGCTTGCGGTGCAGCAGGCCGAGGCTGCGGGCGCTGTCGATGGACGAGTAGGTGTAGGCCCAACTGGCGATCATCCCCGCGGAGACGACGTCGTTGCCACGGGCCCGCAGTGCGCTGATGTCGACGGAGACGGCCGGTGCGGTCAGATCGACCGGCGTCGTGGTTTGGCCGTCGAACATCCCCTTGAGCGGGCCGTCGACCAGGTTGTCCAGGCCAGCAACGATCGAACGGGTCAGGCCGAGGTAGGTGTCGCCGTCGGCGGCGAGCTTGGACCGCAGCGCCTCAGGGGCCTGCCGGAGGACGGCGATCACATCGGGAACCACGGGATCGGCACCTGGGACGGCATCCGCGGCGAGCTGCACAGCGGTGGTCAGTGCGGAACGCTCGATCTCGTCAGGCTGGCGACCGAGCCCGACCCGTGTGGCAAGCAGGGCGCCGAGAGTCTCCAGACGCCGACCGTTAAGGACGTCCGACAGGGCTGCGCGATCGACGGTCGGCAAGATGGGCAGACGGTGCTTCAACGGGCCGGAGTCCAGGGGATTGATCCGCTCGGTTCCGGTGCCGATCCGCAGCACGCTGCCGCCGAGCTCGCGGACCATCATGGAGTACTCGCCCTTGACGTCGGCCGGGACACACATCAAGTGGCCGAAGGCGACGTAGACGAGGCAGATCCTCTTGATCAGGGCCGACTTGCCGACACCGGGCTGCGCCATGACCCACACTCCCGGATTGGTGGTGAGCTTTCCGGTCCACCCGGACGGATCGATGCACACCAGCTCCCCGGTGAGCACATCGCGGCCGACCGGCACCCCGCGGGCGGGCAGGCCCGCACCGAGGAGGAACGGGCCGATCAGCGCGATCTGGCTGGTCGGGCCGGTGTAGACGGTGCCGGTGTCCTCGTTGGCCGCACGGCCGCCGAAAGGGCCTCCCCAGCCCAACCGCGGGGCGTGGACTCCATTGCCGGTTCGCGCGCGCCGTGGCCCCGTCCTGGGTGCAGCGCTCGGGGCCCAACGAGGAGACAGTAGTTTTGCCTTTCCCGACTTCACGAGCCTCCCTACTTCACAAGGGGGTTGTAGCCGATGGGCAGCCCGGCGGCGAAGACGGCTGCCTGGGCGCCGAAGGCCGGTCGCATCCGGATTCCCCGGGTCCCCGCGACCGCGAGCTTCAGCTCCTGAAGGGCCGTCGGCAGGTCGGCGGGCGTCCGGGCGGTGGTGGTGACCGAGAGCGTCCAGTTGACGACCTGGGCGCCGCCGGCAACCTGTCGAGCAGCCTGTTCCGCGCGTTGGTAGTCAGCCTTCTGAGACCACCGGGCGCGGCCCTTGACCTCCGCAGTGGCCTGAGCGCGGTGCTCGGCGGCGGAGATCTCCCGCTCCAGCAGCGCCTCGCCTTCGTGTGGCTCCAGGACGCGGTAGCCCAGGGTGATCCTTCGCTGGAACCGACCTGGAGCCAACAGCGGTAGCAACACGCTGTACGGGATCGGTCGACGCGGCATCTCCTCCAGGACCCAGCTGGCCGACACCGCGCCGTCGTGGGCGTAGGACTCGACCCAGTCGTCGGCGGCGACCGGGCCGCACTCGCCCCACTGCAGCTCGTCGAACTGCTCGTCCCGAGCAGGAGCAACGCCGGGGTCATAGGCGGAACGGACGATGCGGCGCAGATCGGTCGGGGTGGCCCTGCGCACCATGTCGGTTCCGGTCCCGCTCAGGTCGAGGGTGTCCGCCACCCGCAGGGTCTCGCCGACCTGCTCGGGGAGGTCGGACGGGGGATTCGTGGTGGCGCACGGGTCGACGGTCACACTCATCCAGGAGGCGACCTGGGCGGTGGCCTGAGAAAGTGTTGGGTAATTGATCAACTTCGTGGCGTGATGCACTGGCGGTGATCGTCACGGGCGAGGCATCCGCGACGATCACCGCCATGTGTGTC
>NZ_JBHVSD010000020.1:0-76491 GCF_042885395.1 Kitasatospora sp. NPDC058063
GCCCCCCCGCCCCCCCCCCCCGCCCCGAAGGCCCCCGCCCCGCGCGCCGGTGCCGTCCGGGCGGTGGCGGGCCCGTAAGGTGCCCGCATGTCCGTCGTCATCGCAGGCGGCCACGGCAGGGTCGCACTCCTGACCACCCGTCTGCTCACCGGCCGGGGCCTGCGGGTGTCCGGGATCATCCGGCGCCCCGAACAGGGCGCCGACCTCCGCGCCGCCGGCGCCCGACCACTCGTCGCCGACCTCGCCACCGCCACCCCCGAACAGCTCGCCGACCTGCTCACCGGCGCACACGCGGTGCTCTACGCCGCCGGCGCGGGCCTGGGCGACGCCCCCGGACAGGCCAACCCCGTCGACCACGACGCCGTCCTCGCCCTCGCCGACGCCGCCCACCACGCCGGGACACGCCGCTTCGTCCTCCTGTCGGCCATGGGCTCCGACCCGGCCGCGCACCACCCGGCCGACCCCCTCGTGGAGACCTTCCTGCGCGCCAAGGGCCGCGCCGACCAGGCCCTGCTCTCCCACCCGGACCTCGACAGCACCGTGCTCCGCCCCGCCTGGTTCCGCGACGGACCCGGCACCGGCCTGGTCCACCTCGCCGCACACACCGGCCCCGGCGAGATCGACCGCCCCGACGCCGCCGCCGTCCTCGCCCACCTGCTCACCGTCCCCGCCACCACCCCGCGCCTGCTGGAACTCGTCTCCGGCCCCACCCCCGTCCACCAGGCCGTCGCCCACGTCGCCGCACGCTCCCTCACCGCCCACTGACCCCGCCCCGCCCCTCCGGCCCGTACCCGGCGAGCGCAACGCGGTCCCGCCCGCCGCCGGGCCCGCCCCTCCGGCCCGTACCGGCCCGGCCTGGAGCAAGTCCGCGGCGCCCACTCCCTGTTCGCCCCGTCGGCCCGTGACATCACCCCTGGCGCCTTCCGGACCGCCCCCGCGGGGAGCCCGCCCGCTCCGCCGCGACGACCCCGCCCTGTCTGCCGCCGCCGACCCGCACGCCGGCCACGGCGTCCACGGCACCTGAGGCCGGGCGGCCTGCCGACCGGCTCCCGGGGGTGCAGCGCCCGGCAGGTCCCACGGCCCGTGCCGGGCCCGGGACTTGCCGCCCGGCCCGGGCGCGCCCACACTGGGCTGACCTGTGGGGGGAGGGGGCGTCATGTGGGTGGTCCTGGTCCTTCTGGTGGGGACGGGGGCGGCGCTGGCCGCGGCCGGGGTGCGCTGCCGCCGCGCGCTGAACGAGCTGACCCGGGCCGAACGGCTCGCGGCGGGCCGGGACTTCGACCTCGGCCAGGAGGAACTCGCCTGCCTGGCCGGGAACCTGGCGGAGCTGACACTCGCGGAGATGTACGCCGGGGGCCGGATCGTCGCCTCCCGCTCCGGTGACGTCACACTGACCACGGCAGCCACGACCGGGGACGGGGGCGGGGACGGGTTCGAGGCGGTGGCCGTGCGCTCGCTGAGGTTCACCCGCACCGGCGACATCGGGAAGCTGATCGCGTCGGTGGACTGGTCGCCGGAAGCGAATGCGCTGCGCAAGCAGCTGGCGGCCTCGGGGCTGATCGACGACAAGGAACTGGTCGAGCGGGTGCGCAAGGCCTACGGGTGGATGCCCGTGGTGCTGTTCGCGGTGGCCGCGGCGGGCGTGGCCGCCCTGGTGTGGACACTCACGCGGGACGGGAACCGGCTCGTGCCGCCGGCGGGTTTCGTCGCCCTGTTCGCGGCCGCCCTGTGGGTCAACCACCGGGTACGGCCGCCCGTGCGCCCGCTGCGCCCTCTGACCGCGCTCGGCTCCCGCGTGCTCGCCGACGCCCGGACGGCCGAGCGCCGCGGGCAGGGGCCGGCGACGGTGGCCCTGGGCGGGCTGTCGGCCCTGCCCGTCGACCACGACCTGCGGATCTGCCGGGAGGCGGCCCGCGCCCGCTCGAACGCCCTCGCCCGGGCCGTGGCCGCGAGGAGCACCACCTCCTCCTCCCACAGCGGCGGCAGCGGCGGCGTGGGCCTGGGCGGCTGCGGCGGCGCGTCCTGCGGGGGAGGCTGCGGAGGGGGCTGCGGCGGCGGCCTCTGACCGGGGACGCGCCCCGCCGCCCGGGACGCGTCCCGGTTCGCGGCACGTCGTGGACACCGGCGCGGACACCGGCCCGGACACCGGTGCGTACGCCCGGCCGGCCGTGGAATCCTGGGGCAGCCGGACATCCGATGCCGCACAAGGGAGTGGTGTGATGGTGCAGGTCGCCGTGGTCACCTTCGACGGGTTCAACGAGCTCGACAGTTTCATCGCCTCCGCACTGATCAACCGCTGCCGCAAGGACGGCCTGGAGGCCTTCATCACGACGCCCACCCCGCGGGTCACCTCGATGAACGGTGTCGAGGTCGCCGGGCAGCGCCCGATCGGGTTCGTCGCCGAGGCCGACGTCGTGCTGATCGGCAGCGGGGTGCGGACCCGTGACGTGGTCGCCGATGCCCCGCTGCTCGCCCGGCTGCCGCTCGACCCCGCGCGGCAGCTGATCGGCTCCCAGTGCTCCGGCGCGCTGGTGCTGGCCCATCTCGGCCTGCTGGGCACCATGCCGGCCTGCACGGACCTGACGAGCCGCCCGTTCGTCGAGGCCCGCGGCGTCACCGTGCTGGACGCGCCCTTCCACGCGGAGGGCAACATCGCCACGGCGGGCGGCTGCCTGGCCTCCCAGTACCTCGCCACCTGGGTGATTACCCGCACCCTCGGCGAGGACGCCGCCCGCGCCGTCCTCGACTACGTGGCCCCGGTGGGCGAGAGCCGGGAGAGCATCGAACGCGCCCTGCGCGCCGTCAGCGCCGCAGGCGCCGCCCCCGCCCCCGCCCCGGCCGGGTACTGACCGGGGCGGGAGCTCACGGCCGCGGGAGGCCATCGGGGACGCGGCCAGTCACCAGGGCTTGCCGTCGACGGCGAATGGGATCACCCGGAACACCGTCCCCGTCGGGAACGGGCGGCCGTCCTCCTTCGCCCGGAGCATGTTCCGCTTCCCCGGCCCGGTCTCGGAGACGAACGTCCCGCCCGGCAGGACGGGGACTGTCGAACCGGCGGGCGTGAGCGCCCCGGTGCCGTCAGGGAGCCGCCGCACCCGGGGCTGAGCGGGCCGGGCCGGTGTGCGGGCGGGGCCCGGCGGCTGCGCACCGCAGAGCCCCTGACATCCTGGCCGGATGGACACCGACGCCCCGACCCCGGTCCACCTCGACCACGTGCTGGACGGGCTGGCCGTGAACCCCGCCCTGCCCGCCGCGATGGTCCGGCGGCTGTTCGCCCGGCGGCACGGATTCGGGGAGGTGGCCGGTCGTGCGGACCTCACCGAGGACATGATCGAGGAGATCGTCGCGACCGACGACCACTGGCTCCTGCACAGTCTGGCCCTCAACGACCGGCTGCCGCACCGCTTCCGCCTGCGCCTGGCCGCCCATCCGGACGAGGGGGTGCGGGCCGCGCTCGCCGTCCGTGCCGCGAGCGCACCGCGGCGGATGCTGGAGCAGCTCGTCGACGATCCGGAGCCGAAGGTCCGCGAACACCTGGCCCAGGGGGACGGCACCCCGCCCGACCTGAGGGCCCGTCTCGCCGCCGACCCCGACCCGGCGGTCCGCGCCGCGCTGGCCAAGCACTGGACGCAGGCCCCGGAGGCGGTGCGCCGGATCCTGCTCACCGACCCCGAGCCGGAGGTCCGCGCCGCCGCCTGCTCCACCTGCTTCGCGCGCCTGCCGCATCCGGTACCGCCGGCGGACCTGCTGCCGGCGCTGCTGGCGGACCCGGTGACCCGGGCGGGCGCGGTGGTCCACGCCGTCCTCGACGCGGACACCGCCCGGCGGCTCGCCGAGGACCCGGACGCCGGCGTGCGCGCCGAACTCGCCCGGCATCCCGACCTGCCGTCGGCGCTGCGCGAGGCCCTGGCCGTCGATCCGGCCCTGAGCGTGCGGGTGAAGGTCTTCGCCCGTCCGGACACGCCGGAGCACGAGCGGGCACGGATCCACACCTCGGTCCACGAGGCGTCGCGGTCGACGGCCGAGCCGGGCCCCGACGCCGACGACGAGGCCTTCCTGCGCTGGTACGAGAACTCCTTCGCGCCCACGGAACTACGGATCCTGCGCCTGGACTGGGTGACGGCCGACCCGCTGCCGCACCTCGACTCGCCCTACGTCTGCTTCCGGGCCTCGGCTGCCGCCGCCAAGGACCTGCCCGCCGAGGCGGTGGCCCGACTGCTCGGCGACGAGGAGGAGTTGGTCCGCCTCACCATGGCGCACTGCGCCCCGCACCTGGTCGACCCGGCGACCGCCGAGGACATCGAGCGCCGCTACAGCCGACGCGACAAGTTCACGTTCTGGTGGGACGGGGCGCAGGTCCTGCCGTTTCCCCCGCAGACCCTGCGCCGTTTCGCCACCGACCCCCAGCCCCGGCTGCGCTCCCTGGCGCCCCGCGATCCGGACCTGCCCGCGGGACTCGCCGGGCGGCTGGCCGACGACCCCGAGGAGCGTGTGCGCCGGGCCGTCGCCGCCCACCGCAACCTTCCGCTCCCGTCCCTGCTGCGGCTGCTCGCCGACCCTTCCGAACACGTCGCGCGGGCCGCCGCCGCGTCGCCGTTCCTTCCCGTCGAGCACATGGAGCGGCTGCTGACCGGGGCGGGCCTGTAGCCGTCGCGGGCCCGCCGTCAGGCCCTCGGGCCCCGAGTCCCCGTCCCCTCAGGGCCTTCGGTTCGCCGGCCCGGCCTCGACCCGTTGCGGCACGCGCAGCGGCGCGAGGAACTTCTCGTTGAGGACCAGCAGCCACGCCAGCGCGATGATGCCGACGATCGGGAGCCCGAGCAGCAGCAGGAGGAAGAGGATCGGGTGCTCGTGGCTGAACGCGTCGGCGTTGAGCCCGAAGAGCGTCACGGGACCGGCGACGACCAGCGGCACCACCAGCCAGCAGAACAGGTAGGTGCGGATCACCTCGCTCGCGCGCAGCTCGGCCTCGCCGAGGAACACGTACTCGGTGGTGGTCGTCGAGCCGCCTCGTCCGGGGACGTCGACCGTCTCGCCCTCCTTGACGTAGTAGCGGCCCAGCGGCCGGATCGGCAGCATCAGGACGGTGAACCAGCGGGTGGCGAAGCACGCGCCCTGGGCGTCCACGCGGGTCTTGCCCAGCATCGTGCGCCCGAATCCGTTGACCGTGCCCAGCCGTGGTGCCGCGCGCAGCGGCCTGACCTTGTCCGGCATCCGCCCCCCTCGTCTCCTCCCGGTGACAACTCTTGACCCCAGCATGCCAGTCGCCTGCGACACCGTGCCGGGCCGGGGGCGTAGAACCCCGGCCCGGGCAGGTCACTGAAGGAACCTCAACCACTCGTCGGCCGGGCCGACTTCCCACGGGAGGCGTCCGCGCGCGGCGGTGCGGGAGACGGGGGTTCGTCCGCGCGTCGCCGCCCGGAGGCGGGCGGCGACGCGCAAGTGCCCTCAGGGGGCCTGCCTTGTTCGTGGGTCGGTCGGGCGGTGGAGCAGGAAGTCGACGGGGCCGACTTCTCATGCGAGGCGTTCGGGGGCGGTGAGGTGCCGGCCGTCATGGGAGCGGATGCGCGTGAGGCCGGGGCGCAGGGCATCGAGGACGCGGACGGCATAGACCTCGGCCATGCGGTCGGTGACCTCGTCGGGGAGTCGTGGCCGACGGTTCGGGCCAAGTGCGGTGTGACCAGGGCGTGTTCGTCGAATCGGAAGACGGACAGGCCGATGTGGTTCGGGCCGTCCTCCGGGGCGCTGAAGTGGGCCTCGACGCCCTGGGTGCCGGAGAGCTTGGACAGGTGCTCCAGCGTGACCCGGATCCGGGTGGACACGGTGAGGGTCACGTCCTCGATCTGCTCATGCCGGCGCGTCGTCTCGGGTGGCAGCCGGTGCGGGTCCGGGACAGGATCGCGTTCACGATCTCCCGCATGTCGTGGCGGCCCTGGTGTCCGCCGGCCGACGGGTGCTGTCCCTTCCACGCCGTGACGACCGGCCGGATCGGCTCCCGCGCCTCGTCCGGCAGGTCGCTCGGGCAGGGTCTGCGCTCACCCGTGCCCACGGCGGACCGCATCCCCGCCGAACGTCAACCCCTTGGCTTCATAGGTGAGTCGCGAGAGCGTCTGTCGCTCCGGGACGAGAGCACCCGGTGCTCCGGTCGGGCGGGATCGCCGAGTTTTGAGAGCACTCGAGTGCTTGCTTCGAGACCATGATCGTGCTCTCGGAGTCGGGTGGGCCGAAAGCCGGGCCCGGGACCCACTGGTGTGAACCGACGGTGTGTCAGGCCGAATGCGGACCGCGGCCCTGGCCGGGTGATCCACAGTGGAAGGAAATCCTCCGCCGAGAGGCCCTCTGCCGTCTTCTGGAGTGGATCGTGACGTTCTCACTGTCGGATGCTGCCCGCCGGTCAGGTCCTGGTGCCGGGCATCGTGCCGGTTCGGCCGCCCGGGGCCGGGCGCTGGCCGTCGCGGCCGGCGTGTTCTGTGCCGCCGGTATCACCCCGGTGTCGCTGTCCGGGACCGCCCACGCGCAGGGCACCTGTACGGTCTCGGGCCCCACCACCACCTGTACGTTCGCCTTCACCGGCACCGAGCAGACCTTCACCGTCCCCACCGGCGTCACCCAGGTCGACGTCACCGCGACCGGCGGGGCCGGCGGCGTGGAGGACAACGGCGTCGGCGGCGGCCGGGGCGCCCAGGTGACCGGCACCCTCACCGGGCTGTCCGGCGGGCAGACCCTCTACGTCGAAGTCGGCGGCACCGCCACCGGCGGCGCCCAGTGCGCCGGTAGCGCGCAGTGCACCGGCGGCTTCAACGGCGGCGGCAGCACCCACTTCGGCGGAGGCGGCGGCGGCGCCTCCGACGTCCGCACCCAACCCGGCACCACGCCCCTCACCACCACCGACTCCCGCCTCATCGTGGCCGCGGGCGGCGGCGGAGCCGGCTGGGCCGGCCAGTGCACCGGAAGCCCGGGCGGAGACGCCGGCCAGCCGGGTACGGACGCGACCTGCAACGGAGGACACGGCGGCGGGGCGGGGACGTCCACCCAGGGCGGGGCCGGCGGCACCGGCGGCGGCGGGGTGTTCGGCGGTGGGCCCGGCACGCTCGGGGCCGGCGGCACCGGAGGCGGCCCGGGCGCCTCCCTGACCGGCGGTGCCGGCGGCGGCGGCTACTACGGCGGAGGCGGCGGCGGCAACATCAACCCCTTCATCAGTCCGAGCGGCGGCGGGGGTGGCGGAGGCGGCGGCTCGTCCCTGGTCCCCGCCGGCGGCACCGGCCCCACCGTCACCAGCTCCGCCCCGGGCATCACCATCAGCTACACCACTCCGGGCAAGCCGGTGAACACGCGCCTGATCGCGTTGCCCCAGCAGGTCCGGCTCGGGCGGCCGGTAGTGCTCGACGATCTGGTCTGCCCGGCCGGTACGGGCGCCACGACCCCGCCCACCGGCACCGTGACGTTCACCGACACCACGACCGGCACGACCCTGGGCACGGCACGCCTGATCCTCGATCTCCGAAACTGCGCCGCCGCGGGGCGCGTCGTCTTCTTCCGGACCGCCGGTGCGCACGTCATCACGGCCGTCTACAGCGGCGACTCGGTCTACCAGGGCAACAGCGACAACCCCGAAACCCTCACGGTGACGGTGACCCCGAGCTGATGACGCCGCAGCACAACCATTAGGCACTCCCTACGGGCCCCTGCCGAACCACCCACCCGGCGGGGGCCCACACGTCCCGACCCACCGACACGCCCTCCCCGGGTGCTCTCGGTTCCCACCGACATCTCCCGGCATCTCGACCAAGAACCCTGAGAAATCGACATCCCCGGGCAGGACCCCCGGCTGCTGGCCAAGCCCCCCGTCTGCCGGCTCGGCCGCCTCGTCCTGGTCCGCAACCAGCGCGGCGACGTCCTGCCGGTCGACCCGGACTGCATGGACGGCATGAGAACTCACCGATTAACCGGTGGCTTTTCCGGCGCCCGTGCGTGGAAGCTGAGCGCATGAGCGTCGACCCGTCCTCCGACACCGCACACACCCGGGACCAGGACCGGGACCAGGACCATGACCGGGACCGGGCGGCCGTCGAACGGATCCTGGGCCGCCCCCTGAACCGCGACTGGCCCGCAGGTGCACTGCCCCCGGGCACCCGGGTCACCGTGGTCCGCGACCCGCAGTGGGACGGGCCGTGGCAGGTGGAGTTCACGGGCACCATCGACCCGATGGGGGCGCCGGAGCCCGCCGGCAACCAGCGGGCCGAGGACGGCGAACTGGCCTACTGGGTCGTCTTCGACGCACCGCAGTACGACAGTGCCGGCGACGGCCCGTACCGCAAGGCCCAGATCTGGGCCCGCCACCTGCGCAGCGCACCGGAAACGGGCGCGTGACCCTCGACGGATAGCTCTCACTGAGAGCTAAAATGAGGGTATGACCGCGACAGAGCCGCAGACGCTCGACGTCGCGCCGGCGGACGAGTTCTCCACCCTCCTCGTCGGCATCCAGCGACTGGTCCGCCGCCGCCTGCGGCAGACGATGGACGAACCCCGCCTGCGCGGCGCCCAGGTCGAACTGCTGCGCCTGGTGACGGAAACCCCCGGACTGCGCGTCTCCGAGGCCGCCGAGGAACTGTGCCTGGCCGGCAACTCGGTGTCCACCCTCGTCAACCAGCTCGTCGCCCTCGGCCTGCTGCGCCGCGAGACCGACCCCGCCGACCGCCGGGCCGCCCTCCTGCACGCCACCCCCGAGGCCGTCGAGCGGATCGAGGCCTGGCGCCGGCGCCGCCGCGCGCTGATGGAGGACGTCGTCGCCGGCCTGCCCGCCGACCGGCGCGAGGCCCTGGCCGCCGCCCTGCCCGCCCTGCGGCAGGTCGCCGAAGGCCTGCGCACCCTGCCCGCAGGACCCGCTACGCCCGCAGGACCCGCTACGCCCGCAGGACCCGCTACGCCCGCAGGACCCGCTACGCCCGCAGGACCCACCGGATCCGCTGCGCCCGCTGCACCTGCAGCACCCGGAGGAGCCTGCGGGGAGGAGGAGCCATGAGCACCGAGGACGCGGTGGTGTGCCAGGGCCTGGAGTACGTCTTCCGCCACGGCCGCGGCAGGACCACCCGGGCCGTCGACCGGATCGACCTGACCGTGCGCACCGGCGAGGTGTTCGGCCTGCTCGGCCCCAACGGCGCCGGCAAGACCACCACCATCCGCGCGATCACCACCCTGCTGCCCGTCGGCGCCGGCATGGTCCGCGTCTTCGGCCACGACGCCACCCGCCACCCCATGCAGGTGCGCCGCCTGCTCGGCTACGTCCCCCAGCAGCTGTCCGCCGACGCCGGGCTGACCGGACGCGAGAACGTCGCCCTGTTCGCCCGCGTCTTCGACGTCCCGCGCGCCGAACGCGCCCGCCGCGTCGCCCAGGCGCTGGCCGCCGTCGACCTCACCGAGGCCGCCGAGCGGATGGCCGCCACCTACTCCGGCGGCATGGTGCGCCGCCTCGAACTCGCCCAGGCCCTGGTCAGCGCCCCGCGCCTGCTCGTCCTGGACGAACCCACCATCGGCCTGGACCCGATCGCCCGCACCGGCGTGTGGGAACGCGTGGACGCCGTACGCGCCGCCACCGGCATGACCGTCCTGGTCACCACCCACTACATGGACGAGGCCGACCGCCACTGCGACCGCATCGCCCTCATGGACCGCGGCCGCATCCGCGCGCTCGGCACCCCCGCCGAGCTCAAGGAGCAGGTCCACCGGGCCGACCCGGCCCGGCCCGCCCCCACCCTCGACGACGTCTTCCGCCACTTCGCCGGCCGGCAACTGGCCGACGCGACCGAAGGAGACTTCAGCGATGTCCGCCGAACCCGCCGCACCGCGGGCCGCGTCGGCTGAATCCGCCGGCGCCGCCGACCCCGACCTGTCCCTGCTGCTGGTGCCCCCGCGCGCCCGCACCGGCTGGCGCCTGGTGCCCGCCCGCATCGGCGCGATGTGCGCCGTCGAACTGCAGAAGCTGCGCCACGACCGCACCGAGCTGTACACCCGGGCGGTCCAGCCGGCGCTGTGGCTGCTGATCTTCGGCCAGACCTTCACCCGCCTCAAGGCGATCCCCACCGGCGGCATCCCGTACCTGGACTTCCTCGCGCCCGGCATCATCGCCCAGTCCGCGATGTTCATCGCGATCTTCTACGGCATCATGATCATCTGGGAGCGGGACTCCGGAGTCCTCACCAAACTGCTGGTCACCCCGACCCCGCGCGCCGCCCTGGTCACCGGCAAGGCCTTCGCCGCCGGGGTGAAGGCCGTCCTGCAGGCCGCGGTGGTGGTGCTGATCGCCGCCGCCCTCGGCGTCGCCATGACCTGGAACCCGCTGCGGCTGCTCGGCGTCGTCGCCGCCGTCCTGCTCGGCTCGGCGTTCTTCTCCTGCCTGTCGATGGCCATCGCCGGGATCGTGCTCACCCGCGACCGCCTGATGGGCATCGGCCAGGCCATCACCATGCCGCTGTTCTTCGCCTCCAACGCCCTCTACCCGATCGCCCTGATGCCCGGCTGGCTCCAGGCCGTCAGCAAGGCCAACCCGCTCAGCTACCAGGTCGACGCGCTGCGCGGCCTGCTCATCGGCACCCCCTCCCACCTGCCCCTGGACTTCGCCGTCCTCGCCTTCGCCACCCTCCTCGGCATCGCCGCCTCCTCCGCCCTCCTCGGGCGCCTCGCACGCTAGGAGGGCAGGAGGGCAGGAGGGCAGGAGAGCAGGAGGCAGGAGGGAACGGACCCCGGACCTGACGGCGTCCCGGGCCACGGCACCGGGAAACCCGGTGACAAGCGCGCGCCGCACCGGGAGACTTCCTCCCGACAGGCCGACAGGCCGACAGAGCGGCAGAGCGGCAGACGGACGGGCCGCCGGGCCGAACACCGGGAGGCAGCACCGTGGCACTGGCCAGGAAGGGCGCGCGCCGCATCGTCGTCGACGGCACGGCGTACCGCTGGCGCGTCACCAAGCAGCACTGGTGCTGCGACTACGAGGGCAGCACCCTGGGCTACGCGGTGGAGGACGCCGCCCACCCCGCGACGACGCTCGTCGTGGACACCGGCCGACCCACCCGGCACACCCCGGACGCGGTGCCCGCCCACGTGGTCATGCCGCGGGAGGTCGCCGCGGGCATCCGGACCGCGCGCACCGAGGGCTGGACGCCCACCGCCGACGGATCGCCCTTCAGACTGCGCCTGTCCGCCGCCGGACCACCGGCCGCCTGACGGGGCCGGTGGTCCGGCCTGCCGCGCACGCCGCGTCGCCGGGACCGTCGCCACGTCCACGTCCACGTCCACGTCCACGTCCGCGTCCGTGCCCGTGCTGGTGCGGCCCCCAGGAGTGCGGGGCCCGGGCGCGTGGGTCAGGAGAGCCAGTCGGCGTAGCGGGTGGGGGCCAGGCGGGCGCTGGGGTCGGTCAGGACGTCCCCCTTGACGACGGCGAACATGCCGGCGGTGGGGTCGGTGACGACGGTACGGCTGTCGCCCTTGCGGGACAGGGTGATGCGTCCCAGCTCGTCCAGGGGGAAGATCTCGGGGCCCGCGACGTTGCGGATGCCGCCCAGCGGGGCGCCCGCCGCGACCTCCGCCACCGCACGGGCCACGTCCGCGGAGGCGATCGGCTGGACCGGCGTGGCGGGCAACCGGACGGTGTCGCCGTCGGCGGTCCAGGACAGGACGGCGTCCACGAAGTCCATGAACTGCGTCGCCCGGACGATCGAGTAGGGGATCGGCCCGGCCGTGAGGATGTCCTCCTGGAGCACCTTGGCGCGGTAGTAGGCCAGCTCCGGCACCTGGTCCACGCCGACGATCGAGAGGATGACGAAGTGGCCGACGCCACCGTCGCGGGCCGCGGCCAGAAGGTTCTCCATCGAGGTCCGGAAGAAGTCGAGGGAGGCCTCGTCGAAGGTCGGGGAGTTCGTCAGATTGACGACGACGTCGGCCCCCGCCACCGCCTCGGTCAGGCCCCGGCCGCTGATGACGTCGGCTCCGGTGGACTTGGAGTGCGGTACCGCCTCGTGCCCGGCGGCGTTCAGATCTTCGACGACCTGCGAGCCGATCAGCCCGGTACCGCCGATGACCGCGAACCTCATGACATGCCTTCCGTCGGGACCATGTCCGCAATATGGCATATGAACCCCGTGCGGGCCTGGCGTGCGCCCACCCGGGCGGGCCGTTCGCCGCGGTCGCGGGAACCGGTCGGGAACCGGTCGGGGAACGGCGGCGGCGCCGGCCTGCGGTGGCGGCGGGCGGCTGTGGCGGCGCGGTGAAATCCCTTTGCCCGGTGCCGCTTTGCGGCCCGACACTGGGCGCATGCTCGGATTCGTCAGCACCGACAACGAAGCCCTCGTCTCCTGCCTGGGCGACCCCCAGCGCACGGTGGCCGCCTACCGGGAACTGCTGCGCCGCGGGCAGGACGCGCTCGGGGCCGTGCGGGCGGGCCTGTCCCACGAGAACGCGGCCGTGCGGGAGGGCTGCTGCCGGCTGCTGGACCACCTGGTCGACACCGAGTCCATGGACCAGCTCGTCGCCATGGCCGACGACCCGGACGCCCGGGTGAGGACCGCCGCCTTCCACGCCCTGGCCTGCGACCGGTGCAAGGGCGACACGTGCGCACCGGGCGCGGACCGGGTCCTCGAACCCGGGCTGCGCCACCTGGCCCACGATCCCGATCCGGGCGTGCGGGCCATGGCCGCCGAGCTCGTCGGCCGCTTCGCCCGTACCGAGCCCCGGGCCGTGGCCGCCCTGCGGGCCTCCCACGACCGGGACCCGAGCCCGGCGGTCCGCAAGAAGGCGGGCTGGTACATCCCCGGCGGCGCGATCTACGAACGCGCCGCCGCCCGTACGGCCCGGTGAACGGGCCCGGCAGCGGGCCGGGTCAGGACGCCGGTCGGGCGCCGGTCAGGCGTCGGTGTGGCGCACGGGGTGGCCGTCGGGGCCGGTGGTGAGCCAGGAGCCGTCGCCGAGCGGGTGGATGTCGTACGGGTCCGTGGTGCGGGCGTCGAACTCGCCGTGGACGCGGCCGGTGCGGGCGTCGAGGCGGTAGTGGCGGAACCAGTCCTCCTCGTCCTCGTCCTGGCCGACGAGGGTGGCGACGACGGTGTCGGCGCTCAGGTGGCCGCCGCTCCATTCCAGGAAGACCGTGTCCGGGTCGTGCCCGAAGTCGGCGGCGGTGCGGGTGAACAGCACGTCGCCGCCGGGGAAGGCGTGGACGGCGAGGTCGTTCTGGGCGTGGTCGACGGTCAGGAACCGGTGGCCGTCGGGTGACAGGTCGATGAGGCACCGGTCGTCCCAGGGGTAGCGGACGAGTTCGATCCGGCCGCCGGTCAGCGACGCGCGGTGGATCACGGTGCCGTCCTGCCCCTCGCCGACGTTGAGGAGGACCTGGCCGCTCGCCGGGTGCGCCCGCTGCACGGCGCCGTGCCCGACCGTCTCCAGGTCGGCCCGGGCGAGGACGGTCCCGGTCGCGGCGTCCATGGCGACCCACTGGTCCGGGCGGCCGCGGCCGGCCATGGCGTCGGGCCGGTAGACCCACAGCACCCGCCCGTCCGGGGACAGTTCGCAGCCGGGCCGGTGGCCGAAGACCTCGTCCGCCTCCGGCTCGAACCGCGAGCGCCACAGCTGCGTGCCGTCCGCCCCCACGCAGACGGCCGCGTCCGGCGTGGTGTAGTGGGCGCGGCCCAGGTCGGCGGCGACGGCGTGGCCGACGACCTCGTCCCCCGGCAGGGGCCGGAAGGCCGCCACGGGGGACAACGCGCCCACGGCGCCGGCGTGCGGGGCATAGGCGTGGACGAGCCCGTCGACGAGCCGCGTGGCGGGCCGGACGGCACGGGGGGAGGAGACCATCCCCGGAGGCTACCCAACCCCTGCCGCCGCCCCGCGCGGGGAGGGGCCTGCCGGTGGCCGTCCCCTCCCGGACGAGGCGTGCGGGGATTTCCGGCGGCCGGTTCACGCGGATGTACCGTGCGGCCTCTTACCCACGAGAGGTTCGCACAGGAGCGGACCGCTGAGAGGGAGGGCGCACGGATGGATCCGCTGACGGCCGCAGCCTTGGCGGCGGTATCGGGCGCGGGGGTGCGCATCACCGCGGTGGTGTGCCGGCACCTGCGACTGCGGTGGCGATCGCACGAGGAGTGCGCGCGCGGGAGGGTCATCGAGGCGCTTGCCCGGGTCCTGCCCGAGGGAGGCCGTTTTCGGGAGGTGCGCGGCGACGGGAGCTCGGTGACGCTGACGGTCCCGCGGCAGCCCGTTCGGCGGGGGTACGGGACGGGTGAGTGACAACGATGCGTACGACGCCGGTGTGTCCCGGCCCCTGCTCACTCCGCAGGGGCCGGAGGCTCTGCTGGCCGCCGACCGGCACTCGACGCGGGAGGACTTCGCGGAGTTCTACCGGCGTTTCACGCCGACGCTGGTCGGCTTCCTGATGTGGCAGGGCGCGCCGACGCGGCTGGCGGCGGATCTGGCCCAGGAGACGATGATCAAGGCTTTCCAGGGGTGGCGGCAGATCCGGTCGCCGGAGTCGTGGGCGCGCAAGGTCGCCTCCCGGGAACTGGTGCGGCACTTCAGCCGGGTCGAGGAGGACCCGGTCGAGCAGGTCCCCGAGACGACGGGTCTGATCCGGCGCTGTCCGGCCGAGTTGGCGGAGTGGGAGAGCCGGCACGAACTCGAGGAGCTGCTGGGTGGCCTTCCGCCCCGCCAGCGGCAGGTCCTGGCCTGGAGCGTGTCCGGCTACAGCCCGTCGGAGATCGCCGAGGAACTGGGGATCGAACCCGCCGCGGTGCGCGCCAATCTGATGAAGGCCCGCCGGGCGGTCGCCCTACGGATGAGGGACCGAGAGGAGGGGGCATGACCGGCAGGTCGGGGCCCGTGGCGGACGGCGGGGCGGTCAACCCGGACGACGAGGCGGTCAACCCGGGGATCACCGCGCGGCTGACGAGTCTCGTCAACGGCCTCGCCGGGTTGCTGGACCTGGAGACCGGTCTGGGGGAGGTCATGGTCCACGCCCGCCACGTCGCCCTGGTCGGGGAACTCGGCACCGTGATCGACCTGGAGACCGGTCTGGCCGAGGTCCTCCGCGAGAACCCGCGCAGGGGCGAGGCGCACGCCCGAGCCGACGGCACCGTGCGGGGACCGGGGCGCCGGGAACTCGACGGGGTCGTGCAGGCACTGGATCCCCAGGTCCGACTAGCCCTGCGCCGACACCCGGTCATCGTGGCCAGCATCCGGGGCGGACTCGTGTCGCGGGCGGTGGACCTGGCCCTGCAGGTCGACCGTGACCTCGCACGCGCCCTGGTCCTCGCGCACGCGCTCGCCCGCACCGTCGCCGACGACCTCGGTCATCTGATCGCGCTTCCACGTGATGTCACCCTGGCCCGCGAGCTGTACCTCGCGGTCGACTTCGCCCTGCACCACGCCCACGACGTCCCCCGGGCACTGACCCGGGCGCGTGTCCTGGCCCACGACCTGGCGCACGATCTGGCGCACGATCTGGCGCGGGACCTCGCCCACCACCGCGCCCAGGACCTCGCGCACGCTCTCGCCCGGGATCTCGCCCGAGCCCTCGCCCGAGACCTCGACCGTGCTCCCGTGCGGGAGCTCGTGCGCGCTCTGGCGCGGGACCTCGATCACGCGGCGGGACCGCTGCTCGGCCTGCCGGGCTGCGGTGCGCTCGGCGCCCTGCTGCTGGACGGTCCGCTCGACGACTTCACCCGGGCCGACCTCAGCGACGTGGACCTGACCCGCGTCGATCTGGCCGGCATGCGCTGGTCCGTGCAGGGCACCCGGTGGCCGTCGGCGACCGATGCCGAGCAGCTCAAGAGCGGGTCACGGGAGAGCCCGCCGGGCTCCGGCGTCTATGTGATCCGGCCGGGGACGTCGACGACGGACTTCACCAGGGTGTGAATCCGTCGGCGCAGCGCCCGCGCGGGAAGTCGGCCCGGCCGACTTCCCCCGCGGCACCGGCCCGGGGCGAAGGGGCGCGCGCGGAGCCGGGCGCCGGCCGGCTCCGCGCGCGCGGGGGAGGGGGGTCAGGCGGCGGCGTTGTGCCGGCGGGCGCGGACGCTGGTGACCAGCTGGGCGCGGATGCGGGCGGGGACCTCGGGGGCGAAGCGGGCCAGGTAGTGGTTCAGGTGGGTCTCGTCGCCGGCGAGGAAGGGCAGGTCGAAGACCAGGAGCTTGCGCACCGCGAGCAGCGGGACGGGGGCGCGCAGCGGCCTGAAGGCGTGGTTCCACAGGCCGGGTTCCTCGCAGACCGGGTGGAACTGGCCGATCATCAGGCCCTGTTCGACGAACTCGTCCTTGGCCTTGCGCTGGAGCTCGTCCAGCACGGTGGAGTCCTCGCGGTCCAGCTGGGGCATGACCAGCAGGACGGTGAGCAGTTCGCGCTCGGACTCCTCCGTCAGGGCGGCGAGCAACGCGTCGTAGCGGGCGCGCAGTTCGGCGACCAGGAGGGGAAGGTCCCCGTCGGGGGAGCCGTCGGCAACGGCGATGTGGAACAGGCCGCGGCGCAGCGAGGGCTGGGTGTAGGGGCAGACCGGGCCGCTGCGGCCGAGGTCGGGGTGGGCGGTGGTGAGGAAGGCCCGCGCCCAGGCGAGGGTCTCGGCGGCCTCGGGGCGTTCGGCGGCGTGGCCGGCGTCGATCTGTCCGGCGCTGTACAGGCGCAGCGCCGAGAAGGAGGACACGGCGGGGGCGGCGGGCAGGGCGGGGGCGGTCATCGGGGCCCCCGCCACACCGGGGCCAGGCGGGGGCCGCCGCCGGGCAGGGCGATGGCCTCGCCGAAGCGGGTGAAGCCGCCGCCGGCGAGCAGGTGGGCCCCGCCGGGGGAGCTGGTCTCGGCGTAGGCGGCCTGGCCGGCGGCGTCGACCTCGGCGAGGAAGGCGTGCAGCAGGGCCCGGCCGGTGCGGGTGCGGCGGGCGTCGGGGTGCACGCCGACGAAGGCGAGGTAGTGGTGGGAGCGGTGGCGCGGGTGGCGCAGGGTCTGCAGGCGGGTGATGGCGGCCAGGCGGCGGGCGGGCCCGTCGTGGCCGGCGGCGTCGATCGCCTCGGCGAGGGCCCGGGTGGCGGCGCCGTCCTGCGGGCCGGGGTCGTCCCAGTGGCCGGGCGGCAGGAACAGCAGCGCCCCCAGCGGCTCGCCGTCCCGGGCGGCGCCGTCGCCGGTGGCCCGGTGGGCGACCAGGGCGCCCCGGTGGGCCAGGCACTGCTCGACGTGGACGCGGAAGAAGGAGGGCATCGCACGGGCGCGGTGGCCGGGGTCGGGGAAGGCCCAGAGCATCAGCGCGTCGTCGGCGAAGGCGGCGGCGAGCACGTGGGCGAGGGCGTCCTCCTCGCCCGGGCGGGCCGGGCGCACGGCGGGCCGTACGGCGGGCCGCAGGGCGGTGCCCGCGGCGGCGGGCAGGGCGGTGGTGGTGGTCAACGGGCACTCTCCTCGAACGAGGGGGCGGACGAAGGGGAAGGCGGGTCAACGGTCGTATCGGTCGCATCGGTGGTGTCGGTGGTGTCGGGTGCGGCGGTCACGTCGGCCGCACCGGCCCCGTCGGGTGACGGTCGGGCGGCCGCGGCGGCCGCGGCGGCCAGGGCGGTGACCCGCGCGTGCAGCGGCTCCACCCACTCCTCCGCCTCCGGCTTGATCAGCACGCTGCGCAGCACCCGGGCCCCGCCCGCGTCCGCGCGCACGCCGGGGTGGCGGCGGGTGAAGTCGGCGGCGTCCACGCGCAGCACGCTCAGGTAGACGGGGTCCCGCTCGTCGGCCATGCCCCGGCGCAGGACGTACTCGCTGGCGGCGTCGATCGCCGACAGCGCGGGCGCCGGCGTCCCGGGGACGGTGGGGAAGTAGGTGAGGATGTCCAGCTGCGGCCGCTGGTGCAGCGTCAACTCCTCGCTGGCGTCGATCAGTTCGGCCCAGGCCAGGGCGGCGCGCCGGCTCGCGGCCAGCCCCGCGCCCAGGCCCTCGGGGGTGAGCGGCAGCAGCTGCAGGGTCAGCCACAGCGCGGCGGCCGAGGCCCCGGCGCGCGAGCACTCCAGGCTGATCTCGCCCAGGTGCAGTTCGGCGTCGGTGAAGTAGGTGTACGGGGAGTCGTGGGCGAAGTGCCGCCCGATGCCGGGGTCGGCGAACAGCACCGCCCCGCAGCCGTAGGGCTGCAGGCCGTGCTTGTGCGGGTCGACGGTCACCGAGTCGCAGCCGGCCACGGCCCGCCACGGCGCGGTGTCCACCCCGAGCGAGGCCGCGAGCGCCTCGTCGGCGGCCAGCAGCGCGAAGAACCCGCCGTAGGCGGCGTCCACGTGCACCCGCGCCCCGTAGCGGCGGGCCAGCGGGAGGATCTCGTGCACCGGGTCGACGGCGCCGGGCCCGGTGGTGCCGCAGGTCACCACCACCGTGCCCACCCGCCCGGTGCGCAGCAGTTCCTCCAGCGCGCCGACGTCCATCCGGCCCTCGGCGTCGGCCGCCACCGCGTGGCTCTCGACGCCCAGGACGTGGCACATCCGGCTGTGGGTGTAGTGGGCCTGGGCGCTGTGGGCGACGCCGAGGCCGGGGTGGCTCTGGCGCGCCACGTACAGCGCCTCCAGGTTGGCGATGGTGCCGCTGCTGGTCAGGTGGCCCACGTGCGCGGGCAGCGCGAACATGGCGGCGAGCTGCGCGACGCACTCGCGTTCCATGTCGTTGGTGGCCGGCCCGCCCTCGTAGGCGTGGTTGTTGGGGTTGAAGCGCATCGCCGTCAGGTAGCCCACGACCGCCGCCGGGTGCGGGGGCTTGACCATCTGTCCGGCGTAACGCGGGTGGAAGAACGGGTAGTTGTGCTCCAGGCGCTTGGCGAAGCGCTCGAACGCGGCGGCGAAGTCCGCCTCGTCCACCAGGTGCGAGGGGTGCGGCCGCAGCGGCCCGAACCGCTCGCCCCACCGCTCGGCCACCTCGGCCGCCCTCGGCAGCCAGTACCGCAGGTCCACGCTCCGGCCCTTCCCCTTCGAGTCCATCGACAGACGGGGGCCGGCGCGCGGGTGAGCAGCACGCCGGGCCCCCGGCGAGTACGAGCGTTCACCGCGAGCCGAGTCCTTGAGCGTTCCTCGACCGCGTCCGCAGCCACGGTGGCGGCCCCGCGCAAGGCGCCCGCAACACCCGCAGCTCACCCACCGCGGCGCCCGCCGGCCCCACCCGCACCGCCCCCCACCGGCCCGAAGGGCGCCGCCCGCGGCCCCAGCCGGACCCCAGCGCGGCCCCAGCGGGCGCTGCTGCAATCACCCCCGGACAAGGCCGCCCCCACCCGGGAGAGGCCGGGGGAGCCCACCCGGGCGAGGCCGCCCCGACCCACCCGGGCGAGGCCGGGGAGCCCACACGGGAGGAGAGACGCGATGGTGACCAGACGCAGGATGATCGGCGCCGCCCTGGCGACCGGGGGAGGAGTCCTGCTCGTGCGCACCACCCAGCACCCGGCCGCCTCCGCCACCTCCGCCGCCTCCGCCGCGCAGGACGCGCAGGACGCGGGGCACGCCCACCCGGCGGGCGCCGACGCCCCCGACCCGGGCCCCGACGCCGGCCCCGCGCTCGCCCCGAAGTTCACCACCGCCCTGCCGCTGCCCCCGGTGCTCAGCCCCGTCTCCACCGACGGCGGCGCCGACACCTACGCGGTGACCATGCTGCGCTCCTTCGCCCGCATCCTGCCCGGGCACCGCACCGACGTCCTCACCTACAACGGCGCCTTCCCCGGCCCCGTCATCCGCGCCCGCTCCGGACGGCCGGTGATCGTGCGCCAGACCAACCTGCTGGACGACCCGGTCTCCGTCCACCTGCACGGCTCCGCCGTCCCCGTCGACAGCGACGGCGGCCCGATGAACCTGCTGAACGCCGGCGCCACCCGCACCTGCACCTACCCCAACGACCAGCCCCACGCGAGCCTGTGGTTCCACGACCACGCCCACCACCTGGAGTCCGAGCACGTCTACCGGGGACTGGCCGGCACCTACCTGCTCACCGACGCCACCGAGGCCGCCCTGCCGCTGCCCTCGGGCCGCTACGACCTGCCCATCGCGCTGCGCGACGCCCGCTTCGACGCCTCCGGCAACCTCGTCTACCGCATGGACGACGCCGCCGGACGCGCCACCATCCTCGCCAACGGCCGCCCCTGGCCCAAGGTCGACGTCGCCGCCCGCCGCTACCGCATCCGCCTGCTCA
Source organism: Kitasatospora sp. NPDC058063 (assembly GCF_042885395.1). NCBI lineage: Bacteria > Bacillati > Actinomycetota > Actinomycetes > Kitasatosporales > Streptomycetaceae > Kitasatospora > Kitasatospora sp. NPDC058063. The sequence goes on from NZ_JBHVSD010000020.1 coordinate 20,153, forward strand.
ACTCCTCCAACCTGCGCTTCTTCTCCCTGCGCCTGGCCGACGGCGGCCCCATCACCTGGATCGGCTCCGACGGCGGCCTGCTGGAACGCCCCCACACCACCGACACCGTCGACCTCTCGCCCGGCGAGCGCGCCGACGTCGTCATCGACTTCTCCCGCTACCGCCCCGGCACGAGCGTCGTGCTCACCAACTCCATGCCGCCGGGCCCCGCCGAACACATCGGCCAGGTCCTGCGCTTCGACGTCGGCCGCCCCGCCCCCGACCCCTCCTCCGTCCCCGACCGGCTGCGCACCCTGGCGCCGCCGGGACCGGTGGCCCGCGAGCGCACCGTCGTGCTCAAGGTCGAGGAGGGCGGCGCCGGCGCCGCCCCGCGCGGCCTGATCGACGGCAAGGTGTACGACCCGGCCCGGGTGGACGCCGCCGTCGCCTTCGGCACCTCGGAGATCTGGACCGTCCACAACGCCAACACCGACATCCCGCACAACTTCCACCTGCACCTGGTGCAGTTCCGCGTCCTCCAGCGCAACGGCCGGGCCCCCGGCCCCGAGGAGTCGGGCCTCAAGGACACCGTGCGCCTGATGCCCGGCGAGAGCGTGCGCCTGCAGGCCACCTTCGACTCCTACCGCGGCCGCTACCCCTACCACTGCCACCTGCTGGACCACTCCGCGATGGGCATGATGGCCCAGATGGAGATCACCTGAGCACCCGGCCACCCGGCCCCTGCCGGGCCACCCGGCCGCCGGGCCGCCCGCCGTGACGCGGGCGGCCCGAGGGCGCGTCAGGACGCGTGGATGCCCTGCCCCGGAGTGAGGATTCCCGCCGGGTCCCAGCGCCGCTTGGCCGCCACCACCCGCTCCCACAGCCCCCCGTAGTGGCGCTGCCAGTCCGCGCGCGTCATCCCCGGCACCGCCCCGATCAGGTACCGCTTGCCACCCAGCTCCACCGCCAGGTCGTACAGCAGCCGGTTGCGCTCCAGCATCGCCGCCGTGTCCGACCCCGGCCCCGGGAAGGCCAGCAGGTCGAAGTGCCAGCCCACCTCCTCCCGCCCCGGCAGCACCGCCAGCGGCGCCTTCACCTTCGAGCGCAGGTACGGGTAGAACAGCAGCAGCCCCGCCCCCAGGTCGGCGGCGGTCAGCACCTCGGCGGCCCGCGCCATGAACGCCCGCGCCGTGGACGCCGGCAGGAACACGCTCAGCCACGGCTTGGGCAGCGCCCAGAACCCGGCCGCCCGCAGGTACCCCGAGAAGCCGTCCACCCGGTAGGCGTACTCCCGCCAGCTCTGCTCCACCACCTCCGTGTCCACCGGCGCCAGCCCCGCCAGCAGCGCCGCCCGGTCCACCGCCCGCCCGGCGTCCGTGAACGCCACCAGCTCCGCCTTGTAGCGCCAGCGCGAACCGTCCGCGCTGCGCACCACGTCGCCGACCTGGAAGTCGAAGCGGCGCCGGGCCAGCACCTTCTCCTGGTCGGCGAGGTAGGCGTCCAGGTCGTCGTAGTACAGCGAGAAGACGTGGGCGCGCTCGGGCACCCGCACCAGGGCGAGGGTGACGCGCACGATGACGCCGACCTGGCCGCCGCCGGCCAGCACCGCCTCGAACAGCTCGCGGTTGCGGGTGGGGGAGGCGGTGACCAGCTCGCCGGTGCCGGTCACCACGTCCAGCTCCAGCACGTTGTCGACCTGCATGCCGTGGCGCTGCACGCCGCCGCCGATGCCGCCGACGCTCAGCGTGCCGCCCACCGACAGGTGCAGGTAGTCGGTGAGCACCGGCGGCACCCAGCCCGCGGCCAGGCCCGCCTCGGTGACCTGCGCCCAGGTCGCCCCGGCCTCGACCACGGCGCGCCCCGGGCGCACCGAGACGACCTTCGACAGGCCGCGGGCGTCGATGGCGACGCCGCCGCGGGGGTTGGCCTGGCCGTAGCTGGAGTGCGACTCCAATCCGGCCTCGCCGAGCTGCGCGAGGTCCCCGCTCTGCCCGTTGACGGCCACCGGGATGCGGTGGCGGCGGGCGAAGGCGACCAGCTGCTGCACGTCGCGCACCGAGCCGGGGCGCAGCACCGCCCGGGGCGCGGCGGTGACGAGGTGTCCGAAGTCGCCGGAGAAGCGCTCCAGGCCCTCGCCCCGCAGGGTCACCGTGCCGTCCAGGGCGGGCAGCCGGGCGATGTCGGCGCCGGTGTCCGTGCCGGTGTCCGCGTCGGCCTCGGTGGCCCAGGCGGCGGTGGCGGTGTTCCAGCCGATGACGGCGGTGACGGCCCCGGCGCCGGCCGAGGTGAGGAGGGCGCGGCGCGACAGTCCTGACCTGCTCATATCAGAATTTCTCCGATCAGTCGTCAAATAGGGATTGTTGTACCGCAACTATCGGGTGATCACCTACTGGCGTGCACCGGTGATCTGCTGCTCGATGCGCCGCAGCTCGGCCATCGGGTACTCCCACATCCGCACCTGGTGGGCGGGGGCGTGGGCGGGGACGTGCGCGCACGCCGCCCGCGCCTCGTCCAGCAGCGCCTGCCGCGCCCCGGGCAGGTGGGCCACCCGCGGCCCCTCGGCGGCCTCCCGCAGGACGAACGCCAGCTTGTAGGCGTGGGCGGCCGGGCTGACGGCGAACAGCGCCCGGTACACCCACAGGCCCTCCTCGCCGCGCAGGATCCGCTCGTTGTGGCTCAGCAGCCGTACCCGGGCCTTCAGCACCATGTCCTCGTGCACGCTCATCGCGCCCGTCCCCCTTCGTCGTTCGTGTGGTCCCCCCGTCCGCCCGCCGCCCCCTGTGCGGGGGCAGCACGCCGTGCGCGCCGGCCGCCCTGGAAAGGACGGTCGGCGCGGGACGCGGAAGGGGATGCGCACGAGTCTGCGGGCGCGCACCGCCGCGCGGCAAGGCGGAAGAAGGGTGGGCTGCGTCCTACCGAACCCTTGCCCGACCTGGCAGGATGGGGGTCGGCACCCTCCCGGCCGGGCGCCGCGGGGCCGGAGTCGCGGAGGCGCGGGAGGCGGGCCGTGACCCGGGGTCTAGCCTGGGCCGCATGTTCGTACTTGAGCTGACGTACACCGCCGACGTGGAGTCGATCGACGCTGTGCTGCCCCAGCACATCGAGTGGCTCCGGGAGCACTACGCGGCGGGCACCTTCCTCGCCTCGGGGCGCAAGGTGCCGCGCGACGGCGGGGTGATCCTCGCGGTGGGACCGGAGCGGGCCGGCATCGAGGCGCTGGTGGCCACCGACCCGTTCGTGCGGGCCGGGTTGACCGAGTACCGGGTGACGGAGTTCCTCGCCACCACCACCGCCGAGGAGTTGGCGGCCCACCGCCAGCAACTGCCCGCCTGAGCCCTGCCGCCCGCGCCCGTGCCCGCCCGTCCGCGCCCGTTCGCACCGCCGGTGTCTCCGCCCGCGCGTCCGTGCCCGTCCGTTCGGGTCCGGGCCCGTCCGTCCGCGGTGCCCCGGGCCGTTCGTGCGGTTCGGGGCACGGTCCCGTTCTGGCTACGATCGGTGAGCGCGGAGCGACGACGTATCGCGAGTACCGACTTTCGGCGGGAGAAGACGGATGGCACACGCACGGGCCGGGCAGCCGGCGCAGCCCGGTGACCTGGTGGACGTGGCGCGGCTGGTGACGGCGTACTACGCGCTGAACCCGGACCCGCAGGAGCCCGGGCAGCGGGTGGCGTTCGGGACCTCGGGGCACCGGGGCTCGTCGCTGGACGCGGCCTTCAACGAGGACCACATCGCCGCGACCACGCAGGCGATCTGCGAGTACCGGGCCGAACAGGGCGTCGCGGGCCCGCTGTTCCTGGGCGCCGATACCCACGCCCTGTCCGAGCCCGCCAGGGCCACCGCCCTGGAGGTGCTGGCCGCCAACGGCGTTCAGGTGCTGATCGACGCCGCCGACGGCTACACCCCCACCCCGGCGGTCTCCCACGCGATCCTCGCCCACAACCGGCGCAGCCCCCGCGCGCTGGCCGACGGCATCGTGGTCACCCCCTCGCACAACCCGCCGCGCGACGGCGGCTTCAAGTACAACCCGCCCAGCGGCGGCCCGGCCGGCTCCCAGGCCACCGGCTGGATCCAGGACCGCGCCAACGAGCTGATCCGCGAGGGCCTGCGCGGCGTCAAGAAGGTCCCCTACGCGCGGGCGCTGGCCGCCGCCACCACCGGGCGCCACGACTTCCTCACCGCCTACGTCGAGGACCTGCCCTCCGTCCTGGACCTGGACGCGGTGCGCGACGCGGGCCTGCGCATCGGCGCCGACCCGCTCGGCGGGGCCTCGGTGGCCTACTGGGCGCGCATCGCCGAGACCCACCGCCTGGACCTGACCGTCGTCAACCCGGTGACCGACCCGACCTGGCGGTTCATGACGCTCGACTGGGACGGCAGGATCCGCATGGACTGCTCCTCCCCGGCCGCGATGGCCTCCCTCATCGGCCGCAAGGACGAGTACGCCATCGCCACCGGCAACGACGCCGACGCCGACCGCCACGGCATCGTCACCCCCGACGGCGGCCTGATGAACCCCAACCACTACCTCGCGGTGGCCGTCGACTACCTCTACCGCCACCGCGCCGACTGGCCCGGCGACGCCGGCGTCGGCAAGACCCTGGTCTCCTCCTCCATGCTCGACCGCGTCGCCGCCGACCTCGGCCGCACCCTGGTGGAGGTCCCGGTCGGCTTCAAGTGGTTCGTCGACGGCCTGCTGGAGGGCTCGATCGGCTTCGGCGGCGAGGAGAGCGCCGGCGCCTCCTTCCTGCGCCGCGACGGCGGGGTGTGGACCACCGACAAGGACGGCATCCTGCTCGCCCTGCTGGCCGCCGAGATCACCGCCGTCACCGGCGCCACCCCCAGCGCCCACTACCGCGAACTGACCGAGCGCCACGGCGCCCCCTCCTACGCCCGCGTGGACGCCCCCGCCGACCGCGAGCAGAAGGCCCGCCTGGCCCGCCTGTCCCCGGAACGGGTCGGCGCCGGCGAGATCGCCGGCGAGAAGATCACCGCCGTCCTCGCCAAGGCCCCCGGCAACGGCGCCCTGATCGGCGGCATCAAGGTCTGCACCGAGAACGCCTGGTTCGCCGCCCGCCCCTCGGGCACCGAGGACGTCTACAAGATCTACGCCGAGTCCTTCCACGGCGACGAACACCTCGCCCGGGTCCAGGACGAGGCCCGCGCCCTGGTCGGCGAGGTCCTGCGGGGCTGACCCCCGCACCGGGCGGCCCCGGCCCGGCACCTTCCGCCGGACCGGGGCACCCCGGCACCTCCCGGGCGCGCACCTCCCGGGCGCACCTGCCGGGCCTGCCGGGCCCGCCGGGTCGGGGCGCCGCCGTTCTCCCGGGCGTTCCTATCGGACGCCGCCGTCCTCGCGGACGCGACCGCCGGGTTCCGGCCGGTCCGGCCCGGGGCCGGGGCCGGGGTCGGGGCCGGCGGGATCCGGGGCCCGCCCGCCGGCGTCGCCCGCGTGCGGCAGGAGCTCGGCGATGATCTCGGTGCCGAGTGCGTACGCCGGCACCCCCGCGGTGATCAGCGCGGTCTCGGCGACGCCGATGAGATCGGTGATGCCCGCCCCGGCATGGAGCGCGCCCCGGGCGTGGATCCGGGCGGGGTGTGCCCGGCCGAGGGCCAGCAACTGCCCGAAGTGGACGAGCTGCTGCACCCGCGCTCCCAGCGGACTGTCGGTCAGCACGATGTGGCGCAGCTCCGCGAGCGCCTCCTCGGTCGGCAGCCGGCCGAACTCCCGGGCCAGGCGCAGCCGCTCCTGCACCCCGGCGGGAACGGTCGCGAGGGTGGAGCGGTAACGGTCGCGCACGGCCTGCGTGCGGGAGTCGAGGGTGTCGTCCGTCATGACGCGACCCGCGCGATCGCGGCGCGCACGGCCTCCCGGGCGCCCGGGGGGAAGTCCACGGCCCCGCCGATCGCCGCGGCGGCGATCTCGGCCTCGGCGCTCTCCTCGATCGCCACCACGAGGTGGGCGGTGGCTGCCGAGTCCGGGCCGAACACCAGGAGGCCGTGGTTGGCCAGCAGGACGGCGGCCGTCGTCGGGCGCCGCCGCAGCACGTCGGCGATCCCGCGCACCGACACGTCCGATCCGCGAGGTCCCCAGGGGACCACGGGGACCTCCTCGGCCTGTCCGAAGCGCAGCATCGGCTCCGTGCGGCAGGGCAGCGGCCGGTGGGCCACGGCGAAGGCGGTCGCGGAGGGCGAGTGGGTGTGGATGATCGCGCCCACGTGCGGGCGGGCCCGGTACACGGCGCTGTGCATGGCGATGATCTCGGCGCTGACGGACCGCAGCGCGCCGTCGAGGACCTGTCCGTCGAAACCGACGGTCGCCAGCTGTTCGGGCTTCAGGCCGCGGACGAACCCCGGTGTCAGCAGGAGCCGTTCGCCGTCGAGCCGGGCGCTCAGGTTGGCGTGCCCCGAGTGGGACATCACCCCGGCCGCGAAGAGCTTCTCCGCGGCCTCCACCAGCTGCCCGGCCAGCTGTCCGCGTACGTCCCCGTCGCTCATGGCGGTACCTCCAAGGGTGCTGCCGGCGGCTCTTGTTCGCCGCCGTCCACGTGTCGGCCACTCTTCAGCTTGAACTAAGGTTCAAGTCAAACGCCCGGGCCGACGAGGAGCAGGAGCAGCGGAAGGTGCAGCGGAACACGCGCATGACGATCGGCCGACTCGCCGAGATCACCGAGGTGCCGGCTTCGGCCATCCGGTACTGGGAGCGCCACGGCCTGCTGCCCGCGCCCGAGCGCGAGGGCGGGCAGCGGCGCTACCCGCCCGAGGCCGCCGAACGGATCACCGTACTGCGCACCTTCCAACAGGCCGGGCTGAGCCTGGCCGAGATCGGGGAGTTCCAGCGGGAGCAGCCGCGCCGGGAGGTCATGATCCGCGCCAAGATCACCGAGATCCAGCAGCGCATGGTCGATCTCGACCACGCCCACCAGCTCCTGACCCACGCCCTCGGATGCGGCCAGGAGGACATCGTCCAATGCCCCAAGTTCCGCCGGCAGATGGCGCAGTGGCGGACGGCGAACCCGGTGCCGTGACACGATCCCGGTCACCGGCCGGTCGGCGACGACGCCCCGGGCGCCCGCCTGCCGGGCCCGCTGCGTCTGCTCAGGCGCCCGCCGGCTGCGCCCGCTCCGGGCCCGGCGCGGGCCGGCGCTCGTCGCGCGTGGTCGCCGCCGCCACCGCGCACGCCACCAGCGCCAGCACCGCCGCCGCGAACGGGAACCACCGCCCGCCCAGCACCGCGATCGCCGCCGACCCTGCCGCACCCCCCGCCGCCGTCCCCAGGTACAGCGCACTGCTGTTCAGCGAGATCAGCAGCGGCGCGTTCACCGGATCGATCGACGCCAGCCGGTGCGGCAGCGCCACCGACACCGCCCACCCCGCCATCGGTACCACCACCGCGTACGCCAGCGCCCCCGGCATGCTGAGCCCCAGCCACGGCAGCGCGGCGAACGCGAGCGCGGCCACCGCCGAGCCGGCCAGCAGCACCCGCCGCACCCCGATCCGGTCCACCAGGCGCCCGCCCAGCCAGCTGCCGGCCACCGACATCACGCCGCTGGTCAGCAGGATCAGGCTCAGCCGGTCGGCGTCGCCGCCGGTGGCGCCGGCCATCGCGGTGGACAGGAAGATGTAGACGCTCTGGAAGGCGAGGAAGAACACCAGCGTGGTGGCCGCGGCGCCCAGGACCCGGCGCCGGCCCAGCGGCGCCAGGCGCGCCTTGAGGGTGGGGGCGGCGGTGGGGGCGGGCAGGTCGCGCAGCAGGAGGGCGAGGCCCGCGAGGGCGGCCAGGCCCAGCGCGGTGACCAGCCACATCGTCATCCGCCAGTCGGCGCGTCCCACCCAGGTGCCCAGCGGCACGCCGAGCGCGGTGGCCACCGTCATCCCGCCGAGCACGGTCGCCAGCGCCCGTCCGCGCCGCTCGGGGGCGACCAGGGTGGTGGCCACCGCGTTGGCGGTCGGCGTGTAGAGGGCGGCGCCGGCCGCGGCCAGGACGCGGGTGGCCAGCAGCAGCCCGTAGGTGGGGGCGAGCGCGCTGAGCGCGTTGGCCGCGCTGAACACCGCGAGCGCGGTCAGCAGCAGGCGCCGGCGCGGCCAGCGGGCGGTGAGCGTGGCCAGCACCGGGGCCAGCAGCGCGTAGCCGAGCGCGAAGACGGTGACCAGCTGGCCGGCGGCCGGCACCGACACCCCCAGGTCGGCGGAGATCGGGCCGAGGATGCCGGCGAAGACCATCGAGTCGGTGCCCATGGCGAAGGTGCCGAGGGCGAGCAGGAGCAGACGTACGGGCACGGCAGGGCCCCCCGGGGCGCAAGGAAAACCAATTGTTGGATGGACATGCAACTGTTTGATGCTCGTCAAACACTCGGGGATGGGTGGATGATTGTCAAACCATCCGTTTCCCCCGCGGTTCCCCGCGGCCCCGAGGAGCGTGCGCCATGAGCGACGACGAGCGGCTTCCCCAGCCCGCCACCGCCGACATCGACCTCGTCACGGTCCTGCACGCCCTCGGCGACCCCGTGCGCATGACCCTGCTGCTCAGCTACGCCGACGACGCCGAGCACTCCTGCGACCCCCGCGTCCTGGGCCTGGACCACCTCCACAAGTCGACCGTCTCCCACCACATGCGGGTGCTGCGCGAGGCCGGCGTCACCACCACCCGCGTCGCCGGCCGCAACCGCTTCGTCAGCCTGCGCCGCGCCGACCTCGACGCCCGCTTCCCCGGCCTGCTCGACGCGCTCCTGGCGGGCCGGTCAACTCCCGTACGGTAGGCCAAGGTTGACCCCTAGGGGGTGGAGTGCCGCGGCTGCCGCCGCAGGCGTAGGCCCGCGGACGTAAGGCCCCCCGGGCGGCTCCTGCCGCGGGCGGACGCGCCCGGGCGGGCCGGGTCGGCACGGTGGACGCGTACCCCGCCCACCGGCGCGCACCGCCCACCGGCGCACCCCGCCGTCGTGCCGCCGCCCGACCCGCCGCAGGAGCCACGCCCATGACCGGATCCCAGCCCGAGCGCCCGTCCGAGCATCCGCTCTCCCGCCCGCTCTCCCGTCCGTCCGATCGCCCGTCCGATCGCCCGCTCGACCGTCCGCTCGGCCGCCGCGGCGTCCTCGGGGCGCTCGCCCTGGGCGCCGCCACCGCCGCCACCGCCGCCACCGCCGCCGTCACCGGTGCCGGGCCCGCGCGTGCCGACAGCGCGCCGGGCGGCACCGCGCCGGGCGGGGGCGCGGGGGAGCCCCGCCTGTGCCTGCCGGCGCCCACCGGTCCCCACCCCGTCGGCACCGCCCTGCTGTACCTGACCGACACCACCCGCACCGACGCCTGGGCCCCCGTGCCGCGCCCGCGCGAACTGCGCGCCCGCCTCTGGTACCCGGCCGCGCCCGGCGCCCGGGGCCCGTACGCGCCGTGGATGAGCCCCGCCGAGACCGCCCACCTGCAGGCCGCCTACTTCGCCGTCCCCGACGCCCGCCTCGCCTGGCCCACCACCCACGCCCGCCCGGACGCGCCCGCCGACCGCAGCCGCCGCCACCCCGTGGTCCTCAACTCCCACGGCTCCGGCGCCGACAGCGCCTTCAATACCGCCCTCGCCGAGGAACTCGCCTCCCACGGCCACGTCGTCGCCGCCGTCGACCACACCTACGACGCCGGCGAGGTCGAATTCCCCGGCCACCGCCTCGAAGTGCGCGACAAGGCCCGCGTCCAGGCGATGACCGACGCCGAGATCGTCGCCTACCGCGCCGCCGACGCGCGCTGCCTGCTCGACCGCCTCGAAAACGGCCCGCTGCCCGCCGGCCTCCACACCGCCCTCGACCTCGACGCCGTCGGCATGTTCGGCCACTCCATGGGCGGCGCCACCACCGCCCAGGCCCTGCACGACGACCCGCGCATCCGCGCCGGCGCCGTCCTGGACGGCCCCCTGTTCGGCACCAGCGCCACCGCCAACCAGGACCGCCCCCTGCTGCTGATGGCCTCCACCTGGGACAGCCCCGCCCGCGACGCCATGTGGGACACCCTGTGGCCGCACCTGACCGGCTGGCGCCGCCGCCTGACCCTCACCCGCTCAGGACACCTGTCCTACTGCGACCTCCAACTCCTCGTCCCCCAGGGCCAGAGCGTCTTCGCCTGGCCCGCCGACCAGCTGGAACACTTCCTCGGCACCGGCGACCCCCAGCGCGCCGTCGCCGCCCAACGCGCCTACCTCACCGCCTACTTCGGCCTCCACCTGCGCGCCGTCCCCGCCCCCCTGCTCGACGCCCCCTCGCCCCGCTGGCCCGAGATCCGCTTCGACGCCTGATCCCCTGAGTCCCCGAGGTCCTGAGTCCCCGGGTCCTGTTCCGCTGCTCCGCTCCTCCACCTCGGCCGTCACCTCCGTCAGCGCGAAGTACGCCGGCCACATCGGCCCCTCGTCCAGTTGCGCCCGGTCGCTGAAACCCAGCGTGGCGTAGCGGGACTTGAACTTCTCCGCGCTCTGGAAGAAGCACACCACCCTGCTCTCCGGCGCGTAGGCGGGCATCCCGTACCAGAGCTTGGGCGCGAGCGCGGGAGCGGTGGCGGTGACCACCGCGTGCACCCGCTCCTCCTCCGTGCTGTCGTGCGATCCCGGGAGGGACCTCGGCGCCCGCCTCCGACACGGCGGACGGTCCGTCGGCTTCCGGTGCCGGCAGGTGGTGTGCGCACGGTGAAGCGGCGGAGCGGGAGGCCCGTGCCGGTGGGCCTCCCGCTCCGCCGTACCGCCTCCCAGCGGCGGTGAGGGCGGTGCGGTGCAGCGGGGTCAGTAGGGCAGGGGCCGGTTCTCGCGGGCCCACGCGCGTTCGGCCTCGCTGCGGGGCGGGGGCGGGGCGATGCCGTCCGTCATCCACAGGTCCTGGGGCGTCTCGTCGATGTGGAACTCGCAGTACAGGCCGCGCTCGGCGGTGTGGGGTGCGAGGAGGGCGGCGAGGCTCTCACGGGTGTGCCGGCGCGCCCGCGGGTCCGCGTTGTGGCGGGCGATGTGCTCGACCACGATGCGCACCGCGCTGTCGTCCGGTTCGCCGCCGACGTGGAAGGAGTCGGCGGCGATCTCGTGGAAGAGGGTCATGACGTAGAACCTCGGCAGCCCGATGCGGGTGTAGAACCCCGTGACGTCGCCGGCCAGTCGACGCTTCTGCTCGGGGGTGTAGGTGCCGGGAGGGTGGTAGACGTGCCACAGCGGCATGGGGTGTGCTCCTCGGTGTCGGTGTCGATGTCGGTGCGTGCCGGTGTCGGTGTGCGTCGGTGCGTGTCGGTCCCGGCGCGGGGGTCAGCGGCCGATGCGCACGGTGAGGCCCTCCACCGGTCCGGACAGGGCGGCCTTGACGGCCCGGGTGGCCTCGTCGACGAGGACCTCGCTCTCGCCGCGCGCCAGGGCGTCCAGCACGATCCGGGCGACCTCGGCCGGCGGGACCTTCTCGACCGGGAGGGCCGCGACCATGTCGGTGTCCGCGAAACCCAGGTGCACGCCGAGGACCTGGGTGTGCTGGGCGGCGAGCTCCAGGCGCAGGGAGTTGGTCAGCGACCACAGCGCCGCCTTGGACGCCCCGTAGGCCCCGGCGCCCGCCCCCCAGGACAGCAGCGAGTGGACGTCCACCACTGCGCCCCCGCCGCGCGCGGCCAGCACCGGCGCGAACGCCCGGGCGACGCGCAGCGGGCCGAGGACGTTGGTCTCGAAGGTGGCCCGGACCTCCTCCAGGTCACCGGTCAGCAGCGGCCCCGGGTACAGGACGCCGGCGTTGTTGAAGACGATGTCGACGTCGTCGGCGGTGGCGGCCGCGGCGGCCACCGAGGCGTCGTCGGTGACGTCCAGGGCGAGGACCTCCACCCGCGGGTCGCCGCCGGCGCCGGGGGCGGGGGTGCGGGCGGTGGCGTAGACCTTCCCCGCGCCGCGCGCCAGCAGCTCCGAGACGAACGCCCGGCCCAGGCCGCGCAGGCCCCCGGTCACCAGGACGGTGGAGCCTTCGATCACGGTCATGCGCATCTCCTCGCTCGTGGGGCGGCACCGGCCGTGACTGGCGGCGCCGCAGCGTTTAGATTATTACCATCATCTAAATGGGATGGGAAAGTGGACCCCGGGAGCACCACCCGGGAACACACCCGGGAACACCACCGCCGTCCGACACGAGGAAGGGAGCCGCGGCATGCCCCGCGTCTCACGCGCCGAGGCCGAACGCAGCCGCCGCCGCGTCATCGACCACACCGCCCGCCTGATCCGGGAGAAGGGCCCCGACCAGGTCAGCGTCCCCGAGGCGATGGCCGCCGCCGGACTCACCCACGGCGGCTTCTACCGGCACTTCGCCTCCAAGGACGACCTCCTCGCCCAAGCCCTCGCCGCCGCCTTCACCGAACGCCGCGAAGCCATGGAACGACTCGCCGACCACCCCGGCGACCAGTCCGCCGACCAGTCCGCCGACCGGCCCGGCGACGACCGCACCCCCCGCGCCGAGTTCCTCGACCGCTACCTGTCCGAACCCCACCGCGACCACCCCGGCCACGGCTGCGCCGCCGCCGCCCTGGCCGCCGACGCCGCCCGCACCGAACCCGGCTCCCCCCTGCGCACCGCCTACACCGCCGGACTGCGCGAACTCGTCGACGCCCTGGCCGCACTGCCCGAAGGCGCCGGACGGCAGGAGACCCTCGCCGACCTGTCCACCATGGTCGGAGCACTGCTGCTCGCCCGCGCCAGCGACGACACCGCACTGTCCGAGGAATTCCTGACCGCCGCCCGCCACCGCCTGGCCGACGGGGCGGACGGCGGGGACGGGGCGGACGGGGGCGGGACCGGGGCACCGCGGACCGCATAGGGTCCGTACGTGGCCGGGCCGACCCGGACGGAACCAGCGGAAGGACGGACCGTGCCGATCAGAGGTGTGATCTTCGACGTCGACGACACCCTGTTCGACTACTCGGGCTCGGAACAGGCAGGCATCCTCGCCCACCTGCACCACCTCGACCTGCTGCACCGCGTCCCCGACCCGCAGAGCGCCGTGACGTTGTGGCGCGAGGTCATGCGGGAGCAGTACGCCCGCTTCCTGGCCGGCGAACTGACCTTCGCCGGTCAACAGCGCGAACGCGCCCGCCAGTTCCTCGCCCGCCTCGGCGAGGACACCAGCACCATGCCCGACGAGACCGCCGCCGCCTGGTTCGCCGGCTACACCGCCCACCGCAACGCCGCCTGGACCGCCTTCCCCGACGCCGCCCCCACCCTCGCCGCCCTCGCCCCCACCCACCGCCTCGGGGTCGTCTCCAACGCCCCGATCGACCAGCAACGCCCCAAACTCCACGCCACCGGCCTGCTGCACCACTTCGACGACACCGCCCTCGTCGGCTCCGACCGGCCCGGCGAGGCCAAACCCGACCCCGCCATCTTCTGGACCGGCTGCGCCCGCCTCGGCCTGCCCCCGCACGAAGTCGCCTACGTCGGCGACAACTACGACCTCGACGCCCTCGGCGCCCGCAACGCCGGCCTGCACCCCTTCTGGCTCGACCGCACCGCCACCCGCACCGCCCCGGTCGACGACGGCATCCACGTCCTGCACACCCTCACCGCCCTGCCCGCCGCCCTCCAGGCCTGACCCGGGCCGCCCCCGCGCACAGGAAGTCGGCCGGGCCGACTTTTGGCGCGCGCGGGAGGCGGCGAAGCGGGCCGGTGGCCCCGGCCCCGGTGCCGGCGCTCGTCGGCGGGGCCGGGCGAGCGCACGGGAAGTCGGCGGGGCCGACTTCGTGTGCGCGGGGCGTGTTGGCCGCTGGCCGCTCGTCGGTCGTTCGCTGGTCGGTCCGCTGCTCGGTGCATCTGGCACGGCCGCTGTCCTGCACGGGAAGTCGATGGGGCCGACTTCCCACTCCCCGGCCCGTTCCCAGGAATCGCCGGCTGAGCCGCCCCGCTGGAGGGGCCGGGCTTCCCGTGCGCGGGGCCGCAACGCCACGCGCTACCCCAGCTGCGGGGACCGTTCGCCGGGCGCCGGAAGTCGGCCCGGCCGACTTCCGGCGTCGAGGCATGGAGCGGAGCCGAAGCCCTCGTCCGAGACCTGGGCCCGGCTGACGGTGATTCCCGTGCCGATCCGTCCGGCCCTCGTCGGCAGGCCCGCCTCTCCCGCGGCTGTCGCGGGTTGTGGGGGCAGAGTCGGCCGCAGGCTGCTGGCGGATGGGGAGGGGTGAGCGCATTGGAAGTCGGCGGGGCCGACTTCCAATGTCGAGGAAGGGCTTGAACTCGAAGCTCTCGTCGGGCGCCTGGCCTTGGGCGGATGGCGATTTCCCAGTGCCGAGCTGCCCGGTGCTCGCCGGCAGACGTGTCTCTTCTGTGGGCTTCGTCTGTCGGCCGGGCCTGCGTGCGGTTGTTGTGGGGAGTGGGAAGTCGACGGGGCCGACTTCCCACTCCCCGGGGCGTGTTGGCCGCTGGCCGTTCGTCGGCGGGGCCGGGCGGGCGCACGGGAAGTCGGCGGGGCCGACTTCCCACTCCCCAGGGTGTGCTGGGTGCAGGACGTTCGCCGGGGGGCCGGGGTCAGTCGGTGAGGCCGAACATGGTGCGGCAGGCGGCGCTCAGGCCGGTGACGGTGACCGGGGTGCGGGCGTGTTCGGCCCAGGCCTCGGGGCTCAGGCGCAGGCGCTCGGAGACCACCACCCGCCCGTCCAGGACGTCCCGGTCGATGCCGTCGCCGCGGTAGCCGAGCCTGCGCGAGACGGCCAGGGAGGAGTGGTTGTCGGCGAAGGAGAGCGAGGTCGCCGAGCGCGCGCCCAGCTCCGCGAAGGCCAGGTGGAGCATCGCGGCCCGCATCTCGGTGCCCAGGCCCTTGCCCTGGTGCTCCAGGCCGAGCCAGGAGCCGGAGACGATTTCGCGCCGCACGCCGAACTCCTTGGCGCGCATGTCCTGGATCCCCACCGGGCGCCCCTCGTGGAAGGCGACCAGGTCCAGCGCCCAGTGCTGCGCGCTCCAGCGGCCCAGCCGTGCCCAGTGCAGCTGCATCACGTGCCGGGCGCGTTCGGCCGGCGGCAGCTCGCCCCACGGTGTCAGGAACGGGCGGTCCTGGGGCAGGTGGACGCCGCGCGCGGCGACGTCCGCCACCTCGGCGAGTTCCTCCTCGGTGGGCAGGCGCAGCTCCAGGCGGGGCGAGGTCACGCGCAGCCCCCGCAGGGGCCAGTGGTCGGTGATCATCGGACCAGTGTGCCCAGCGGGCGCACGACCCGCACCGCCATTTCCACCCGGCTCGCCGCCCCCGCCCCCGCGTCCCGCCCCCGCGTCCCGCTCCCCGCCCCCGCTCGCCACCAGCGCATCCCGCCCCCGTGTCCCGCCCCGTTTTACGCCTTCCGGGCGACACCGACAGTGACCCAACTTGACACACAGTCACCTAAGGTCATGTTATGAGTGCACGAAGTGATGCTCTGCTCGTCGGAGAACCGCCACCCCCGCACCGCCTGCCCACCCTCACCGCCCTGCGCTTCGCCGCCGCCCTCGCCGTCTTCCTCTTCCACGTCTTCCTCGTCACCGACCCGCTGCGCCCCGAGGCCCCGCTCGGCTTCTTCGCCGACCCCCGCCTCGCCGCCGCCCTCGCCCACGCCACCTCCAAGGCCGGCTACGCCGGGGTCTCGTTCTTCTTCGTCCTCAGCGGCTTCGTCCTGACCTGGTCCGCGCGGGACGGTGAGCGCCCCGCCGCGTTCTGGCGCCGGCGCCTGGCCCGGATCTACCCCAGCCACCTGGCGATGTGGGCCGCCGCCGCCCTGCTGTTCGCCTGGGCCTGCCCGGTGCGGGTCTGGCTGCCCAACCTTCTGCTGGTGCACGCCTACTCGCCCGACCCGAATATCAACTCGGGTATGAACATGCCCAGTTGGTCGCTGTGCTGCGAGGTCCTGTTCTACCTGCTGTTCCCGCTCCTGCACCGCGCCGTACGGTGTCTGCCCGAACGCGCCCTGCGCCCGGCCCTGGCTGCCGTCCTGCTGGTGGCCGCGGCCGTCGCGGGAGCCGACGCGGCCCTGCTGCCGTCCCATCCCCGCATCCCCCAACTGCCGGTCTCGCTCGACCAGTTGTGGTTCGGCTACCTCTTCCCGCCGGCCCGGCTGCCGGAGTTCGTCCTGGGCATGCTGCTGGCCCGGGCCGTCGCCGCCGGTCTCGCCCCGCGCATCCCCCTCGCCCCCGCCGCCCTCCTCGTCGCGCCCGCCTACGCGCTGGCCCTCACCGTCCCCTCGCCCTACGACTTCGTCCTGCCGATGGCCCTGCCGATCGCCCTGGTCATCTGCGCGGCCGCCCACCACGACCTGCGCCGCGGCGCCCCGCGCCCCGCGCCGCGCCGCCCGGCCCAGTGGCTGGGCGGCGTCTCCTTCGGCTTCTACCTCTGCCAGGGCGTCGTCCTCTTCCACGGCCGCCCCCTCGTCCTCGGCGACCGCACCTACCCGACCCCGGTCGCGGTCCTGCTGACGCTCGCCGCGTTCGCCGCGACCCTGGCCGCCGGGGCCCTCCTCCACACCCTGGTCGAACGCCCGGCGGTACGGCACCTCGCCCGCCGCCGCGGCCCGGCGGGGGGAGGCCCGGATAGGCTCCGCCCATGTCGAGCCGGCACCGATCGAGGGGATTCACCGCCGCCCAGCTCTCGGTCGTCGACGAGCTGAGCACCCTCCCGTTTCCCGAGCGGGAGGCCCGGCCGGGGACGGACCGTCGATGGGGCGGGCCCGGACACCACGTGGCCGTGCTCAGGGAGAGCCGGGACTTCTGGGACGACCGCGGCGAGGAGACCGTCGCGGCGGCCGAACAGGAGCTGGAAGCCGATCTCCTCGCGCTGGCGGCCGTTCTGGCCGACCGTTGGGGAGATCCGGCGACGGTCGACCTGCGGCCGTATCTTGGGTTCGACGACCCGGATCCCGCCTCGGCGGCCCCGGAGCCGCTGGGCTTCCTGTGCAACGTCGCCGCCACCATGCGCGTGTGGTGGCTGCCGTCCGGCGGCCGTTGGCTCGCGCTGGCCGTCGGCCAGGCCGATCCGGAGTTCCCGTTCGAGCTGCTGGCCGCCGTCGGCGAGGAGTCCTCGCTCCCGCGCTGAGCCGCGGCACGCACGGCCGCCGTTGCGGCGGGCCGCCCGGTGCCGGCAGGTGCCGCCCGGTGCCGCCCGGTGCCGGCAGGCGGTGCAGGTGGTGCAGGCGGTGGTTGGTGGCGGAAGGTGCGGCTGCGGGGGCCGTCAGTGGCCGGGGGTGGGCCGGTCGAGGGCGGCGACCTCGCGGACGGCGTCGGCGATGGCCCGGAAGTCCTTCCTCAGGATCGCGCCGTGGTTGCTGGGGACCTTCGCGCTGATCCCGATGTGCGGGTTGCGCTCGGTCACCGCGGGCAGGGCCGCGCGGATGATCTCCTGCTCCTCGCCCTTGCTGCCCAGGGAGACCCCCGAGGCGACCACGTACCGGGTCGGGACGGTGACGGCGTCCAGCACCGGGCCCAGCGCTCCGGCGCTGCCGATCCTGCCGAGCTCGATGTTGCAGTCGGACATCTGCCGGTGGGTCATCCGCGGGGTCAGGCCGGTGGGGCGCATCAGCGCCATGAGCGGCGCCCACTGCCGGAACTGCCTGCGGATGCGCTGCTCCATCTCCTCGGTGAGCCAGTCGTAGGGCTGCGCGCCGTCGACCAGGACGGCGCCGACGGTGCGCCGCGGGTTGCGCGAGGCCTGGTGCGCGCCGAGGAACGCCCCGTAGGACCAGCCCACCAGCAGGGCCCGTTCGACGCCGCGGGCGGTGAGGACGGCGTCGATGTCCCGGACGGCGGCCTCGAAGGAGTAGTCCGCGGAGCGCTTCGACCGGCGGCCGCGGGCCCGCTCGTCGTAGGTGATGTGCCGGAACCGCGGGCCGAGTTCGGCGATGACGCGGCGCCAGCGGCCCTGGGTGGCGAACTGGCCGTTGAGGTAGAGCACGGGCAGGCCCGGGCCGCCGGTGTCGGTGACGGCGAGGGCGGTGTCGTCGACCGGCAGCATGCCGGTCCACGGGCTCGGACGGGTGGTGGGTGCGGTGTTGCCGGTCATGGTGTCCCCCTGGAGCTGGACGGTGTCGGCCCGGGCGGGGCCGGGGTCAGAGACTGCGGGCGGTGATGTCGCCGTGGGAGGTGGTGGCGCGGATGTCGAGCACGGTGGTGCCGTCGTTGCGCAGGGCGTTGGCGATGCGGCCGTGGCCGGTGCCGGCGTCCAGGGCGGCCGAGGCGCCGGCGGCGGCGCCGACGGTGATGCTCCCGGCCTGGGTGGTCAGCTCGACGGTGCCGCGCCGGGCCTCGGTGATCCGGATGTCGCCGCGGGTGGTGGCGATCCGGGCGGGGCCGGTGAGCCGGCCGACCTCGATGTCGCCGTCGACGGCGGTCAGGTCCAGGCTCGCGGCCTCGTCGACCTTGGTGGTGCGGTACGCGCCGTCGAAGGCGACGTCGCCGAGGCGGCCGACGACGCGCAGTTCGGCGGCGGCCTTGCCCCGGACGGCGGAGCCGGCCGGCAGCTGGACGGTGACCTCCAGGGAGCCGGTGGGGCCCAGGAGCTGGTGCCCGGCCGCGGCGGTGGTGATCCGCAGGACGCCGTCGGCGAAGGCGACGGCGGTGCGCTCGGCGGCCTGGACGTCGCGGTTCTTGCCGGCCTCGGCGGGCCGGACCTCGACGGTGGTGTCGCCGCGCTCGGCGGCGATGAACCGGACGCTCCCGCCGGGGATGTCCAGGACGACGGTGATCGGGGCGGAGGTGTCGAACTTCTGCATGGTGCGCTCCTGGGTGGATGCGGGCTCGGGCCCGGTTCCGGGCCTGCCCCGTCGGCGTTTCCGACATTGGAAACGCTACGTTGCTTTCAAGATCCCGGCAACTAGTTCGTTGCGTCAAAACGGCGTAGTCACAGGTGAATGGCGGGAAACTGTTGCAACGGGTGTGTCGGTGAACGCAACGGTGACCGTTGCGACCATTGCAATGGGTGAAAGGTGAACGCTATGGTGGGGCCGACCGGTGACCCCACCGGTCGGCACGCCGCGAACCATGCCGCGAACCGCGCGGCGACGACCACCGAGGAGAACGCGATGCCCGGAGGCAGGCTCACCCAGCAGGAACGCCGGCAGATCGCGCTGGGGCTGGCCGACAGCCTCCCCTACGCCGAGATCGCCCGGCGCCTGGACCGCCCCACCTCCACCGTCACCCGCGAGGTGATGCGCAACGGCGGCCCCCTCGCCTACCGCGCCGACCTCGCCCACCGCGCCACCGAACACCGCGCCCAGCGTCGCCGGCCCGCCACCCCCGGCGCACAGCACTCCGGCCCGCAGCCCCACGGGCGCGACAGCGAGGCCGTGGCCGCCTACGAGGAACAGCTCACCACCGTCCTGATGGGCTCGGGCCTCAACCGGATGGGGGCCCGGGTGATCACCTGCCTGTCCACCACCGACGCGGGCAGCCTCACCGCCGCCGAACTCGCCCAGCGCCTGCAGGTCAGCCCGGCCTCCGTCTCCAAGGCGATCGCCTTCCTGGAGAGCCAGAGCCTGGTACGCCGCGAACGCGACGAACGCCGCCGCGACCGCTACATCGTCGACGACGAGCTCTACTACCAGGCCGTCATCGCCAGCGCCCGCGCCAACGACCGGGTCATCGAAGCCGCCCGCCAGGGCGTCACCGTCCTCGGCCCCGGCACCCCCGCCGCCGTCCGCCTGGAGAACATCGCCCGCTTCCTCGACTTCATCAGCGAGAGCATCGTGCGCGCCGCCGACCAGGCCCGCGAAGTCCTCCACACCAAGCCGGCCTCCACAGCGGGCAAGGAACCGGAGTAGGAAGCCGGAGTAGGAAGGCGGAGTGGGAAGCCGGAGTAGGAAGGCGGAGTGGGAAGCCGGAGTAGGAAGGCGGAGTGGGAAGCCGGACCCGCCGACCTCCCACTCCGCGGCCGTGAGGGGTCAGGCCGCCGGGCGCAGGACGGCCTTCTCGATCGTCCGGATCCGCCGCCACGTGTACACCCACGCGTCGATGTCCCGCACCCCGCAGATCTGCAGATAGTGCCGCACCTTCTCCATCTGCGGAAGGGACGCGGCGTTCAGCATGTCGGAGATCGTGCTGCGCCGCAGGACCTTGCCGTACGCCGTGTGCCGCTGCCGGTGCAGCCTCTCGCTGCGCTCCTCCAGCCGGCGCAGCGACGGCTCGCCGGCCCAGACCCTGACGTCCTCCAGGCCCGCGACGAACTCCCGCACGGTGGAGAACAGCACGGGGTCGGGTTCCCCCGCGGCCGGGACCGGCACGCGCCAGTCGGGGGCGGGGCGCTCGTCGGGGACGTGCCCGGCAGCGGCGGCGCGCTCGGCGGCGGGGCGCTCGGCAGCGGTGCGCCGAGCAGCGGAACGGGCTTCCTCGGCCGCATCACGGTGGAGGAGCAGGATGTGCTGCTGGTCGCGACTGCTCACGCCCATCCCGTCCAACAGTGCTTTCAGCGCCCGCTCCGAGGGAAGCAGCTTCCCCGTGAGCATGCTGCTCGCGGTGGTGACCGACAGGCCGCGCCCTCTGACGATCGAGCTCAGGGGCGGCATACCTGTCAGCAGGCGCTGTTGCCGCAGCTCGGCGACGAACCGGGCGCGGGCGGACGGGTTCTCCGCGTGAGCCGGCGTGCTCATCGCCGCCCCCGGGCGGCTGTGCCGGCGACCGCCCGGGGCCGCCGGCCCAGCGAGCCGGAGGCCTCGACCGAGGCGGTGACGACGACGGTGACCAGCGCCTCGACGGTGTATCCGAGGACGATCAGGGCGATGACGCCGGCCAGGGCGATCGCGAGGAACGCCGCGGACAGCGCGGCGCGCCGCAGGTCGTGGCTCTCGGCGTACTGGGCGGGCGGCGGTGTGCGCCGCACCGCGCAACGGAGCTCGAACAGCACAGTGATCCCTTTCTGAACTCTCAACCCGGACGTGGGGATTGCCGTCCCCTGGGCCGCCCGGCGGGCGGCTGGGTCAGATCATGCGCGGGCCGCGAAGGCCGGTGCAAGTTCGTGTCCGCGGGCGCTGCCGGAAGCAACACGGCTTCGGAAGAGGTGATGTGACGGGCTTTCGGGACACGTTCGGACACCGCCGCGCCGGCACCGGGGTCCACGTGTCCGGGGTCGTCCGAAGCCGTCCGCGTGCCTGCGGGCGCGGTCGCGGGATCACGCCTGGTCGGGGCGGTCGGGCGTCCGAAGGCGTCCGGGACTGTCCGAAGTCGTCCGGTCGGCTTGGTCGGAGCCCCGCCGGCTGCCACAGTGCAACCCGAGAGCCCTTCCCCTCAACCCGGACGGTCTCCCCGGGCGGAGCGCTGTTGCCGCAGTCCCGCCGTGACGCGGATCACATCGAAGAAGGCCTGCCCCGTAACGGGAGCAGGCCTTCTTTCCGTTCCCCGGGGGCAGCGGTTCAGGGGGTGAGGACCAGTCGGCCGCGCAGGCCTCCCGTTTCCAGGCGGCGGTGGGCGTGGGCGGCGCGGGTCAGGGGGAGGGTGTCGGCGACCCGCAGGGTGAGGCGGCCGTCGGCGGCGAGGGCGCAGAGGCGGGCGAGGGCGGGGCCGTCGGCGGTGATCCACACGTTGGCGACCCGGATGCCGCGCAGGGCCGGCGGGGCGCTGCCGGCCGCGACCGCGACGAAGGCGCCGCGACCGCGCACCGCGCCCAGCGCCCGCACGCCCAGCAGGGCGGCGTCGATCGCGCCGTCGATCCCGCCGGGCACCGACTCCCGTACGGCGGCGGCCGCATCGGGCGCCGTGCGCGGCACGAACCACTCGGCGCCCAGCCCGCGCACCAGCCGCTCGTCGCCCTCCCCGGCCAGTGCGACCACCCGCAGGCCGCGCAGGACGGCCAGTTCGACGGCGAAGCCGCCGACCGCTCCCGCGGCGCCGGTGACCAGGACGGTGGAGCCGGCCGGAAGGTCGAGCAGGTCCAGGGCCTGCAGCGCGGTGAGGCCGTTCAGCGGCAGCGTCGCGGCCTGCGCGAGGGTGGCGCCCGCCGGGGCGGGGGCCAGGGTGTCCGCGTCCAGGACGACCTGGTCGGCGTAGGTGCCGAGGTCGGTGTCCAGGCGGTCGCGCAGGCCCACCACCGGCTGTCCGGGGGCGAATCGCGTCACGCCGGGGCCGACGGCGTCCACCGTCCCGGCCACGTCCCAGCCGATGCCGGTCACCGCCCGGGGCGCCATCAGCCCGGCCCCGGCGAGCACCCCGGAGCGGGTGACCGCGTCCACCGGGTTGACCCCGGCCGCCGCCACCCGCACCCGCACCTGCCCGAGGCCCGGCTGCGGCAGCGCCACCTCCACCAGCTCCAGCACCTCGGGACCGCCGAACTCCCGCACCACCACGGCACGCATCGCACCCACACCCCTCACGCCTCGGCTCGCGCCATCGGCTCACGCATCGGCAACTCCACCCAACCTAAGGAGAGTTACTCTCCATGAGGAAGGACGCACCCGAAGGTGCGTACCGTACGGAAAGGAGAGTGGGCCGGTGCCCACCACGACCGCCGCCCAGCGCCGCGCCGCCGAGGCCGCCGACTACGACGCCTACCTCGCCGAGTGCCCGGCCCGCCAACTCCTCGACCGGATCGGCGACAAGTGGGCCAGCCTCGTCGTCAACGCCCTCGCCGACGGACCGCTGCGCTACAGCGGCCTGCGCCGGCGCCTGGCCGGGGTGAGCGAGAAGATGCTCACCCAGACCCTGCGCGCCCTGGAACGCGACGGCCTGGTCGGGCGCACCGTCACCGCCGGGGTGCCGGCCCGCGTCGACTACGCGCTCACCGCGCTCGGACGCGACCTGCTGCCGCTCGTGCGGCAGATCAAGGCCTGGGCCGAGTGCCACATGCCGCAGGTGCTCGCGGCGCGCGCCGCGTACGACGACGGGCGCCAGGCGCCGGACTGACCCGGGGGATCGGGACGGTCCGGGCGCAACCTCCGGCGGGGCGGCTCGTTGGGCGTACGGGTCGAACCGACGGCCGGGGGTGCGAGCGCGCCCGGCCCCGACGGATGGGGACGTTCATGACCGACACCGACACCGCCGCGGAATTCGCGGTCCGCAGCGGCAGCCCGGACTCCGCGGTGGACCGGGTGGCCGACTTCTACGGCGCCTACATCGACGCCGTCTCCGACGGCACCGACGACCTGGGCGACCAGTTGCGCTCCCACTACCTCACCGAGGACTTCCGTCAGCGGCTGGCGGCCTGGGAGGAGGCCAACCACGCCGACGGCGTGCTGCGCGCCCAGGACGTACCCACCCGCTGGGAGGTGCGCCACCACGACTCGGGCGCCGGGCACCTGTTCACCACCGTCACCCTGACCTGGGGCACCGGCCCCGACGCCGGGCACACCCGGCTGGCGGTGCAGAGCGACCTGAGTACCAGGCTGATCTCGGACATCGAGGAGGGCTGACCGGGGCCGCCGGGCCGCCCGGCCCGCCGCCCCGGCCCGCCGGGCGCCCGTCCCGCCGTCCCGGCCGCTGTCACGCCAGGGCGGCGGCCAGGCGCTCGGGCAGGGTGGCGTACGGGCGGCAGTCGACCACGGGCAGCGCGTGGGCGCGGGCCTGGCCGGCGAGCCAGCTGCTGTAGCGGGCGCTGACGGCGGCGCGCTCGGGCTGCGGGCCCGAACCGGGTTCGCGGTCGGCGTAGTTGGCGCCGATGCGCCGCGGGTCGTCCTCGTGCAGGAAGACCGCGCGCACGCGCCGGCCCTGCCCGGCGGCCTCGGCAACGGCGCGGGCGGCGGCGGCCGGGGTGAGGTAGTCGCCCTCCACGATCGCGGGCACGTCCACGGTGAGCCGGTTGCGCACGACGCCCAGCAGCGCGTCGTCCAGGGCGCGGGCGGTGGCGATCTGGAGCTCCAGGACGCGGTCGGCGGGCAGCGCGTCGGGGTCGGGCACGGTGGCGAAGTGGTGCAGGCCGGGGTGGCCGGCGGGGGTGGTGGCGGCCTGGAGGGCGGCCACGACGTCGTCGAACTCGACCACGAACGCGCCGTGCCGGGCGGACAGGCGGGCGGCGGCGCGGCTCTTGCCGATGCCGGACGCGCCGCCGATCAGCAGGACGTCCCACGGGCTTTCGTCGGTATGCATACCGGCACGGTAAGCGGTCCGGGGTGCGGGTGGGCTCCGTGGGGTGGGGGAGGCGGCCCGGCGGGCGCCTCCCGGCCCGGCCCCCGGCGCCCGGCAGCCGGCCCCGGCCCGGTCCGTGGTCCGCCGCCCGTACAACTCCGCTGCGGGCGGCGGCAGCGGAGTTGCACGGGCGGCGGTCGGGTCAGGTCCGGTGGTGGGTGGCGGAGCGGCGCACCGCCCAGGGCAGGACGAACCACAGCACGGCGAAGACCAGCGCGATGGCGCAGGTGATCGGCACCGCCAGCACGGTGCCGAGGACGACGTCGAGGACCAGCAGCACGGCGCCGGTCAGCGCGCAGGCGAGCAGCAGCAGGCCCACCTGGGCGATGCGGGCGGAGACGTCGACGATCCGCGCCTTGCGGGGGTGGCGGTACAGGCCGCGGTGCAGGGCGACGGGGGTGGCCAGGACGGCCGAGGAGACGACCGACAGCAGCAGGGTGACGATGTAGATGTCCTGCTGGGCGTCGGTGAGTTGGGGGAAGCGCGGGGTGAAGGCGATGCTGAGCAGGAACGCGAAGACGATCTGCACGCCGGTCTGGAGCACCCGCAGCTCCTGGAGCATCTCCACCAGGCGCCGGGCGGCCCGCACGTCCGGGTTCCGCCAGCCGGGCGGGGGAGCGGAGGAGTGCCGGTGGTGCGGCGGCGGGGCGTCGGGCGGGGGAGTCTCGCTGGCCATGCGTCAGCTTCTCACGGCCCGCCGTCACCGCCCCGCTCCGTACGGCCCGCGTCCCCGGGGCCCCCGGCGCGGCTTCCACCGGTGCGGCTTCCACCCGCGTCCCCGGTGCCGTCCAGGCGGTGCTGCCAGGCGGTGAGCAGGCCCTGCAGGGCTGCGGCCTCCTCGGTGCTCAGGTGCGCCAGCAGGCGGTGCTCGTTGCGCAGGTGGGCGGTGAACGCCTCGTCGAACAGACGCCGGCCGGCGTCGGTGAGGGCGACCACGCGCCCGCGCCGGTCGTCCACGGCGGGGCGGCGGGTGACCAGCCCGGCGCGCTCCAGCCGGTCGATCCGCTTGGTCATCGCGCCGGTGGTCACCATCGTGTGCGCGGCCAGCTCGCCCGGGGCCCGCTCGTACGGGGCGCCGGCGCGGCGCAGCGCGGCGAGCACGTCGAACTCGCCCTCGCCCAGGCCGTAGCGCTGGTAGACGAGGGTCAGCTCGGCGGTCAGGCGGGCGGCGAGGCGGTGCAGGCGCCCGATGACGGCCAGCGGGGAGACGTCGAGGTCGGGGCGCTCGCGCCGCCACGCGGCCTGGATCTGGGCGACGTGGTCCGGGGACCGCTCCTCGTGCCGCTCCTCGTGCCGCTCCTCGTACCGCTCTTCGTACCGGTCCTCGTGCTGGTCGGGCTCCATGGAGACCACCCTACGCCAGTAGCTTCCCAGGAAGCTATATTGCCTTCCATGGAAGCCACCAAACGCTGGGTGCTGCTCACCGCCCTCGCCCCCGTCGCCTGGGGCGCCAACTACTGGGTCACCCACGCCCACCTGCCCGCCGACCGCCCCCTGTGGGGCGCCGCCCTGCGCGCCCTGCCCGCCGGACTGCTGCTGCTCGCCCTCGCCCGCCGCCGCCCGCACGGCGCCTGGTGGTGGCGCAGCGCCCTGCTCGGCCTGCTCAACACCGCCGCCTTCTTCGTCCTGCTCTACCTCGCCTCCCAACTGCTGCCCACCAGCGCCGCCGCCACCCTCATGGCCGCCTCCCCGCTGGCCCTGCTGCTCACCGCCTGGGCGCTGGCCGGGCAGCGGCCGCGCCGCGCGCACCTGGCGGGGTCGGTGGTGGGCCTGGCCGGGGTCGCCCTCGCGCTGGCCGGAACGGGGGAGGGGATCGGCTGGGCCGGGCTGGCGGCCTCCGCGGCCGCGATGCTCGTCTCCTCCGTCGGCTACGTGCTGGCGGCCCGCTGGCGCGAGGGCGCCGACCCGCTCACCGCCACCGCCTGGCAGCTGACCGCCGGCGGCCTGGTGCTGCTGCCGCTCGCCGCCGCCGCCGAGGGCGCGCCCCCGCCGGCGGACGGGCCCACCCTGCTCGCCTTCGGCTACACCACCGTGGTCGCCACCGCGCTCGCCTTCACCTGCTGGTTCGCCGGGCTGCGCCATCTGCCGGCCGGCACGGTGGGCCTGCTCGGACTGCTCAACCCGCTCACCGGCGTGCTGCTGGGCACCGCGCTGGACGGCGACCCCTTCGGGGTGCGCCAGGGCGCGGGACTGGCGCTGGTGGTCGCCGGCATCCTGCTCGGGCGCCCGCGCGCCGGCGCGGCCGCCGAACCTGCCGCCGAGCCCGAGCCCGAGCCCGAGCCCGAGCCCGGTCCCGCGGACGAGTCCGATCCCGCCGCCGATCCCGCCGCCGGGCGGGCCCGCCGGACTCCGGACCGGAACCTTGATCTCAAGTCGACTTGAGGTCCTAGTCTCCGGGGTGCGCGACCGGACCGGACGCGACACGCACAGCGATCCCGAGGAGCCAGGGCCATGACCACCATCACCACCACCGCGAACCTCGCCGCGCTCGAACAGCGGATCCAGGTCCTCACCGACCGCGCCGACATCACCGGCCTCATCGACGGCTACCTGCTCAGCCTCGACACGGTGCCCCGCGGCGGCGGGCGGTTCGACGAGGCGTGGGCGCGGCGCTACTTCACCCCCGACGTGCGGATCACCACGCCGGTGGGGGACCACGAGGGCATCGACGGGCTGGCCGAGTCCGAGCAGGCGACCCTCGGGAAGTTCGAGCGGACCCAGCACGTGGGCGCCAATCACATGATCGACCTGGACGGGGACCGGGCCGCGGTGCGCTGGAACGCCGTCATGGCGCACGTCCACCTCGCCTCGACCCAGCAGGCGCGCGGCGAGGAACCCGGCGGCCACTTCGACGTCGGCGGCACGTTCACCGGCGAGGCGGTGCGCACCCCCGACGGCTGGCGCCTGCGAAGCCTCGACGTGCGGGCCGTGTGGACGAGCGGCAGGGGTCCGCTCGTCCTGACCCCGAAGGCCGGGGCGACCCTGCGCGACCTCGCCGGCGGAGCGTGACGGCGGCCCCGGGACACCACCCGGGGCGCAGGAGCCCCGCTTGCCCTCCGGCCGGGGCACGTGATCCGATGGCGCGAGCATCGCGTGCCGGTGACGGACTGCGTCAGGCATGGAGGTGCGGAACCGAAGGGACCGCCACCCGTGGCCTCCCCCTCCACCGGCCGTACGGCCGCCCTCAGCCTGCAACTCTCCCGCGCGCACCAGGACTTGCGCCGCCGCCTCGCCGACCTGCGCACCAATCTCGGCCGGCCCCGCCGCCCGGACGACGACAGCGGACTCCTCACCCACTGCCTGGCCTTCTGCACCGCCCTGACCAACCACCACCAGGGCGAGGACACCGGCCTGTTCGCCCAACTCCTGCACGAACGCCCCGACCTGGCGCCGACCATCGGCAAACTCGTCGAGGACCACGGCTTCATCACCCACATCCTCACCCGGGTGCGCCACCTCGCCGACCGGGCCGCCGAAGCCGTCGTCCAGGGCGCCACCGGCGCCGACCTGGAGGCGATCGGGCGCGAACTCGACGGACTCGCCGCCATCATGGACTCCCACTTCGCGTACGAGGAACGCGCCATCGGCGCCGCCCTGGACGCCGGGGTGCGCGACGACGGCTGGTCGGAGCCGGTCCTGCGCTTCCGGGCGCCGTAGGACCCGGGCCGTAAAACCCGTCGCACCGGCCGGCCCGCCTTCCCTACACTCGCCACGCGGCCGCGCCCCGACGCGCGGCCCGAGACGACGACCGTGACGGACGAGACCGGGAAAGGGGGCGGGCGGCCATGCCGAAGCAGAGCGCCGCCGCCCCCTCTCCCGCGTCGCGGTACGAGGTGATTTTGGTGTCCCCGGCCTCCCGGTGCCCGCTGCGCGGCCGGCACCGGAGCAGTGCCGCCACCGTCTGACACCGGCCTGTCCGGCCGTAGTCCCATTCCGTGGTCATGAATCCGACGATCCGTCGGCACTGCTGGAATCGCGCGCCCACCCCACGAGCAGAACCGCCTCGAAAGGCACCCGGGCCATGCGCACCCACACCACCACCCGCAGCACCGCCACCCGCAGCACCGCCACCGGCACCACCGTCGCCCGCAGCACCGCCGCCGCCGCGACCGCCGGCATCGCCGCCGTCCGCAACCTCGGCATCCTCGCCCACGTCGACGCCGGCAAGACCACCGTCACCGAGCGGATCCTCTACCTCACCGGCACCACCCACAAGCGCGGCGAGGTCCACGACGGCACCACCGTCACCGACTTCGACCCCCAGGAGCGCGACCGCGGCATCACCATCTTCGCCGCCGCCGTCAGCTGCGCCTGGGCCGGGCACCGGATCAACCTCATCGACACCCCCGGCCACGTCGACTTCGCCGACGAGGTCGAGCGCTCCCTGCGGGTGCTCGACGGCGCGGTGGCGGTGTTCGACGCGGTCGCCGGCGTCGAGCCGCAGAGCGAGTCGGTGTGGCGCCAGGCCGAACGCCACGGCGTGCCGCGCATCGCCTTCGTCAACAAGCTCGACCGCGCCGGCGCCGACCTGGACGCCGCCGTCGCCGCCATCCGCGAACGCCTGCATCCGCGCCCGCTGGCCGTCCACGTGCCCATCGGCGCCGAGGAGTCGTTCACCGGCGTCGTCGACCTGGTCGGCCTGCGCGCCCTCACCTGGGACGACGACGGCACCCTGCACGAAGGCCCGGTCCCGGCCGGCCTCGAAGCCGTGGCGGCCGAGCGCCGCCGCGCCCTGGAGGAGGCGGTGGCCGAACTGCACCCCGAGGCCCTGGAGGAGTTCTGCGCCCGCGCCACCCTGGGCGCCGACACCCTCACCGCGGCCCTGCGCGACCTCACCCGCACCGGCGAGGTGGTCGTGGTGCTGTGCGGCTCCGCCTACCGCAACCGCGGCATCGAACCCCTCCTGGACGCCGCCGTCGCCTACCTGCCCTCCCCGCTCGACGTCCCGCCCACCCGCTCCGCCGACCGCGCCCAGCAGCGCGACCCCGACCCCGAACAGCCCCTGACCGCCCTGGCGTTCAAGGTCACCTCCGCCCCGACCGGGCGCCTGACCCACCTGCGCCTGTACGCCGGAACCCTCCACAAGGGAGCCACCGTGCTCGACACCGCCACCGGCCGCCGCGAGCGCGTCGCCCGCATCCTCACCGTCCTGGCCGACCGCCACACCGAGACCGACAGCGCCCGGGCCGGCGACATCGTCGCCGTCGTCGGCCCCAAGCACACCCGCGTCGGCGCCACCCTGTGCGACGCCGAGCACCCCATCGTCCTGGAGGCCCCCGTGAGCGCCGAACCGGTCGTCACCGTCGCCGTCGAGGCCCGCCGCGCCGCCGACACCGACAAGCTCGCCGCCGCCCTCGCCCGCCTGGCCGAGGAGGACCCCTCGCTGCGCGTGGCCACCGACCCCGAGACCGGCCAGCGCACCCTGTCCGGCCTGGGCGAACTGCACCTGGAGGTCGCGGTGGAGAAGGTCCGGCGCGAGGCCGGCGTGGAGGCGGTCGTCGGGCGCCCGCGCGTCGCGCTGCGCGAGGCCCTCACCGAGGGCGTCACCGGCTTCACCTACCGGCACGCCAAACAGGACGGCGGCGCCGGGCAGTTCGCCCACCTCGTCCTCGACGTCCACCCCCTGCCGGCGGGCACCGAGGGGGAGTTCGCGTTCACCTCCACCGTCACCGGCGGACGGGTGCCGCGCGAGTACGTGCAGGCCGTCGAGGCCGGCTGCCGCGACGCCCTGGCCGAGGGCCCGCTCGGCGGGCACCCGGTCACCGGCGTCGCCGTCACCCTCACCGACGGGGCCACCCACCCCAAGGACTCCTCCGAGCTCGCCTTCCGCACCGCCGCCTGCCTCGGCCTGCGCGAGGCCCTGCGCGCCTCGCGGATGCACCTGCTGGAACCGCTGGCCGAAGTGAGCGTCACCGTGCCCGAGGACGCCCTCGGGACCGTCCTGGGCGACCTCGCCGCCCGCCGCGGCCACGTCCGCTCCACCGAACCCGGCCACGGCGCCACCGCCCGGGTCGGCGCACTGGTGCCGCTGGCCGAACTGTTCGGCTACGCGGGCCGCCTGCGCGGCCGCACCCAGGGCCGCGGCACCTTCACCACCCGCCCGGCCGGCTACGCCCCCGCGCCCACGCCGGTCGGCTGAGCGGCACTGACCGGCTGTGCGGCGCCGCCCGGCTGAGCGGCGCGGGCCGGCTGTGCGGCGCGGGCCGGCTGTGCGGCGCCGCCCGGCCCTCCCCGTACCGGGAGGGCCGGGCGGCGTCCGCTACAGCGCCCCGGCGTCGGCCGCCGCCCACGCCGACGGGTACAGCGGACGCCAGCCCAGCTCCCGGCGCGCCGCCGCCGTGGACACCTGTCCCTCCCACGGGTCGAACGGCTCGAACGGCTCGGCCGGTGAACTGCCGGGGTGCGTCCGGCCGTTGAGCGCGTACAGGTCCCAGGCCGTCAGTGGCGCGTCGTCGCCGACGTTGTACGTGCGCCCCTCGATGCCGGGCGTCACCACCGCGCGCCACAGCGCCCGCGCCACGTCCGCGTGGTGCACCACCGCCAGGCGCTGGTGCGCGGGCCAGTTCGCCGCCCAGTGCAGCGACTGCGCCAGGTGCGGATCGCCCTGCCCGTACACGAACGCCAACCGGGCCACCACCAGCGGAAGTTCGTCCCCCAGCGCGCGCAGCCCCGCCTCGGCCTGCGCCTTGGACGCCGCGTACACCCCCCATGCCGGATCCGGTGCGAGCCGGTCGCCCTCCACGGCGGGGCGCCCCAGCCCCCGCCCGTACACCAGGTTCGTACTGGTGTGGACGAACCGCCGCACTCCGGCCTTCGCCGCCTCCCGCCCCAGGGCGACGGCCGCGTCCCGGTTGACCGCCCACGCCGCCTCGTCCGGCACCCCGCGCAGCGCCGCCGCCACGTTCAGCACCACCTCGGCGCCCTCCAGCGCCCGCGCCCGGTCCGCCTCCTCGCACAGGTCGCCGACCACCACCTCCACCCCGTCCAGGTCCCGCGCCTTCGCGGCGTCCCGCACCAGCACCCGCACCGAGGACCCGTCCGCCTCCGCCCACCGCACCAGCCGCGGCACCAGCCTGCTGCCCACCGAACCCGTCGCGCCCGTCACCAGGATCGTCGCCATCGTCCGCCTCCTCCAGGAGAGTTGATCACCTTCGACACCCACCACCCTGCCCGCGCCCCGAGCGGTGCGGCAGAGACCTCCCGATCCAGGGACCGCCGATCCCTGGCTGGGGGCCCGGGCGCTCGCACGGCCCCGGGCGCAGGCCCGGCCGGGGCCGGGTGAAAAGCGGTCGCGCTCCCGGCGGGCGCGCCGTAGCGTGCGCGTGTGGACGACGAGGATCCGAAGGAAGTGGTCCGGCGCGGGTACGACGTGCTGTCGGAGCACTACGAGCGGGCGTTCGGCAGCGGGACGAAGTACGGACCGTGGATCGAGGATCTGCTCGGCCGGCTCCCCGGGGCCGCGACCGTCCTGGACATCGGGTGCGGCACAGGGGTTCCCGTGGCCCGGTCCCTGGTCGCGGAGGGTCACCGGGTGACGGGGGTCGACATCAGCGAGGTCCAGGTCCGCAGGGCCCGGCAGCTCGTGCCGGGCGCCGACTTCATCCGCGCCGATGCCACGACCGTGGAGTTTCCCCGCGGCCGCTTCGACGCCGTCGTCTGCCTGTACGCCCTGATCCATGTGCCGGTGGAGGAACAGCCGGCCCTGCTGGAGCGGATCGCCCACTGGCTGCGGCCGGGAGGCTGGTTCCTGAGCACCACCGGGCACCGGGCCTGGACCGGGACCGACGAGAACTGGCTCGGCGGCGGGGCCGCGATGTGGTGGAGCCACGCCGACGCCGCCACCAGCCGCGGGTGGCTCGTGAGCGCCGGCTTCGACGTGGTCCACGAGGAGTTCGTGCCCGAGGGCGACAGCGGCCACGTCCTGTTCCGGGCCCGGCGCCGCGGACACCCACCGCACGCCGACGGGTGACGGTGTCCCCGCCCGTGCGGGCCGGCGCGGGCCGGACGGGCGCGGCACCGGGGGGCCGCGTCCGCGAGCCGGGGACCGCCGGTCCCTGGTGGCGGCGGGCGCCGGCGGGCCATGCTGGGGGCATGATCGACCGAGCGGCACTGGCCGACTTCCTCACCCGCACCCGGGCCCGGCTCACCCCCGCCGACCTGGGGCTGCCGCCCGGGGTCCGGCGGCGCACACCGGGGCTGCGCCGCGAGGAGGTGGCGCAGGTGGCGGGGCTGTCGGTGGACTACTACGCGCGCCTGGAGCAGCGGCGCGGCCCGCAGCCCTCGCCGCAGCTGCTCGCCGCGCTGGCGCGGGCGCTGCGGCTGAGCGAGGACGAGCGCGACCACCTGTTCCGCCTCGCCGGGCACGAGCCGCCGCGCCGGCACGGCCCGCTCGGGCACGTGCGGCCGGGGCTGCTGCTGATCCTGGACCGGCTGCACGACACGCCCGCCCAGGTCGTCTCCGACCTCGGCGACGTCCTCGCGCAGAACCCGATGGCCACCGCCGTCTTCGGCGACGTCACCGCCCTGGCGCCCGAGCGGCGCAACCTGCTGCTGCGCTGGTTCACCGAACCGGGCGTGCGGGCGCTGTTCCCGCCCGAGGACCACGAGGACCTCGCCCGCGCCCACGTCGCCTCCCTGCGCGCCGCCCGCACCGCCCGCCCCGGGGACCGGCGCGCCGCCGAACTGCTGGAGCAACTCCTCGCCAGCGGCGAGGAGTTCGCCTCCTGCTGGGAGCGCCACGAGGTCGCCCGGCGGCGCAGCGGCCGCAAGCGGGTGCTGCACCCGGTGGTGGGGCCGCTGGAGCTGGAGTGCGAGGTGCTGGCCGCCGGCGGCGAGGACCAGCTGCTGCTGGTGCACACCGCCGCGCCGGGCGGCGAGTCGGCCTCCCGCCTGGAGCTGCTGCGCGTCGTCGGCGCCCCGGCGCCCGCCTGACCGTGCCCGCCCGACCGTGCCCGGGCCGCCGGGGCGGGGCCGCGGTGCGAACCGGGGCGGGACCGGCGGCGGCGCGGACCGGGGCGGGGCAGCCGGGACCCGCTGCGGCGCGATCCGGGGCGGGGCCCGTAGGCTGGGCCGGGCCGTCGACGGTACAGACCGTCACCAGTAGGGCGGAACGCGACAGAAACGGGCAGGCAGGGGCACATGCAGTTCGACGACCAGGGCGACCTCGACACCTCGCAGGTGGACGACCGGCGCGGCATCCCGGGCGGGAAGATCGCCATCGGGGGCGGGGCCGTGGGCCTGATCGCGGTGCTGTTCGCCGTCGTCCTCGGGGTCGACCCGCAGCTGCTGGGCCTGTCCTCCGGCTCCGGCTCCTCCTCCAATTCCTCCGGCGTGCGCACCGCCGGCGAGGCGCAGCAGGCCTGCAAGACCGGGGCGGACGCCAACAAGCGCCAGGACTGCCGGATCGTGGCGGTCACCAACAGCCTCCAGGAGTTCTGGCGCACCGAGCTGCCACGCGCCGCCAAGGTCCCGTACAAGAACGCCGAGACGGTGCTGTTCACCGGTCAGGTCTCCACCGCCTGCGGGGCGGCGACCTCGGCGGTGGGCCCGTTCTACTGCCCCGGCGACAAGAAGGCCTACGTCGACCTGGGCTTCTTCAACGAGCTGTCCGCCCGCTTCGGCGCCAAGGGCGGCCCGTTCGCCGAGTCCTACGTCGTCGCCCACGAGTACGGCCACCACATCCAGAACCTCACCGGCGCCATGCAGAAGGTCGGCAACGACCGCCAGGGCGCCTCCAGCGGCTCGGTGCGCCTGGAGCTGCAGGCCGACTGCTACGCCGGGGTGTGGGCGCACCACGCGACGACCACCCCGCAGCCCTCCACCGGCCGTCCGCTGATCGCCTCGCTCACCGACCAGGACATCGCCCAGGGCCTGGACGCGGCGGCGGCGGTCGGCGACGACCGGATCCAGCAGCAGGCCACCGGGCGGATCAACCCGGAGGCCTGGACGCACGGTTCCGCCGAGCAGCGCAAGGCCTGGTTCACCACCGGCTACCGCGGCGGCGACTTCGCCCAGTGCGACACCTTCTCGGCCGCGAAGCTGTAGCGGCGCCGAACCGGCGGGCGGCCGTCAGAAGCCGCCGCCCGCCCGCCCGCCGCCGTCCGCCTGCCCGCCGCCCGCTGCCTGCCCGCCGCCCGTTGTCCGCCCGCCGCCCGCCCAGTCCCAGCCCGTGATCGCCTCGCGCAGCAGCCGGGCGCCGGCGGGCAGGCGGGCCCGCGCGTCCCAGAACAGGGTCAGGGAGCGCCGGCAGTCGGGGCTGTCGACGCCGACCCACACCAGCGGCAGGCGGGTGGCGGTGCGCCGGGCGACGGCGGGCACCAGGCCGATGCCCAGGCCCGCGCTGATCAGTTCGGCGATGGCGCCGGCCTCGTCGCTCTCGCAGACGATCCGCGGCACCAGCCCGCGGGCGGCGAACAGCCGGTCCAGCAGGCGGCGTTGCCAGTGGCCGGGGCGGGCGGCGATGAACGGGCGCTCGGCGAGCTCCTCGACGCCCACCGAGGTGCGGCCGGCCAGCGGGTCGCCCACCGGGACGGCCAGCCCCACCTCCTCGTCCAGCAGCGGCACCGACTCCAGGCCCTCGGCGGCGACGGGCTGGGAGAAGACGGCGAGGTCGACGTCCTGGGCCCGCAGCCGCCGCGCCGCCTCCTGCGCGGGCAGCTGGTGCAGCTCGATCTCCACCCCCGGGTGGCCGCGCTTGAACGCCGCCAGCGGCCCGCTGAAGGCCAGGAACGTCTCCGAGGCCAGGCGCACCGTGCCCAGTCCCTGCCCGGCGGCCTCCGCCACCGCCCGTCGGCCCGCCTCCAGTTCGCCGAGCGAACGCTCCGCGTAGCCGCGGAACAGGTGCCCGGCCGCGTTCAGCCGCAGCCGCCCGCCCCGCTCGAACAGCGGGGTGCCCAGCTCGGCCTCCAGCCGGGCGATGGAGCGGCTCAACGACGGCTGGGCGACGCGCAGTTCCTCGGCGGCCCGGCTCAGGTGCTCCAGCCGCGCCACCGTCAGGAACTGCGCGAGCGTGTTCAGGTCCACCGGCGCCCCCATGCCCGAGGCGTCATAACGCCATAGCAATATTGATCTTAGACAGGATAACCGGACGGTCATAGCGTCATGGGCGGGGCCGCGCACCGGCACACGGCGCGGCCCGGCAACGGTTCGAGGAAGGACGCCCATGGCCATCGCCGCCGACAGGACCCCACCGGAGCCGAAGGCCCGGTCCGCCGCGGGGGAGCGGACCGGGCCCGCCGGACGGACCCTGCGCGCCCTGGCCGCCGCCCACACCGCCGCCGTCTTCGGCCAGCCCGTCTTCGCCGGCGTCTACCTCAGCGGCGACTACGACGCCCTCACCTGGCACGCCACCGGCGCCAACGTCGTCACCTCCCTCGGCTACCTCCAGCTGATCGCCGCCCTCGTGGTGTGGATCCGGCTGCGCCGCGGCTGGCCGGCGGCCGCCACCCTCGCCGTCGTCGCGGCCGAGACCGTCCAGTACTTCGCCGGACGCGACGGCGCCCTGTGGCTGCACCTGCCCCTGGGCGTGGCCACCATCGCCGCCACCGTCGTCCTCACCATCGCCCTGTGGCGCACCCCGCTGCCCGCGCGCCTCGCCGCCCGCCGGGAGGACGACCGTGACTGAACCCCGCCCCGGCCGCCCGCTCGGCCTGACCCGCCGTCAGATCCTCGGCATCGGCGGCGCGTTCGGCCTGCTCACCACCACCGGCCTCGCCACCGCCGCCACCCTCGCCCGCCACCCCGCCACCACCGGCGCCCAACTGCGCAGCACCGCCGCCCTGCCACCCCCCTACCGGGTGCCGCTGCCGCTGCCCGCCGTCGCCAGGCCCCTGTCCACCGACGGCGGAGCCGACCGCTACGAGATCGTCCAGCGCGAGACCGACGCCGAGATCCTGCCCGGCCTCACCACCCGGCTGTGGACGTACGGCGGCACCTTCCCCGGCCCCACCGTCGAGGCCCGCCGCGGCCGGCCCGTCACCGTCACCCACCGCAACGAACTGCCGGTACCCACCGTCGTCCACCTCCACGGCGGGCACACCCCCGCCGACTCCGACGGCTACCCCACCGACCTCGTCCTGCCCGCCGGCTGGCCCGAGACCCCCCACGTCATGCCCGGCATGCAGGACGCGCACGGCATGGGCGGCACGGGCGGCGCCATGACCGACCCCCGCGCCGTCACCAGCCGCCGCACACGCGACTACACCTTCCCCAACGACCAGCGCCCCACCCTGCTCTGGTACCACGACCACCGCATGGACTTCACCGCCCCCGCCCTGTGGCGCGGCCTCGCGGGCCTGCACATCGTGCGCGACGACACCGAGGACGCCCTCGGCCTGCCCGCCGGCCCCCGCGAGATCCCGCTGATGATCACCGACCGCGCCTTCGCCGCCGACGGCGCCCTGACCTACCCCTCCCTCGACCCCACCCTGCGCGAGCGCCCCGGCGTCACCGAACCCCACCTCGCCGGCGTCCTCGGCGACGTCGTCCTCGTCAACGGCGCCCCCTGGCCCGTCCACGAGACCGACGCCGCCCGCCACCGCCTGCGCCTGCTCAACGCCTCCAACGCCCGCCACTACGAGATCGAGGCCCGTACCGAGGACGGCCGCCGCCTCGACCTCGTCCAGGTCGGCGCCGACCAGGGCCTGCTCGCCACCCCCGTCACCCACCGCTCCCTGCCCCTGGCCCCCGC
The DNA here is from genome assembly GCF_042885395.1 of Kitasatospora sp. NPDC058063. Lineage (NCBI taxonomy): Bacteria > Bacillati > Actinomycetota > Actinomycetes > Kitasatosporales > Streptomycetaceae > Kitasatospora > Kitasatospora sp. NPDC058063. The sequence goes on from NZ_JBHVSD010000020.1 coordinate 56,842, forward strand.
CGAACGCCACGACCTCGTCGTCGACTTCGCCGCCGCCCCCGTCGGCTCCCTGGTCCGCCTCGTCAACCGCCTCGGCACCGGCCGCACCCGCGACATCATGGCCTTCCGCATCACCCGCCGCCCCGCCGCCGACGACAGCCGCATCCCACCCGTCCTGTCGACCGACCTGCCCGACTGGAACCGCCAGGACGCCGTGCGCACCCGCGACTTCGCCTTCCGCGCCGGCCGCATGAACGGCGGCCACGGCTGGCTGATCGGCGGCCGCCCCTTCGACCCCGCCCGCACCGACGTCACCGTCCCCCTCGGCGACACCGAGATCTGGCGCCTGATCGCCGACGTCCACCACCCCGTCCACCTCCACCTGGTGGGCTTCCGCATCCTCACCCGCGGCGGCAAACCCCCGCTGCCCCACGACGCCGGCCTCAAGGACACCGTCTCGCTGCGCCCGGGGGAGTCCGCGGAGATCATCACCCGCTTCGACGGCTACCGCGGCCGCTACCTCTTCCACTGCCACAACGCCGAGCACGAGGACATGGGGATGATGGCCAACCTGGAAGTCGTCTGACGCGCCGTCCCTGGCCCGCGCGCCCTTGACCCGCCCATTGCGCGGGCCGCACCCACCGGGCCTACGGGCGGGCGCCGGGGCCCGCGGGATGCGTGGCAGGGCCGGTCGGGGTCGGTCGGTGCCGGGCGGGACGTGGCGAACGCGACCGGAATACGGCCCTCCGTCCGGTTCGCGGCGAAGTGCCGGACCTTCACCGCTCTCCCACCGGATGATCACTCTGCTGCCGTGATCCCGACCCCCGCCGTACGGGGCGGTCCACTCCAATTCCCTTCGCACACCCCCGAGCTGCGAAAGGCCACCACGCCGATGACCCGCCCCGCCGACCACCCCACGCCCGACCGGATGCTGCGCGAGGCCGCCGCCCGCCTGGACCGGCGCCGCTTCCTGACCGTCACCTCGGCCGCCGCCGCGCTCGCCTTCGGCGTCAACCTGCCCTCCGCGCACGCCGCCGACAACGAGATCGCCCCGCGCGCCATCGGCGACAACCCCTTCACCCTCGGCGTGGCCTCCGGCGACGCCACCCCCGAGGCCGTCGTGCTGTGGACCCGCCTGGCCCCGCGCCCCCTGGAGCCCGGCGCCGGCCTGCCGCCCACCGGCTCGGTCAAGGTCGGCTGGGAGATCGCCCGCGACGAGAAGTTCCGCCGCGTCGAACGCCGCGGCACCGCCCGCGCCCACGCCGAGTTCAACTACGCCCTCCACATCGACGTCGACGACCTCGACGCCGGACGCGAGTACTGGTACCGCTTCACCGTCGGCCCCTGGTCCAGCCCCGTCGGCCGCACCCGCACCGCCCCGCCGCGCGGCCGCAGGCTCGACAGCGCCCGCATCGCCTTCGTCTCCTGCCAGGCCTACGAGGACGGCTACTTCACCGCCTACCGCCACCTCGCCAACGAGGACCTGGACGCCGTCTTCCACGTCGGCGACTACATCTACGAATACGGCATCGACGCCGCCGGCGGCGACCGCAAGTACACCGACCGCACCCTCGCGGCCCACTTCAACCACGAGACCACCACCCTGGAGGACTACCGGCTGCGCTACTCCCTCTACAAGAACGACCCCGACCTCCAGGCCGCGCACGCCGCCCACCCCTGGTACGTCACCTGGGACGACCACGAGGTGGAGAACAACTACGCCGCCGGCATCCCGGAGAAGAACCAGGACCCGGCCCCCTTCGTCGCCCGCCGCGCCGCCGCCTACCGCGCCTACTGGGAGAACCAGCCGCTGCGCATGCCCCAGCCGCACAACACCGAACTGACCCTCTACCGGCGCGTCCACTACGGCCAGCTCGCCCAGTTCGACATCCTCGACACCCGCCAGTACCGCGACGACCAGGCCAACGGCGACGGCTGGCAGTACCCCACCCCGGAGTCCGACGCCGCCGGGCGCACCCTGATGGGCGCCACCCAGGAACGCTGGTTCGCCGAGGGCCTGCGCCGCTCCAGGGCCACCTGGAACGTCGTGCCCCAGCAGGTCGTCTTCTCCCGCCGCAAGAACACCACCGCCGAGCGCTCCAAGCTCTCCATGGACGCCTGGGACGGCTACCCGGCCGCCCGCGAGCGCTTCCTGCAGGCCGTCGACCGCTCCGGCGTCAAGAACCTCGTGCTGCTCACCGGCGACGTGCACGTGGCCTACGCCCTGGACGTCAAGCGCAACTTCGACGACCCCAACTCCCGCACCGTGGGCGTGGAGTTCGTCGGCACCTCGATCAGCAGCGACGGCGACGGCGAGGAGAAGCCCTCCAACTGGAACAACCTCATGTCGGCCAACCCGCACATGAAGTTCTACGACGGGCGCCGCGGCTACACCGTCCTCACCCTGGACCGCCACCGCGCCCGCGCCGACTACCGGGTGGTCTCCCACATCACCCGCCCCGGCGGCACCCTGTCCACCGCCGCCTCCTTCACCACCGAGGCCGGCAATCCGGGCATCCGCCCCGCCTGACACCCGCACCGCGCCGAACACCCCGGCCCCGCCGCTTCGAGGGAGGCGGCGGGGCCGCTCACCGCCGGGACACCTCGTAGGCCTCGCGGACGGTCGCGGGGACGCGTCCGCGGTCGTTGACGAGGAAGCCGTGGGCGCGGGCCCAGACGCGGACCGGCTCGTCCTGCGGCCGGGGGCGGGGCTCGCGGGAGGCGGCGGGCCCGCCGGGGCCGGTCCAGTCTCCCGTGGGGGCTCCCTCCAGGCAGTCCGCCGCGTGATGGAAGAGCGCGGACAGCGAGGCGTACGCGCCCTCCTCGGGGCAGGACGCCTCCGTCCACGTGCCGAGGGTTCCGGTGGCGGTGTCCAGGAACGTCCCGTAGAAGCCGTCGCGCTCCGCGGCGACCGGCACCCAGGTGCGGCGCCAGAACGGGCAGTCGGGGTCCTCGGACGGCTCCGCCTCCTCCAGGCCCATCCGGCTGAGGTAGACCCGCTGGATGTCCGTCAGGCCCAGCAGGAGATGGCCGTTGGGCAGGGGCACGGCGCAGGCCCGCGTCACCAGGCACGAGGGCATGTCGGGCCGCGTGCCGGCGTCGATGCCGTTCACCAGCAGCCACTGCCGCAGCTCCTGCGGCAGCGTCAGGCCCATGCGCCGTTCGGCCCAGTCGACGTCCTCCCCGCTCCCCGGACCGCCGAGGGCGGCGAACACCGCCGGGTCGTGCCGCTCCAGCCACCCCGTCACCCGGCCCCACGCCCGCCGCACGTCGTCTCCCGCCCCGTGCGCCGCCCCGTGCGCCGGAAGTCCGGTCGCGTGCGATTCCTGCTGGTCATCCATGGGGCGACCGTACGCGGGGCCACCGACAGGGGCCGGCCGGACGCCCGGCCGGACACCCGACCGGGGAGTTTCGGCATCGATCGGCCGGTTTGTGATCACGGTTCGGCGACCTTCCGTCCGCCCGGGGATCAAATCGCTCCTCCCCGCTCCCCGGCGGCGGTAGGTTTCCCGACGCACATATTCGTGATCGTCACGGGGGATTTCACCATTTCCACTCAGTCTGCCGAGCTGCCCGAGAGCGCTGCGCCCACCGAGCCCGTCTCCGACGCCCCGGCACCCGACCCGGGCCTGCCCGGCTACGGCGAGGGGCAGCTCAGCTGCCGGTACTGCGGATCCGTCCCGGCCGTGGACGCGACCTTCCGCGGGCACCTGGGCCTCATCATCATCCTGAAGTACCTGAAGACCCGGGGGCCGTTCTGCCGCAGCTGCGGCATCGCCACCCACCGCGAGATGACCTCCGACAGCCTCTGGCAGGGCTGGTGGGGCATCCCCTCGATGATCGTCAACCCGATCATCATGCTGATCAACATCCCGCAGCGCCTGAAGGTCGACAAGCTGGCGGAGCCGCTGCCCGGCGCGCCCCGCACGCCGATGGACCCCGGCAAGCCGGTGTACCTTCGGCCCACGATCATCGGAGTCCTCATCCCGGCGCTGCTGATCTCGGTGATCTACCTCGTCGCGAAGCGCGACCCCGACTTCGCCAAGGCCGGCGACTGCATCCACAACAACAACCCGATCGCCACCGCCCTGCCCGGCCTCGTCGACAAGAACCCCGACGTCGAAGTGGTGCCCTGCTCCGACCCCACGGCCCAGGCCCGCGTCGTGGGCCGCGAGGAGGACACCAACGACGGCGAGGCCGCGTGCAGGAAGTTCCCCACCGCCGACGGCTACTTCACCTACAAGCGGAGCAGCACCGAGTACACCCTCTGCCTGCAGAGCCTGGAGACCCCGCAGCGGACGAGGCCGACCACGATCTTCGGCCCCGTGAACCCGTGAACCCGTGAACCCGTGACCCCGTGACCCCGTAGTCCTCGGACGGTTCCCGGGCCGGCCCGTACCGCAACGACCGTTCGCACAAAGGGCGTTCGCGGCAGAGGTCAGGCGGCCGGGGCGGGCGTGGGGACGATCCAGAGCTCGGACGGGCCGTTGATGATGACGGACTCCATCCGGGCCGGCGCCGCCCTGGACGGGTCCAGGACGGCGCCCGGGTAGGCGCCGAAGAGCCCGTCCAGGGCCACTTCGGCCTCCAGGCGGGCCAGCGGCGCGCCCAGGCAGAAGTGCGGGCCGTGGCCGAAGGACAGGTGCTCCTTGTCGGGGCGCGTCGGGTCGAAGTCGTCCGGCCGCTGCGGATGGACCTCCGGGTCCCGGCCGGCCGCGCCGAAGCCGAGCAGGATCGGCTCGCCCCGCCGGACGACCACGCCCTCGCCGAGGTCGATGTCCTCCAGCGGGTAGCGCAGCGGGATGTGCATCACCGGGCTCTCGTGGCGCAGGGTCTCCTCGATGACGTCCCCCCAGCCGAGGCCGCCCTCGCGGACCCGGGCCAGGTGGCCGGGGTGGGTGAGGAGCGCCTGGACGGCGCTGGTGATGAGGTTGACCGCGGTCTCGTACCCGGCGCCCAGCATCAGGAAGAGGATGTCGCGGGACTCCTCCTCGCTGCGGCCCGTCCCGCCGCCGGTGGCGACGGCGGCCACGTCGGTGGCGAGGTCGGGCCCGGGGGAGCGCCGTTTGAGTTCCAGCAGGTCGGTCAGCACCACGTTGATCGCCGCCCGGGAGGCGGTCATCTGCTCGGTCGTGGCCGTCGTCGTCAGCAGGGTGTCCATCGACGTGCCGATCCGCGGCCGCATGTCGGCGGGCACGCCGAAGAGGTCGCAGATCACCGTCATGGTCAGCGGGAGCGACAGCGCCCGGCGGACGTCCACGGCCTCGCCGGGGCCCAGGCCGCGGAACGCGCCGACGAGGGCGGCGGTCGTCGCCTCGATCCCGGGCCGCAGCCCGGACACCCGGCGGGGCGAGAAGGAGGGCGCCATCTGCCGTCGTGCCGAGCGGTGTTCGCGGCCGTAGAGGTTGAAGAAGTTCTGCTGGAACGCGATCGGCCCCATCGGCCACCCCTCGGGCACCGAGGCCAGGCCGGGCCAGTGCCTGCGCGGGTCGCGGGAGATCCGGGGATCGCCGGTCAGGGCGCGGATCACCGAGCTGCGGGTCACGGACCAGGCGATGATGCCGCCGGGGAGTTCGACCCGTACGGCGGGCCCGGCGGCGCGCAGCTCCGCGTTCTGCTGGTGGACGCGCCGGGCGGTCATGTCCAGCACCGGGCAGCGGCTGTCGTCTGGAGCCATGGCATTGCTCCTCACGAGCTCTCAGGAACTCAGGAACTCAGGAACTCTCGGGACCTGTCGGGAAACTCTCGGGGCCTGTCGGGCACGCCCCGGTGGACGGTGTCCCGCGGCGGATGGGGGCCTGTGCTCCGTTGTAGAGGGGCGCGGCACGGCCGTCAACGGGGCATTGGCCCGTCCGGCGCACCGCCCCGGCGCACCCCCGGCTCACCCCCGGCGCACCTTCGACTCCCGCCCGCCCCGCGCCCTCAGCGCCCGGTGGGTGAGCACCGCCCCCGCCGCGGACAGCACCGCCAGGACGACCCCCAGGACGTGCAGGGCCCCGGTGAACCCGGCCGCCAGCGCCTCCCGCCGGGCCGGGTCCACCTGCCCCTGGACGGCCCGGGCGGCGAGCCGGGCCGCCTCGCCGCCCGGCAGGCCGGGCAGGTGAGCGGCGGTCAGCGTGGTGAGCAGCGCGGCCGCGCCCGAGACCGCGACCGACTCGCCGGTGATCCGCATCGTGTTGAAGACGCCGGCCGCGGCCCCGGCGCGCTCGACCGGCACCGTGCCCACCGCCGCGTCGTCCATCACCCCGAACGCCAGCCCCACCCCGGCCCCGAACGGCAGCAGCGGTACCGTCAGCGCCGCCCACCCCGCGCCGCCGCGCACCGTGACCAGCAGCAGGGCACCCAGCGCGATCAGCGCCGAGGCACCGGTCAGCACCGTGCGGACGGAGAACGCCGCGGCCAGGCGCCCGGCCGGCAGCGGCAGCAGCAGGACGGGCACCGTCAGCGGCAGCAGGAGCAGACCACTGGTCAGCACGGAACGCCCGCCCACCCCCTGGAGGTAGGCGGGCAGGTAGACCAGCAGCACCACGAAGCCGAGGGTCACGGTGAACGGCTGGCACACGACCGCGAGGAACTCGGGCCGCCGGAACAGCCGGACGTCGAACATCGCCCGCGGGCCCCGGCGCAGCTCCACCACCGCGAAGGCCGCCACCAGCAGGGCCGCGCCGGCCAGCGGCAGCAGGGTGCCCGGCGCCGTCCAGCCGGCGCCGCCGGCCCGGACCAGGGCGAACGACAGCGCGGCGAGACCCGCGGTGAAGCAGCCCAGCCCGCCCAGGTCGATCGGCGCGCGGCCCGGCGCCCGGGACTCCGGCGCCCGGACGGCGCACAGGTACGCGGGCACGGCCAGCGCCGCGACCAGCAGGAACACCGCCCGCCAGCCGCCCGCCTGCACCAGCGCGCCGGCCGCCGGGGGCCCCACCGCCAGGCCCGTGCCGAAGGACGTGCCGAGCACGCCGAAGGCCACCCGGCGCCGCCGCCCGGACGTCGAGTGGGCCAGCACCGCCGCGCCCGCCGCCAGGACGGCCGCCGCCCCGCAGCCCTGCACCGCGCGGGCCGCGTCCACCACCGCCATCGACGGCGCGAGCGCCACCACCAGGGACAGCGCGCCGACCAGCGCGATCCCCGCCAGCAGCACCCGGCGCCGGCCGAGCCGGTCGGCGAGGGCGCCCGCGGCCAGCGGCAGCGCGGCGAAGGTGATGTTGAAGGCGTTCAGCATCCACTGGGCGGCGTCGGTCGAGGCGTCGAGGCGGGCGGCCATGTCGGGCAGCGCGACGGCGGCGCCGGTCACCGAGAACGGCAGCATCACGCCGGCGCAGCCGACCGCGGCGACGGTGGCCCGGTAGCGGTCCCGGCCGGCGCCCGCCGCCGCCGGGAGGCCGCCCGCGGAGGCGGGAGAGCTCGCAGAGGCGGGAGGGCTCGCGGAGGCGGGAGAGCTCGCAGAGGTGGGAGGGCTCGCGGAGGTGGGAGGGCTCGCGGAGGTGGTCATGCGCCGATCGTCGGCGGGCCGTGCGAGCGGCGGGAAGGGAGTCCCGTTCCCTGGGTCCGACAGGGCCACCCTGCGGGCCCCGCACCCCCGAACGGCACCCCCCGCCGCCCCCATACTGGAACGCATGGCCGACCCGAACCCGCTCGCCGGCAGCCTCGGCGAGTACCTGCGCACCCGCCGCGCCCTGCTCACCCCCGAGGACGCCGGGCTGCCGCCGACCGGCCGCCGGCGGGTGCCGGGACTGCGGCGCGAGGAGGTCGCGGAACTGGTCGGGCTCAGCACCGACTACTACGTACGCCTCGAACAGGGCCGCGCCGACCGGCCCTCCGACGAGGTGCTGGACGCCATCGGACGGGCGCTGCGGCTCGGCCCCGCCGAACGCGCCCACCTGTACGACCTGGCCCGCCCGCCGCGCCGGGCGGCGGAAGGGACGGCGGGCCGAGTCGCGGGAGGGTCGGCGGGCCGAGTCGCGGGAGGGTCGGCGGGCCGGGCGGCGGGACGGGCCCCGGGGCGTTCGGAGGCGCTGCGCCCGGCGCTGTGGCGGGTGGTCGAGGCGATGGCGGACACCCCCGCCCTGGTCATGAACGACCGCAACGACGTGCTGGCCTGGAACCGGACGGCCGCCGTGCTGATCGCCGACTTCCCCCGGCTGCCGCCGCGCGAACGGAACATGGCCCGCCGGCTCTTCCTCGACCCGGACGCGCGCGAGGTCCACCTCGACTGGGCGGAGGCCGCCCGCACCACCGTCGGCATCCTGCGGATGGCCGCCGGGCGACGGCCGCACGACCCCGAACTCGTCCGCCTGCTCGGCGAACTCTCCCTCGGCAGCCAGGAGTTCCGCACCCTGTGGGCCGGGCGCCATGTGCACGAGAAGAGCCACGGCCGCAAGCGCTTCCACCATCCGGCCGTCGGGGAGGTCGCCCTCGACTACGAGACCTTCCGCGCCCCCGGCACCGCGCACCACCTGCTGGTCGTCTACACGGCCGCGCCCGGCAGCCGGGCCGAGGAGGCGCTCGTCCTCCTCGGCGCGCTCGCGGCCGAACCGGCCGCCCGGCACTGAGCGGGCCGCCCGGCGCCGAGTCGGCCGCCCGGCGTTGAGCGGGCCGCCCGTACGGCGCTGAACCACCCCGGCGCCGGGCCGGCGCCGGGCCGCCCGTCACCCGGCGTCACCCATGGCCGCCCGGGCGGTGGACGCTGAGGTCACCGTAGGCCCGCAGGGCGCCGGCCGGGTCGCCGGGCCGGTCCCGCAGGACGGCGTCCAGGAAGGCGAGGGTGGCCGCGGCGACGACGCGCGGGCTCTCGGTGCGGCCCAGGGAGCCGACGAGCGAGGGCACGGGCGGCAGGTACAGGGGGCCGTCCATGAAGGTGAGATGGGCGGCGCCGGGGACGGTGAGCCGGTAGCTCGTCGCGGTGCTGGAGTCGAGCGCCTCGGTGAGGCGGGGCAGGTAGCGCGGGTCGGTTCCCGGGGTGAGGGCCTGGGTGAGTGCGAGCGTCGGCCGGTCGAGGGCGGGCGTGGTGGGGCCGTGGGGGTAGCCGTCCAGGTCGACGACGGCGCCGAACCGGCGGTCCTGCCGGGCCGCCTGCAGGGCGGCGGCGCCGCCCATGGAGTGGCCGCTCACCGCGACCCGGCCGGTGTCCAGACGTCCGGTCAGCGGGTCGGCGATCCCGCCCCGGTCCAGGGCGTCCAGCTGGGTGAGGACGAAGCCGAGGTCGGCGGCTCGCACCGCCGTCCAGCCGGCCGCCAGCTCGTCGTCCTTGTCCCGGTCGCCGCTGGAGGCGGTCTCGGTGGTGATCGTCCGGCCGTCGGCGAGGACGACGGCGGCGGAGTCGTACGGGTGGTCGAGGGCGGCGACCACGTAGCCGTGGCTGGCCAGTTCCTCCGCCCAGGCGGTGTTCTGGGTGCGCACCCCGCCCGACCCGGGGGAGAACAGCACGACCGGGAACCGTTCGCCACCGCCGGCCACCGGGGCGTCGAAGACCGAACGGCTGCGGGCCCGCGGAACACCGTCGACCAGGAAGCCCGGCAGACCGACGCCGCGGGCGAGGGCCTCGGAGACGGTGCGCGCCTCGCGCTCGGTGCGTCCCAGGTACTGGGCCCGCCGCGTGCCCGCGGGGCTCTTCCGCGCCGGGTACCAGAGCTGGACCACGACGGTGCGCAGGTCGTTCGGATCGGCCGTGAAGGTCTCGGGGCGGCGCGGGTCGGTCCACTGCACCACGCGGGTGCCGACCGCGAAGGCGCCCGACGGTTCGGGGAACACGGGTACGGGAAAGGCCCAGGCGGCCACCGGGCCGGTGGCGATCAGGCCGGCGCAGGCCACCGATCCCGGCAGCGCCAGCCACCAGCGGGCCCGCCACGCCGGCCGGCTGCCGCGGCGCCGGCGCCGCAGCAGCGGGGAGAGGGCGAACGGCGCCGCGAGGGCGGCGCCGGCCAGCACCGGCAGCAGCTGCCAGCGGATCCCCGTCACGGCCAGCGCGAGCGCGGACGGTACGAGGAGCGCCCCCGCCGCGATCGTCACGCGCGGGCGGGCGGCGGGGGGAAGCCAGCGCGCCGCCACCAGCGCGACGGCACCCAGCAGGGCGAGGATTTCCAGGGGGGACATGGGCAGTCCCGCGATGTTCTCGGTCACCCGGCCATGCTCGGCGCCGGGCGTGCGCCGCCGCATCGATCACGGGTCGCCGCCGCCTGCGACCGGGGTCGCAAACCGCGCAACGTCCCCGTACGACCGCGGCGGTAGTCGAGCATGCCGGATCGGCGGCCGCACTGCGACCCCGGGAGGTAGCGGGACTCCTCCTGCGGGCGTATCCCGGCCCGCAACGATCAGACGGTGGACGCATGTGCCGCGCGGGCCGGCGGCCTACCGTGAGCAGGGCCGCGGCCCGTAACAGGCCGTCCGCGGTGGCGGCCCCGACCCGGGGCCGCCATGACGTCGAGTCGACAGGGACGTGCGATGACCGAGGCGGCCGCGGAACCCGGCCACGCCCACCGCGACCGGGTACCCGCGCCTGTGCCTGCGCCTGCGCCTGCATCTGTGGGGATGCGGGCGCGGGCCCGGTGGGCGAGGACCGCCCTACGACTGACGCAGTACGCCGACCGTGCCCGCGCACGAGCGGCGCGACCGGTGAAAGCCGCCGGGCGCTGGGGCTCCCGGCTGCCGCCCGCGGTGCGGGACGCGCTGCTGCCGGCGCTCCTGCTCCTCAACGCCGCGACCACACGCCCGCCGCACGAGCTGCCGGTGGCCGTGGCCCTCACCGCCGCCCTCGCGCTGCCCCTGCTGTGGCGGCGCCGGGCCCCGCGCACGGTGTTCGCCGCGGTGGCGGCCGCGGCCCTCGTCCAGTGGCTGACGGGAGTCCAACTGCCCGCGGACGTCGCCCTGCTGGTGGCCCTCTACACGGTGGCCGCCACCTCGGGCCGGCGCGGCGCGCTCGTCGCCGGTGCCCTCGTGGAGGCGGGGGCCCTGCTGGCCTGCCTGCGCTGGGCGACGGAAGGCGCGTTCCTGACCCCGTTCGTTGCGGTCACCGCGATGGTCGTCGCCGCCGCCGTCCTCGGCGTGAACGTGCGCACCACGCGCGCCTACCTCGCGGCCCTGGAGGAACGGGCCGCCCGCCTGGAGCACGAACAGGAACAGCAGGCGCGACTGGCCGTCGCCGAGGAAAGGACCCGCATCACCCGGGAGATGCACGACATCGTCACCCACAACCTGTCCGTCATGGTCGCGCTCACCGACGCCGCCGTCTACGCCCAGCACCGGTCGCCCGACAGGGCCACCACCGCGATGCTCCAGATCTCCGAGACGGGCCGCCAGGCCCTGACCGACATGCGGCGCTCGCTGGGCGTCCTGCGCACCGACGAACCGGACGCGCAGCGCCACCCACTGCCCGGCATCGCCCAACTGGAGGCCCTCGCCGACCAGATGTGCGCCGCCGGACTGCCCACCCGCCTCGACGTCCACGGCGGCCACGCCCACATCCCCGCCACCGCCCAACTCACCGTCTACCGACTGGTACAGGAAGCCTTGACCAACACCCTCAAGCACACACCCGCCGGCACCCGCGCCACGGTCCGCATCCAGTGCTCGACCGCGGCCGTCACCGTGGACGTCACCGACAGCGGCCCCCGCCCGCCGCATCCGCGTCCCGCCGCCGCACCGTCCGGCCACGGCATCCCCGGCATGCGCGAGCGCTCGGCCGCCTACGGGGGGACGCTGTGGGCCGGACCGCTCCCGGACGGCGGCTGGGCGGTCCGCACCCGCCTGCTGCTCGACAGCGGCGAAGCGGCGGCGAGGGCGACGGCGCCCGCATGACGATCCGCATCCTGATCGCCGACGACGAAGCCCTGCTCCGGATGGCCTTCAGCACCGTCCTGGACGCCCAGCCCGACATGGCACCCGTCGGCGAGGCCGCCGACGGCGCCCAGGCCGTGCGCCTCGCCCGGGAACTGCGCCCCGACGTCGTCCTCATGGACGTCCGGATGCCCGGGACCGACGGCATCGAGGCGACCCGGCAGGTCGTCGCGGCCTCCCCGCACAGCAGGGTGCTCATCCTCACCACCTTCGACCTGGACGAGTACGCCTTCGCCGGACTCAACGCCGGCGCCTCGGGCTTCCTGCTGAAGAACGCCCGGCCCGAGGAACTGCTCACCGCGATCCGCAACGTCGCCGCGGGCGACGCGGCGCTCTCCCCGCGGATCACCCGCCGCCTGCTGGAGAACCTCCGCCCGCACATCCCCGACGGCCGCAACCCCGAGCACGACGAGCGGCTGGGCCGGCTCAGCGCCCGCGAACGCGAGGTGCTCGTCCAGGTGGGCCGCGGCCTGTCCAACGCGGAGATCGCGGCCACCCTGTACCTCGCGGAGGCGACCGTGAAGTCCCACCTGGGGCGCATCCTGCACAAGCTCGAACTCCGCGACCGGATCCAGGCCGTGGTCCTCGCCCACGAAAGCCGCCTCGTCCACCCGGCCTGACCCACCACCCCCGCCGCCCGCCGGTCGTGCGCGGGAAGTCGGCCCGGCCGACTTCCCGCGCGGCGTGGACGTCCTCGATGTCGTCGGCGAGCGCGTACCCGCATCGCGGTGAAATGCGCGCAGCCGCTCATCGCCGGAAAGGGCGTTTGCGCGATGGCAGGCCGTCCGTCCGTCTCCGGCCGGGGCTCGGCGAGTTGCGTGCCCGGGCTCATGCGGCGAGCCGCCGTCTTCACCGTTACTGTACGAATCGGTAATGGGCCCGCGACAGCAGAAAGTATGCGGGGCGGGACTCTTGTGAGCCGGGGCTCCGGAGTGTGAGACTGCAAGAAAAGAAATAACCTGCCGAGGAGGTGGGTATTGTGGCGCTGCAGGCGAGTTGGGTCCACGGGAACGCCATGGTGGTGGAGAATCCCGAGAACCTCAGCCGCAACGGACACTTCGGGTGGGGTTCCGATGTGGACATCACACCCGGGAAGACCAGCTGGTTCCACATCGCCGTACCGACGCCGGTGATCGTCAACGACGTCCGGACGAACCTGGTCAGGGTCTTCGTCCTGTTCAAGACCGACGTCGGATTCGGCCGGCTCACCCGGGTGCACGTCTGGGACGCTTCCGGAGGGCCCATCCAGCAATTCGAGAACCTCGCAGGCGAAGGCGAACACCGCACCGGGCTGGACGGCCAGAACACGTTCAACCTCGACCAGCCCCATTCCGTGGCCTTCGGTATCGGAATCTCGTTCTTCGTCGTCGCGGCGATCGGGTTCGACACGCCGATCGCCCCCTCGCGTCTGATCCTCGGAACGGCGGGTGGTGATTTCACGACCTGACCGCCAGTCATTCCATCAGCCGCTCGGGGCATCGCGGTCGAACGCTGTCGGATTCGACCACGAGTCCTGGCGTCGGTTGCTCACGGTGTCCTCGGACAGCGAAGTCGGTCGGCTGCGAACCGGCGGCCCGGACGGCGTGTGCCAGGTGCGCCCGCGGTGGCACCGCCGCCATGACCTCCCGCGCGCACCAGTCGTGTCAGCGCACCACGGGGATCGCCCCGGAGCGCCAGTCGGCCAGCCGCTTGCGGATGCTCGCCACCATCGGCAGCCCGTCCGTTTCCGCCGGGGTGAACCACGCCACCTCGTGGGACTCGTCGGACACCCGCAACTCCCCGCCGAGCGGGCGTCCGAGGAGGCAGATGGAGAACTCCTGGCGGACCTCGCCGTCGTCGTAGGCGAAGACGTGGCCGGGGTCGGTGTAGGTGCCGACGATCCCGGTGATCTCGACGTCGATGCCGGTCTTTTTGTACGTCTCGCGGATGCCGCACCCGGCGAGCGACTCGCCGATGTCCATCTTTCCGCCGGGCAGGGCCCACATCCCGTTGTCGCTACGCCGCTGGAGCAGGACACGGCCCGCATCGTCGACCACGACCACGGATGCGGCCGGGACCAGCGAGTTGGCGGCCGGGGCGTTCGGGTCGTCCTCGTAATCACGCCTGGGCATGATCCACCACCTCTGCTGCCGGGGCCGTCCATACGTCACGGCCGTTCGCCCATAAATCCTCGATGTGACCGGTGAAGCGATCGAACACCCCGTCGTCCTGGGCCCGCCTGAGGTGCATCATTGGGGCATCGTGGCCGAACGCCGCCGGATTTGACCACGAGTCCTGGCGTCAGTTGCTCACGGCGTCCTCGGACAGCGAAGTCGGTCGGCTGCGAACCGGCGGCCTGGACGGCGTGTGCCGGGTGCGCAGTCCTCGACGTACTGCACCTTGATCGGGTGGTGTCCGGGCCGCCGTGGTGCAAACGCCGCCCACGTCAGCGAAGACGACGCTCCATGTACTGACGAGGACCATGACGGCGCGGGCGCCGGCGAGGACGCCAGGGGACGTCCTTGCCCCGCTGGGCGACCCCTGCGGCCGGGCGGCAAGCCCGACTGCCCGTCACGCAAAGCGCTCGGCCGGGCAGGCGGGCGCGAGCGGCTCGGTCATGCGCTTCCAGTACAGGTCGTCGGCCGTGCCGCCGTCGCTGGCACCTCTGGCAGGATGGCGCCGACCCGCCCCACCGAGATCATGAGGTACGAGTGAGCAGCGAGTGGACCGTCCACGGCAGCCGTCCCGTCTACACCAGCCCGTGGGTGCGGCTCGACCTGGTCGACGTCGAGCCGCTCGGAAGGGACCGGTACGAGCACCACCTGGTGCGGTTCGCACCGGTTGCCGCCGTCGTATTGATCAACGATCGGGACGAGGTGCTGATGATGTGGCGGCACCGCTTCGCGACGGGCACCTGGAGCTGGGAGATCCCCAGCGGCATCGTTGAGGACGGAGAATCCCTCGAGGCCGCAGCGGTCCGCGAGGTGTTCGAGGAAACCGGCTGGCAGGTGGACGAGGTCGAGGCACTCGCCTACACCCAGCCCATCGGCGGCATGAGCAACGCCGAGCACCACGTGTTCCTTGCCCACGGCGCCACCTACGTCGCACCGCCGGCGGACACCCATGAGGCCGACCGGATCGAGTGGATCCCGATCTCCCGGATCCAGGACATGATCGACCGGCGGGAGATCGTGGCAGGCGTCGCGGTCACCGGGCTGCTCCAACTGCTCGCCCGGCGTCCCTAGTTCGGCAGGGCCAACATCTCGCGAAGATCAACAACCAGCGGCAGGCGGGCCGCACGGGGTGGAACCGCCGCCGCGACTTCCCGGGCCCGGGCCAGCACAATCCCGGTCCGGTGTTCGTCCGGGAGCGTGGCAACCGCCACCATGCTGGTTTGCGCTCCCGAGCCGATCTCACCGATACGCATCAGGCCGTCTGCCTGGTCCAAAGCAATGAGCGCTCGGTCGAGGTACTGGGTGGGTGTGTAGAGGTTGAGAGCCTGGTCAAGGGATTGCTGCGCGCGCCGGATGTCACCAAGCGTGGTGTACATGCTGCCCATGTGCCATCGAAGTTGACGCTCCGTGTACCCGTATGCCAGGTCGGCGGTGTGTTCTGCCCCCAGCCGGACGAACGCCCGTTCAGCGAGGACCATGGCGGCGCGGGCTTCCTCGTGGCGGCCGAGGCGCGCGAGCGCGCGAGCTTTCAGCGCAGGCGCCCAGGCTGCGGTGGCACACACCGTGGTACCCGCGATCACCCGGGCCCGCTCGGCCAGCTCGGCCGCGCCCGCCGGCGCCCCGTAGTAGAACGGGATGACGGCCTCACGTGCTACAAGCCACGCGCGGAGGGCACGGTCATGAGTTTCCTCGGCCGCAAGCTGTGCAACCCGGTACCAGGCCCGTGCTTCGCGGTGCTCGCCCATCGCAACCAGGGCGATGCCTGCGGTGGCGGCGAGTCTGGCAGCGACGTGGCAGAGACGGGTGCGGTGGTCGGCCGACTGTCGGCGACTGAGGAGCTGCCGGACGTCGAGGAAGTCCAACACGGAATCGCCGAGGAGCCGGGCCGGCGGAGTGTGTTGGTAAGCATGGCCATACTCGGCAGCGGTGTTCTCCCACTGATCCACGGTGGTGTCGGCCACGCTCGCGGTGAAGACGGCGGCCCCGTCCTGGCGGGCGCTCATGAGGGCGGACAAGACCGGAGCGGACAGGCTCAGGCCTACCTGGCTGAGCAGTCCACGAAGTATGGCGTGCCGGGCAGTCGGCATCTCTGCCTGCATCGGGTCCACGGAAACCTCGGTGCTGATGCTGGTGCTCGGGGCGGACTCAGGGGCAGCTTGGCTGTCCACAGGGGTGTAGTCGGTGCCGTAGCCCAGACGGTCTGGTCTGGTCTGGTGGAGGCGGCACAACGCGTCAAGACGCTCGATCGATGGCCTTGTGGTGCCCTGCTCCCAGGCCGAGAGCTGTTGCACGGTGACGCGGTGGCCCAGCTGGGCGAGTTCGTCGGCTGCCTGTCGCAGGGACCATCCACGGCTGAGGCGTGCAGCCTGAAGCAGACTCACAGCGCATTCACGCGCGATTGCGCTGGATAGCTGCCAGGGTGTCCAGCCGGAGGCCTCAGCGGTGGAGACAAGTCGGGCAGCGGCAGTCCGCGGGTCGGCGGCGCGGGGCATCTTGGCTCCGTCCAACAGAGGGTTGTAGTTCCACGCTAGGCCATTCCTGCGGAACCCTGAGTCGGCTTTCGTCACGCTGTGGTGAATGGCTGTCGACCTGTAGCGGCCCCACCGTGAAATCACGGTGGGGCCGCAATTGCCGGAACCCACCGTTGCGATCGATCCTCTCGTTACGTTCCTCTCCGCGCCCTCCGAGGTCCCCATGCTCACTGCCCGTCGTCCCCGCATGTTCGTTGCGCGCCTCGATTCCCGTATCGAGTCCACGCCCCTGGCGCGCTACCTGCTCCGCGCGTACCTCTCCGCCCTCCCCTCGGGCGACCGGTACTCGGACACCGCCGAACTGTTGCTCGGCGAGTTGTTCGCCAACGCCGTCCAGCACTCCGACGCCCCCGACGACTGTCACATCGAGGTCCGCTTCACCGTCACCGGCTCCCGTCTGCGCCTGGAAGTCCACGACGCCGGCACCGACCACCCCACCCTCCACACCCCGACCCCCGACGACGAGCACGGCCGAGGCCTGCTCCTCGTCAACGAGTTGGCCGAACGCTGGGGCAGCGCCAACCGCCCCGGCGGTATCGGAAAGTTCGTCTGGGCCCTTATCGCGCCCGCCCCCGGTCCCGCCCTCGTCACCGTCTGAAAGTCCGAACCCCCATGCACCTCACGACCCTCGCCGGCCACGCCCTCTCCCGCGGCCGCACCCCCGCCGACACCTACGCCCTGCTCGCCCGCCGCACCCACAAGCCGGTGCCCTCCGCCCGGGCGGTCTGCCTCGCCCTCACCATCCCCCTGGCCGAGACGATCCGCCGTCTCGACGAGTGCCACGACGCCCTGCTCGCCAACCCCCGCGCGGGTTCCGAGACCGACACCGGCGAACTCCTCGAAGCCCTCGGCGTCTTCGACGTCCCCGCTTCCCTCACCGACACCGAACTCAAGGTCGTCGACCACTTCCTCGTCGCCATCGACGCCATGGGCGGCATCCGACCCGGCCACCACCACGGCCTCCACCGCTGGTTCACCACCGGCAACCTCACCGCGGCCTACCTCTCCCTCGCCGCCGCCCGACCCATGCCCCGCACCGGAAACCTCACCCTGTACTGGGCCGCCCTCGTCACCGCCGGCGAACTCCTCACCACCACCCCCAACCCCGACACCCGCCTCAAGTACGCCCTCACCCACTGCCGCACCCAAGCGGCCCGTATTTGAATTCCGCGCCGTGCACAGGAAGTCGGACCCGCCGACTTCCTGCGCAGCGCGGCAGGAGCCGGGCGCGTTCACCGTCGCGCATCCGCGAGCAGCGTCCGAGCTTGACTCTGTCGGTGACCTTGCGGGCTCGGGTGCCAAGGGTTCGCCAGGACTTCGGCCGGGGGATGTCGTTCTCGTCCGGGTAGGTCCGGAAGGCGGTCGGCGGTCTCGATAACGAGGTTTCGTCCCGGTGACATGTGCGGCGAACCCCTTCCAGCTGATGATGTGCCCGCGGCGGACGTGGCGAGCCGTCGTGTCGTGGGGGGAGACGATCGCCGAGGCGGAGAGTGGCGGGCTGCCGTCGTCGGCGGCGAGGATCCTGGCCTTGGGCCGGGTGGGGTTCTTGCCCGGACGGACCGGTCGTCCGTCGCGCGGGTACCAGCCCGCGAAGCCCCGTTGCACCACAGCCCGTCCAGCCGGTCTCCGACCCGCATTGCGGTCGTGCCGACGGGGTTGCTCGACCGTGCGATCCGAGCGGTCGGAGAAGGAACTTGCTCACCGGAGCCGGGGCGCAGCGACAACTGACACCTCAACAACTGCACGGTCTTCGATCAGCCCCGAGCATGCCCGCTGATCACGTCGGCACCGGCGCGTCCGGTCCCGGCGCCCTCGGTCAGGTCCTCGGGTCAGGCACCCGACCGAGGGTCCGGGCGGATCAGCGGATCAGCGGATCAGCGGAGCCGCCGGGGGCGCCGGATCAGGAGACGCGCTTCAGCTGCCAGGCGTTGTTGTTGAGGCTCGGGTTCGACCAGGCGACGCAGCTGCTGGTGTAGTAGGAGCTGGTCTGGACCCAGCCCGCGGGCGGGTAGGTGGTGGAGCAGGCCTGGACCACGGTGCCGACGGGCAGTCCGGTGAGCTGCTTGATCTGCTTGATGTTCGGGCTGAAGCTCCCCGTGCCGCAACTGCTGCTGTAGCCCCAGCTCACGTCGACGAAGCCGGCCGGGGTGACCACGCTTGCGCACGAGGTCGTGACGTCACCCGGGGCGGCCTGGGCGGGCGCGGCGGCCAGGGCGAGCATCGCGGCGGTGGCGGCGACGGCCATACAGGTGGTACGAAGGCGAATCATGGGTGAGGCTCCTTCTGGTCGGGGGTGGCCGGTCAGGCCGTGGAGCCATTCCTATGGTTTGATCACCGGTTTCGGATAGCGACTTTCAGGCCTAAAGATCCAGCGCGCAGAGCGGCGGCCAGGACGCGCGGGAAGGCTGGAGAACGGGACACGCGGGGAAGGCGGGGGCGGGCCCGGACCGGTCCGGGCCCGCCCCCGCCTCGGGTGCCGGTGTCGGACCTGGTAGCGGTCCGGCGCGAGCAGGTGCAGGTGCTCGGCGTCCCGGCCGGAGGCGACGAGCAGGGCCTTGGCCGGGTCGTCGATCGACATCTCGCCGCCGGTGCCGAGGTTGACGGTCTCGCCGAGCGCGCGGTCGGCACGGGCGATGGCCAGGAAGCCCTCCGCGGTGTCGGTCTCGTAGGTGAAGTCGCGGGTGGGAGTCGTCGAGCCGAGCCTGATCTCCCGTGCGCCGGAGTGGAGTTGGGCCAGGATGGTGGGGATCACGGCGCGGGCCGACTGGCGCGGGCCGTAGGTGTTGAACGGGCGGACCGCTGAGGCCGGCAGTGCGAAGGTGTGCCGGCAGGAGAGCGCCATCATGTCCGCGCCGATCTTCGAGGCGGAGTACCGGGGGGGGAGATGCCATCACCCGGCGCGCAGCCGCACACGCCGTTCCCCCGGCGGCGAGCTGACGACGGCCGACCGGGGAACGGTCCTGCTGGTCCGCGAGGTGGGCAGGGATGCCGACTTGTCCGATGCCGGCCCTGTTGCCCGTGCGGGCGTGGAGGAAGGGTGCAGCTCGGGGGGGGGGGGGGGGGGGCAAGGGGCCCAGGGCCGCGGGGCCCCCCACCGGGGCCCCCCGGGGGGATGACCGGGCCCGGGGGAGGACCCCCGACAAGGGGGGCGGACACCGGCC